>CAYNBI010000069.1:7208-20738 GCA_964395315.1 uncultured Chromatiaceae bacterium | reverse complement strand
GGCGCCCGATGCCCCGACCGCCCCGCGCCTGCTCGTCGAACCGCCGGTGCTGCTGGCCCAGCCCGCCAAGGGCCGCTTCGAGATCGTCGAGACCCGCGACAGCGCCTACAGCGCCATGACCGTGGTCGAGCATCGGCTGCCCGGCCCCGGTGGACGCATGGCCCCGGTGGCCCGCCAGCTTCGCTTCGGCAAGTACGTGCAGGGGGCGATCTTCGTCCACCCCTGGCAGCAGCGCGGGCGCGAGCACTGGTCGGCGGTGCCCTACACGGACCTCTTCCACCTGGCGCGGCTGTTCACCCCGGACATGAAGCGGGCGCTGTTCGTCGGCGGCGGGGTGGGCGTGGGGCCGCGCTCTTTCCGGCGGCACTACCCCCAGGCTCAGATCGACCTGGTGGAGATCGACCCGGGGGTGGTAGCGCTGGCCGAAAAGCACTTTTCCTTCACGCCCGACGAGCGGATGCAGGTCTTCGTCGAGGACGGGCGGGCCTTCCTGCGCAGGAACCCGGACCTGCGGTGGGGCGCCATCGTCCTCGATGCCTTCGGCAGCGGGGGACGGCTGCCGTTTCACCTGATGACGCGGGAGTTTCTGGAGACGGTGCGCGCGCACCTCGCCCCCGAGGGCCTGCTGCTGGCCAACCTTCCGGCGGCCCTGCGCGGTGCGGGCGGGGCATCCTGCGCGACCAGTACCGGACGCTCCGCGCCGTCTTTCCCTCCGTCTATGTCTTCCCGCGCCACGACCGCGCCGAGGCGGATGCGGGCAGCCCGGCCTGGTGGCAGCGCACCCGCAACCTCTTCCTCGCCGCCACCCAAGCCGCGCCGCGCACCAGGGAGGACCTGGTGGCCGAGGCGGAGCGGCTGTGGGGAGCCTTCGGCCGCCCGCCGCACCGGCGCGAGGACACGGAGCTGTGCGACCTCGCCTTCCACGCGGGCAACCTGCTCGACCCGGCGACAGCGGAGCAGGAGCTGAACGTCGACGAAGGCAGCGTGCTCACCGACGACTACGCGCCGGTGGATACGCTGGCGGTCGTGTGGGCGGAGTAGGTGCGGTTCGCGGCCTGTACCGGAGGCCAGGCAACGCGGAGCGGGCCTCCCAAGCGTGCCTGCCAACAGACGTGGCTAAGCTCACCGATGCGCCCGAAGGCAGGTTTGAAACAACGCCCCGGCTTGCTGTCGGGGCCTTCCTTTTTGTTCAACAGGAACGAAGTCCGGATCGGGTCGCCAGAGCGGTCGCTCCAGCCCAGACGCCGCCTAAACCGTCCGGTTGTGTTTAGGGTCGACAAAAGTGGCTGCTGCGGCGCAGCAAGCCGCGCGCCACGAGATTCTCGTCGGTTGAGGTCGCCGTCCGGCCAAAAGCAGGCCAACCGGTCTCAGCTCCAATACCCGTGTTCCCGTGCCTAGGCCACACAGGATTCGGCTGTCACTTATCCTGTGTCGGCACCCGCCAGCCGCTGCGCGGACGGCTCCTGAAGCGGTGGGACGATGCTACCAGCCGCGAGAACCGCGAGCGCTGTGCAGTGCTGCTGAAAGCCCGCATCGGCGCCGAGGCAGCCTACAGTCGTGCGTGGGAAACCCGGAGCCGTTGCGCCGGCTTGCCGTGAGGCTGAAGCACAGCCTGCGAGGTGTCGCCAAGGGCCGGAGCTGCCGCGTAAGCCCCGCAAGAGATCGGCCTGCGCGACAACCCGGCGAAGACCGGAAGCCTCCCGAACTAACCCGGCGCGGTGTCCGGGGCCTTTGTTTCCCTCCTGAGACGGTTGCATCGCCTATCCTTTCGGTAAGGAGGATGCCATGTCAGTCATACCCCTGAAAGTACTGGTGATTTTTACCTGCGGATTGACCGCGTTCGCGACCCTGGCGCAGCAGGAGAAGGTCGCGGCCGTGGGCCTGCTCGGTCTTACGCAGCCCGAGTGCGGAAACCAGCCGCTGCGCGAGGGTCTGCGCGAGCTGGGTTACGTGGAAGGCCGCAACTTGACCATCGACTGCCGTAACGGCGGCGGGCGGTACGAGGGCCTGCAACGCGCCGCCGACGAGCTGGTGGCCACGAAGCCGGACGTGATCGTTGCCCTGACGCACCTCAACGCCGACGCCGCTCATCGCGCTACCACGACCATCCCCATCGTCTTCATCGCCAGCAGCGATCCAGTCGCTGGAGGGTTTGCCGCGAGCCTTCCCCACCCGGGCAGCAACATGACCGGGCTCACCTATTACGCCGGCGAGCTGAACGCCAAGCGGCTCGAGCTGCTCAAGGCCGTGGCCCCCGGCATCCGGCGCGTCGCGCTGCTGGCCAGCCCCTACATGTCGCGGAGCGTCCAGGAAGTCTATGTACGAGACACCAAGGCCGCGGCCGAGATCCTGGGCCTGGAGGTCCGCGTCTTCGTGACGCCGGAAGGCGACAATATCGAGTCCGCGTTCGAGGCAATTGAGGAGTGGAAGGCGGACGCCCTCTATCCCCTTCCGGCCATTATCTTCGGCTATCAGGCCCAGCAGATCGCCGACCTCGCGAATTGGCGCAACCTGCCGACGATCCATTGGTACAAGCCCTTCGCGACCATGGGCGGCCTGATGGCCTATGGCGTCGACTATCCGACGCTGCAGCGGCGCTCCGCCCGCTACGTGGACAAGATCCTGAAGGGCGCCAACCCGGCCGACCTGCCGATCGAGCAGCCGACCCAGTACGAGCTGGTGATCAACCGCGGCACGGCCGATGAGCTGGGGCTCACGATCCCCCCATCCATTGCGCTCCGAGCGGACCGGGTCATCGAATGAGAGGCGAAGGGACTCGGATCTCGCCGGCCCGGCGTTCATTCGCCCGGGAATGAGGCTCTGGCCCCGAAGCCGGCTGTTTCGCAAGTACTTCGCGTACTTCCTCCTTCTGGTTGGCAGCGCCCTGCTCGTCAGCGATCTGACCGGACTCTACTTCTACTACAAGGAGACGCGCGCGGCGCTTTTCGAGCTGCAGCGGGAGAAGGCGCTCGGGGCGGCGGTGCTCATCGAGCAATTCGCCGCCGACATCGAACGGCAGGTCGGCTGGACGACGCTGCCGTTGGCGGGCGGCGGTACACTCGAGCAGCGCCATCTGGAGCTGCTCAAGCTTCTGCGGCAAGTTCCGGCGATAACCGACGCGAGCTGGCTGGACACCTCCGGGCGGGAGCAGGTGCGGGTGTCTCGGCTCACCATGGATCGGATCGCCAGCGGACTCGACCGCGCGGGCGAGCCCGCGTTTCGCGAGGCGGCAGCTGGCCGCCCCTACTTCGGTCCAGTCAACTTCCACAAGGAGACCGAGCCTTACATGACCCTTGCGCTGGCACCGCAGCGCAAGGGAGACGGAGTGACGCTTGTGGAGGTCAACCTCAAGTTTGTCTGGGACGTCGTCTCGCGGATTCGTATCGGAAAAACGGGCCACGCCTACGTAGTGGACCGCCGCGGCCAGCTCATCTCCCACCCGGACATCAGCCTGGTTCTGAAAAAAACCGACTTCTCTGATCTGCCCCAGGTGGGCCGGGCGCTAGCCGTGGGAGCCGAACGGGACGAGCGCGCGCAGGACCCGGGCGAGAGCCTGGATCCAAGGGGCCGTCCGGTGCTCGCCGCCTACGCGCCGATTCCCGAGCTGGGTTGGATCGTGTTCGTGGAGCAACCGCTCACCGAGGCCTACGCCCCCCTGTATGCCGCGGTGCGGCGCACCGGCTTGCTGCTTCTCGTCGCGCTCGCCCTTGCGGTGACGGCGAGCCTCATGCTCGCCCGACACATTGCAGGACCGATACGGGCGCTGCAAGAGGGCGCCGCGCGCATCGGCGCGGGCGCTCTCGACCATCGGATGGAGGTGCAGACGGGCGACGAGCTGCAGACGCTGGCCGAAGAGCTCAACCAGATGGCCGCGCGGCTGCGCGAGTCCTACGCCGGCCTGGAGCGCAAGGTGGCCGAGCGGACCCGGGAACTGGAGCTTGCCAACCAGGCCAAGTCACGCTTCCTGCGCGCCGCCAGCCACGACCTGCGCCAGCCTATGCACGCGCTGGGGCTGCTCGTCTCGCAGCTCGACGAGCGCGCAGGCGATCCGGAGACCCGGCGCATCGCCGAGCAGGCCCAGACGGCGGTGACCGCCCTGCAGGAGCTTCTCGACGCGGTCCTGGATATCTCGCGGCTGGAGGCCGGTGTCGTCTCGCCGGAGATCAGCGACTTCCCCATCGGTGATCTGCTGGCCCGCCTGGGTATCGCCTTTGCGGCCAGCGCCGCGGAAAAGGGGCTGCGCTGGCGGGTTGTGCCAAGCCGGCTCCGGGTGCGGAGCGATCCCTTGCTGCTGGAGCGCCTCCTGCTGAATCTCGCCGCGAACGCCGTACGCTACACGCAACGCGGCGGCGTCCTGATCGGATGCCGCCGTCGCGGCCAGCGGGTGTGCATCCAGGTCTGGGACACGGGCATCGGCATCGCGCCAGAGCAGCAGCAGGCGATCTTCCAGGAGTTCTACCAGGCCGGAAACCCCGAGCGCGATCGGCGCCGGGGCCTGGGCCTCGGGCTGGCGATTGCCGCCCGTCTGGCGCACCTGCTCGGCTGCGGGATTTCGGTCGCATCGCGCCCGGGAAAGGGGTCGGTTTTCGCCGTTGAGGTCCCGCGTGGACAGAACTCGGCGTTGCCGTCGGTCAGAGCGTCCGCAGTGGGCGCGAACGACTCCCTGCGCGGGGCGTCCGTGCTCGTGGTTGACGACGACGCGATGGTCTGCGCCGCCATGCAGAGCCAACTGACGGGATGGGGGTGCAAGGTCGCCACCGCGGCCAACGGGGACGAGGCCGTCACCGCCCTCGAATCATCAGATTGTCTGCCGGACGCCCTGCTGTGCGACTATCTCCTGCCCGGGGACGAGACCGGCATCTCGGTCGTGCGCAGGCTGCGGGAGAGGGTCCTCTACGAAATCCCTGCGGCGCTGATCAGCGGTGATACCGCCCCCGAGTCCCTGCGCCTGGCGAAGGCGAGCGGCCTGCCGCTGCTCGCGAAGCCTGTGGCGCCGGCCAAGCTGCGCGCGCTTCTCGAGCACCTCGTCTCGGCTCGTCAGCCGCAGACGAACCGCCCGAGCGTCAGCGATCAGCGATCAGCGATCAGCGATCGTCCCCCTGACCCCCGCGCGGCGTTGGCGAGTCGAAGCTCAGACCGAGGCGATTGATCGCCACCACCGCCTGGGTGCGGCTGGCTACCTTGAGCGCCTTGAGAATAGCCGTGACATGAATCTTCACCGTCGCCTCGGCGAGGCCGAGCTCGCGGCAAATCACTTTGTTGGACTTGCCCTGGGCCACGAGGGCGAGTACCTGCAGCTGGCGCTCGGTCAGTCCAAGATCCTCCACCGACGGCCGCGCCGGCTTCTCGGGGCCTTCGACGCGGTGCGCCATGGACTCCCACTCGCCCACGATCAACTCCGGCGGCAGATAGCGCCCTCCCGAAAGCACAAGGCGCAGGGCGTTGACCATGACCGGACGAGGTGACGACTTGGGGACGAACCCCATGGCTCCGCCCGCCAACACCGCTTTCACGATATCCGGGTCGTCAATCGCCGAAAGCACGACTACGGGCAGCGCCGGATGGTCTTGGCGCAGAGCTTGGAACAGCTCGAGCCCTCTCACACCGGGGAGGCAGATATCGAGCAGCACCAAGTCCAGATCGGCATGCCCGGCGGTCAGCCTAACCACCTCCTCGCCGTTTGCAGCTTCGACGACGCATACCTCGCTATCCAGTTCCCTGAGCACGTACGCAAGGGCTTCCCGGAGCAGCGGATGATCTTCGGCGACGAGAATTTTCAATGCCCCGTCCCTCCAAACGCGTTCGGTCGAAGACAGGTTCGAGCGTACTAGGACACAGGTATCAGGCCCCTGCGGCGCAACGCCCCCGCGTCTTGCACAAAAGGCTTGCAACACAGCCGGTTGCGAAAGCCCTTCCAGCGGTACGACCTAAGTCCTACGCCGCCGGTCGCATACTCCATCCGCGCCTTCGCGGCCAGACTTAGTACCGAGGATGGAGCATCGAGCCGGTCCCATCCGGTTTTTCAAGTCTGGCTCAAAAGACGAAGTAAGACACGAAGGAGGAAGCGACCATGAACAAAACCCTTACCCTCATCCTGTTGCTGTTCGCTGTTACCGCGAGCGCCAATTGCGTGACCGATGCGCCGGAGATCGGAGACACAGGTCCCAGCTCCGAGCTGGTCTGCAAGGCTCTCGAGAGCCGGTACCCCGGCGCCGCCATTGCGGTCGAAGACCGTGCCATCCACTCGCCGACCGAGGTTTCCGTGATGGCGTCCGTGGATGGTCGACCAGTTGCGCTGAACTACGAGCTCACGGGGTACACCTGGCGCCTCGACCAGGCTGCGGCTCGGGTCGCGGATGTACAGTCCCGGTGAAGCCTGCTCTCGCGACCAGATGTCGGTGTCTGCCGTGAAGACGGGGCGACGGCGCGGCAAGCTGGACATCACCACTCCTCACAGGCCGGCGGAAGCCCGGCTGGCACGCCGAGCTTCCGCGTCGGCCCGGGCCCCCCTGCCGCAAGAAGGGAGCTATGGCCGAGGCACCGACAGCCCTCTCCGAGTGTCGCGGTTGTCTGGCAACGTGGCCGCGAAACCACCCGGGATCAGTGGTTAGCGCAGGGCACCCTTGAACCTTGCCCACTGCGGCGGGACAAGTCTGCCTGCAAGGCGCGTGTCCGTCGGTGGTCGGACGGTCCGAAACGCGTCGAGTGCAGGCTTCGACACGCCGCCGGTCTTGCGAGGGGTCCCTTGTTGTGGGTGAACTGGCCGGTGGTGGAGGCGGGTCTGGGTCATCACGCTGATGCTGGACTCATAGCAGCACCAGGGTAGCGAGACCGAGGAAGGCGAAGAAGCCCACCACGTCCGTCACCGTGGTCAGGACTACGCTCCCGGCCAGCGCCGGGTCGATGCCGACGCGGCGCATGATCAAGGGAATGGCCACGCCCGCCAGGGCGGCGCACAGCAGGTTGAGCAGGATGGCTGCGGCGATGATGCCGCCGATCTCCCAGCTCCCAAACCAGACGATGGCCAGCGCCGCGACGACCAGCGCCCAGATCAGCCCGTTCAGGGCCCCGATTCCGAACTCCTTCCACAGCAGGAGGTTCGCATTACCCCGCTCGACCTGTCCGAGCGCAAGTCCCCGGATCACCAGGGTCAGGGTCTGGCTGCCGGCGATACCGCCCATGCTTGCCACGATCGGCATCAGCACCGCCAGCGCGACCACTTTCTCCAGGGTGCCCTCGAACAGGCCGATGACCCAGGCCGCGAGAAAGGCCGTCACCAGGTTGATGCCCAACCAGACCGCCCGCCGCCGCGCGCTCGTGAGCACTGGGGCGAACATGTCGTCCTCCTCGTCCAGCCCTGCCATGTTCATGAGCGAGCGCTCCGACTCCTCCCGAATCACGTCCACCACGTCGTCCACGGTGATGCGCCCGAGCAGACGCCCCTCGGCGTCGGTGACGGGCGCCGAGATCAGGTCCAGGTCCTCGAAACGTCGCGCCACCTCACGGCTGGGAAGGTCAGCGGGGATGGCCGGAAACTCGGTGTCCATCACCTGCTTCACCCGTTGCTCCGGGCGGCTGGTGAGCAGGCGGCGCACCCTCAGCACCCCCTGGTAACGGTTCTGGCGGTCGACCACCATGAGCTTGTCGGTTTGATCGGGCAGATCCTCGAGCAGGCGCAGGTAGCGCAGCACCGAGCCGACACGCAGTCCCGGGCGCACCGATATCTGATCGGTGTTCATGAGCCCGCCCGCGCTGTCTTCGGGGTACGACAGCATGGCCTCGAGCTGCTCGCGCTCGCGCAGATCCATGGCGCGCAGCAGTTCCCGGCCTTTTTCCGTCGGTAGGTCCTGGATCAGGTCGACCAGGTCGTCCAGGTCCAGGGTCCGCGCCGCGGTGATCAAATCCTCCTGGTCCATCTCGAGGGCCAGGCGCGCGCGAACCTCTTGGTGCAGGTGCGCGAGGATGCGCCCGGCGCGCTCGCTGTCCACCATTTCCCATGCGGTGGAGCGTTCCCCGGGCGGCAATGATTCCAGCAGCCCCGCCGCCTTTGCAGGGTGGATCTGGCGCAGCATGCGCCCGACCCGCTTGAGCTTTCCCCGCTCCAGGGCATCGCGCAGCCGCGCGATCTGGGTGTGGGCTTGGGCCTCGGGTTCCAGGGACTCAGCCGCATCCTCCGGGTCCTGGGTCAGCGCTCCGCGCAGATCCTCCCCGAGATGGGCGAGCACGGCCGGTTCCGCGTCGTCGGCGACCTGCTGCCACACCGCGATACGTTGCGCGGGCTCCAGCGATTCGATCAGGCTCGCGATCTTGGCCGGGTGCATGCCCTGCAGGATCTTGCGAATGCGCTTGGACTTGCCTTTCTCCAGGGCCTGCCTGACCAGGTCGATCTCTGTTCGTGCCGGCGTTTGATCTGTCTCGCTCATTCACACCTCGATGTATCCTGGTAAGGGAATCTCGCCTGTCCGAGCGGGGGGATGAAAACTTCGGGTTCCGTGCGCGGTCCCTCTGATCAGATCCCGATCGCCCTGCCAACAGTCAATCAGACGGGACTACATCGACATGATACCAACCCACTGGATCGCGGCTGCGCTCCTTGCCCTCCTTCCCCTCGCCGCGTGCGCGGAGCGCGGGTCGGAGTTCCCGCCGGCACCGGACTTCCCCGCCGGCCTGCAATGGCTCAACGTGGAACGTCCCCTGAGCCTTGCGGACCTGCGCGGAAAGGTCGTGATTCTGGACTTCTGGACCTACGGCTGCATCAACTGCATTCACGTCATGGATGAGCTGGCGAGGTTGCGGGAGCGTTTCGGCCACAAGCTGGCGGTGATCGGGGTGCACTCGCCGAAGTTCGACAACGAGGCCAATCCCGAGACGCTGCGGGAGGTGCTTGTCCGCTACCAGCGGGCGGAGCCGGTGGTCAACGATCCGGAGTTCCGCATGATGCGCGCCTACGGGGTGCGCGCCTGGCCGACCTTGGCCGTGATCGACCCGCTTGGCGGCTATGTCGGGGATGTCGCCGGCGAGGGTCACGAGGAGCGTCTCGGCCGGGCCATCGAGAAGCTGCTGGCGATGTATCCCGACGCCATTGACGAGACGCCCATTGCGCTGAGTCTCGTCCAGGCAGGCCGAGACATGGGCTGGTTCGCCGCCCCCGAAAAGATCGCGGTGGGCAAGGACCGGATCGCGGTCAGCGATACCCTGCTGAACCGCATTCTGGTGACGACGCGAGAGGGCAGGGTGCTGCACGAGGTGGGCGGGCGGGAGCCTGGCTTCGAGGACGGCGTCCTCGCGGCGGCGCGTTTCCGGGCGCCTCGTGGCCTCGCCTTCGCCCCCGACGGCGTCCTCTACGTGGCCGATACCGGAAACCACGCCATCCGCCGAGTGGACCTGGCCGCGGGATTAGTGACCACGATCGCGGGGTCCGGCAGAAAGGGGCTGCGCGAACACGAGGGCACTGATCCACTGGCCGCGAACCTGCGCTCGCCCTGGGATCTGGCGCTGGATGGCGATTTACTCTACGTCGCCATGGCCGGGGAACACCAGATCTGGCGCCTCGACCTGACCGCCGGCGCGCTGGCGCCCTTCGCCGGTTCGGGCCGCGAGGGTATCGCCGACGGCAGCCTGGCGCGGTCCACTTTCAGCCAGCCGAGCGGTCTGGCGCTGCGCGGCGGCAAGCTCTACGTCGCCGATCCAGAGTCGTCCGCGATCCGCGAGATCGACCTGGCCCAGGGCCGCGTGCGGACGCTGGTCGGAAGCGGTCTGTTCGACTTCGGCGACCGGGACGGCGACCTGGCCAAGGCGCGGCTTCAGCACCCGCTCGGGGTCGCCATCGCCGCCGACGGCGGCCTTCTGGTGGCGGACACGTACAATCACAAGCTCAAGCGCCTGGACCTGGATGGCGGCAAGTTGAGCAGCCTGCTCGGGGACGGGCGGCCCGGGAAGGATGACGGGGGCGAGGGCCTGAGGATGAACGAGCCCGGCGGGTTGGCGGTCGTCGGCGGCCAGGTCTTGATCGCCGACACCAACAACGGTCGCATTCTGCGTTACGACCTCGCCAACGGAGAAACCGAGGAGTGGGATCCGATACGGTGATATGGGGATGTTTCAGGCCTCGGGTCGTGGCCGGCCCGGTGGGGAATCGGCGATCGACCCAGGATGATCGCTAACCGTCCGTCGATGCGAAGCGGTAGCCGCAACGGCTCAGCATGGCGACCTCTTCTTCCGTCGCCTCCAGGATCTCGTAGTGCGTGGTCTCGGCGTCATCCGGTCGCAGAAGCGTGCCGTCGATCAGCAGGCTGGATGACGCGTCCTCTCCGGGCCGGATGACGGCCTCGCGAATGAACGAGGCGCTCACCCAACGTCCCCCGAGTCGTGTCGACCGTGCCTTGAGTTTCATGGTCTGCAGTCTGTTCTTGAGCGGCTATGCGTGTTCGGACATCCCTGGTAGCGGCGCAACAGGCCGGATTTGCGCTTGCTTCGCCCTCGGACGAAGCCCTCGCAGAATATAGTCCCATAACTACAGGAAAATAAAGAGGGTTTGAAGCTTCGATTACCGGTGTCGGGCCGATGAGTGCGAAGTGCCGTTAGCGGAGGGGCGCCGTGTCCCTGGCGCCACGGATCGCGAAGCCCGGTCAGGGCTTGATGTAGGTGTATCCCTGTGCCTGCAGGTGCGCCAGTTCGGCCACGCCGCTGGGTACGATGTCCGTCTCGCTGGCGTCGTACAGGTCCGCCAACTCGACGTTGCGGCCCTTGAGGGTGTTGGCGCAGATCTCGAACTTCACCCCCTGGTCCTTCAGGCCGGCGATGCGCGCCTCCATCTCCTGGTTGGCGTTGCCTTCCTTCATCTTGGTGCCCTCAACGGCGTCGGGCGTAAGCAACAGCGAGATGCCGTCTCCGTGCATCACCACCCTGAGGTCCAGGTTTGCCGCGCCCACGGCGTTGATGTGGTTCTGGATGTTGCGCAGCGCGGCCTCCTGCTCTTTGCCGCCATAGGTGTTGACGTGATAGACGACCTTTTGCTTGCCATAGCGCGAGGCCTCGGCGCTCGCCCCAGCCATGCCGCTCATACCTGACATGCCGCTCATGCCTTCAGCGGCCGAGGCGATGGGGGCAGCCGATACCGCAGCCGCGAAGAGGACGGGGGGAAATAGCTTCATCATCGTGGTGGAATCTCCGACTTGGTGGGTCGATCTGTTTATCATTGACGCTGATGTGCCTGTCCTGCGCGGCCGGTCATGACTCGGCGTTGATCGCAGCACGCACCCGAGAGTAAATAGGTCGTCCGGGAACGGATAGCAAGCAGCTGGGCGCGTGCCGCTCGGGTGACGTCACCGTGGAGAAGCGAGACATGCCTTCAGACATCCTCCCGCAGCCGAGTTGTGCCGACGCCCGGGATCCCGGATCCCTGAGCGTGGACGATGCGCGGCGCCGCATCCTGGAGCAGATCGTCCCGATCGCCTTCAGCCAACGCCTCGCGCTGCGCGACGCACTGGGCCGGACACTGGCGGAGGCGGTGGTCTCGCCAGCGAACGTCCCTTCTCACACCAACTCGGCCATGGACGGCTACGCCCTGGCGGGCGCGAGTCTTTCCCCGCGCGGCACGACCGAGCTGGCGCTCGCTGGTGAGGCCCTGGCGGGACACCCCTTTCGCGGCGAGGTGGGGCCGGATCAGTGCGTGCGCATCATGACCGGGGCGCCCATGCCCGCGGGGACGGATACGGTGGTGATGCAGGAGCAGGCGGCTGAGTCGGGCGGGGGGGTGCGATTCGCCGCAGGCCAGAGGACGGGGCAGAACGTGCGTCAGGCGGGGGAGGACATCGCCGCCGGAGATGCCGTTTTCGAGGCGGGGCGGACCCTGACCCCGGCGGACCTCGGGCTCCTCGCCTCCCTGGGTATCGCAGAGGTCGCGGTGCGCCGCCGTCCGCGGGTCGCCTTTTTCTCGACCGGCGATGAGTTGCGCTCCGTCGGTCAGGTGCTCGGCGAAGGGGAGGTCTACGACAGCAACCGCTACACCCTTTACGGGATGCTCGCTCGCCTGGGCGTGGATGTGCTGGATCTCGGGGTGGTCCGGGACGATCCGGACCTGCTGGAGGCGACCCTGCGGCGTGCGGCGGCGGACGCGGATGTGGTCATCACCTCCGGCGGCGTGTCCGTGGGCGAGGCGGATTACGTTCGCGGGTTACTGGCGCGCATCGGCAGGGTGAGCTTCTGGAAGATCGCCATGAAGCCCGGCCGGCCCCTGACCTTTGGCCGCGTCGAGAACGCCCTCTTCTTCGGCCTGCCGGGCAATCCGGTGGCGGTGATGGTGACCTTCTATCAGTTCGCGCGGCCGGCCCTGGTCAAGCTCATGACCGGGCGAGAGGAGCCGCCGCTGCTGTTCTCGGCGGAGTGCGTCAGCCGCTTGCGCAAGCGTCCCGGCAGAACGGAGTTCCCGCGCGGAGTGCTGGGCCGGGGAGCCGATGGCGGGGTGACGGTGGCGCTGGCAGGGCGTCAGGGCTCGGGCGTGCTGCGCTCCATGAGCCTGGCGGACTGCTTCATGGTGCTGCCGGAGCGACAGGGGGACCTGGAGCCGGGCGATCGCGTGCTGGTGCAGCCCTTCGCCGGGCTGATCTGATCTCGACCGGCCCGCGGACTCGCCGCGGGCCGGTCGCGGGCCTAGTCGGAGGTGCCGTTGCCGCCGATTGCGCGGTAGACCACGGCGCCGATCAGGGCGCCGATGATGGGTGCCACCCAGAACAGCCACAGCTGTCCGAGCGCCTTGGCCTCCCCGGACATCGCCAGCGCCAGCGCCGGGCCGGTGCTGCGGGCGGGGTTCACCGAGGTGTTGGTCACCGGGATGGAGATCAGGTGGATCAGGGTCAGGGCGAGGCCGATGGCCAGACCGCCCGCCACGGCCGTGCCGCGCTTGTCGGTGACCCCAAGGATGATGAACAGGAACATCGCTGTCATCACGACCTCGGTCACAAACCCCGCGGTAAGGCCGTAGCCCTGGGGCGAGAGCTCGCCATATCCGTTCACCGCCAGGCTGCTTGCGCCCAGCTCGAATAGGGCCTGCCCTTCCTTGGCGGTGCCCATGTCGCTGGCGACAAAGAGGATCAGGAAGGCCGCCAGGATGGCCCCCAGCGTCTGGGCGATCACGTACATCGGGAGGTCGGCGAAGCTGAAGCGCCCGCCGATCGCCAGACCGACGGAAACCGCCGGGTTCAGGTGGCAGCCCGAGATGTGGCCGATGGCATAGGCCATGGTCAGCACGGTCAGGCCGAAGGCGAGGGATACGCCCAGGTAGCCGATGCCGACATCCGGGACGCCGGCGGCGAACACCGCGGCTCCGCAGCCGCCGAGAACCAGCCAGAAGGTGCCGACGAGCTCGGCAAGCGATCGTTTCATCAGGGACATCTGTGTCTCCTAGTTGTTGGGCATTCAATGAAACCAAAACCGCCACGGGTTCATCGGGCCGAATAGGGCGTGCGTCTCGCTCCGTCCGGCGGATTCGCGCCGCCGGCCGCAAGGCGAACCACGAGCCCCCGGCTGAAA
>CAYNBI010000069.1:0-7162 GCA_964395315.1 uncultured Chromatiaceae bacterium | reverse complement strand
GATCAATCCGCGACACTCCAGCTTTATCCGAGTTTTCGAATTTGGGAACCGAGCCCGGTCGGTTCTCTGCCTGCAACCGGTCGCCCCGCGGCCAGTGCCCGCTTGCCGTCCGCGGCCATAACACGTAGCCTTTCCATCCCACACGCAACCGTGGTCATTTCGGTACATCGCCCCATGGATACCAGTGTCGAACGCGCCCACTTCAACATGGTCGAGCAGCAGGTCCGCCCCTGGGGGGTCTCGGACCCGGAGGTTCTGGATGTCCTGGCGCGGGTCCCGCGCGAGCGATTCGTCCCGGAGAGCTACCGCAGTCTGGCCTACGCGGATATCGAGATACCCATCGCCGCCGGACAGGTCATGCTCGCTCCCAAGGTCGTCGGCCGCATGCTGCAGGCACTGCGGATCCGACCGGAGGACCGCATCCTGGAGATCGGGGCCGGTTCTGGTTACGTCACCGGTTGCCTCGCGAGCCTCGGTTCCAGGGTGGTGAGCCTGGAGTTCCACCAGGAGCTGGCGGAGCAGGCCCGCGCGACGCTCGAGTCACTGAACATGCGGCACTTCGAGGTGCGGGTGGGTGATGCCCTGACCGGCGAGGTTGAAGGCAATCCCTTCGACGTCATCGCCGTGACCGGCTCTCTGCCGGACGATGCGCTGCTGTCCTCCCTGCAGGACCAGCTTGCCTTGAACGGACGTCTGTTCGCCATAGTTGGCGAGGCGCCGCTGATGGAGGCAATGGTCGTGACTCGGGTCGCTACCCAGGAGTTCCAGCGCGAGGTGCTGTTCGAGACCAGCGTACCGGCGCTTGAGAAGGTTCCCGAGGTTGAGCACTTCGAGTTCTGAGTCGCGGCGAGCACCCCAATGCGTCAGATGACCGCGCGCGAGCTCCACGCCCGGCTCCTTGAGGGCGGGGAGAAGCCCTTGCTGCTCGATGTGCGTGAGCCGTGGGAATTCAACATCTGCCGGCTCGAAGGCAGCCGCCTGCTGCCGATGCGACACGTGGTGGCCAGCCTCGACCAGCTCGACCGCGAACGGGAGACGGTGATCATCTGTCACCACGGCATCCGCAGCCAACAGGTGGCCCTCTTTCTCGAGCACCGGGGCTTCTCCCGCGTGATCAATCTCGAGGGCGGCGTGGCGGCCTGGGCGCGGGACGTCGATTCCGCGATGGCGACCTATTGAGCCCGCGGCGCGCCCGGACGGGGTGCGCTGGGTGGGGCGGCTCTGCTGACTTCGATCAGCGCGATAAGGCGCTGCAAGGTGCCGCGGTTCTGCTCCACCACTCTGCGGCCATTCTCTCCAATGCGGGCGCGCGCGGCGGCATCCGACAGCCAGTCGGTCATACAGCGGGCGAGCGCGTCGGCGTCCGCCACCTGAGCCGCTGCGCCCTCGCTCACCAGCAGCTCGGTGATCTGGGCGAAGTTGAACACGTGGGGGCCGATCACGACCGGAACGCCCACGGCGGCGGCCTCGAGCAGGTTGTGGCCGCCGACGGGGACCAGGCTGCCGCCGATGAAGGCCGCGTCCGCCGCGGCGAGAAACACCGGGAGCTCGCCCATGGTGTCTCCCAGGAAGACGTGGGTAGCCGGGTCGCAGGCCTTGCCGGCAGAGCGCCGCGCGAGGGTCAATCCCTGCCGCGTGACGAGGGCCGCGACGCGGTCGAATCGTTCCGGATGGCGCGGCACCAGCACCAGCAGGGCCTGCGGCAGGCGTCGCAGGATCTGGCGATGGGCGGCCAGGATCTGCTCCTCCTCGTCCTCGTGTGTGCTGGCGGCCACCCACACCGGCCGCTCCGTACCCCATACGCGCCGCATCACCTCCGCCTGGTCCAGCAGGCTGCCGGGGAGGCGTACGTCGAACTTGAGGCTTCCCGTGACCTGGATGCGCTCGGTTGGAACGCCTAGGGCGTGAAAGCGTTCGGCATCCTGCGGGCTCTGGGCCGCGACGGCGGACAGGCGGCCGAAGGTCGCGCGGGTGAATTCCCCGAGCCGGGCGTAACCCTGGGCAGACTTCTCCGAGAGCCGGGCGTTCGCCAGGATCACGGGAATGCCGCGATCCTCGCAGATGCGCAGCATGTTGGGCCAGATCTCCGTCTCCATCACCACCGCCATCGCGGGCCGCACCGCGTCAAGGAAGCGCCGCATCACGGGGAGCAGGTCGAAAGGGGTGTAGACGTGCCGCACGCGGTCCTCGAACAGGTCGCGCACGCGCTGCGAGCCGGTTGGCGTGGTGGTCGTCACCATTACGCGGGCTTTTGGGTGCTGGTCGAGCAGGTGCTTGACGAGGGGAGCGGCGGCCTGGACCTCCCCCACCGAGACCGCGTGAATCCAGAATTCCGCATCGAGCGGCGGCCCGTCGTAGAGCCCGAGGCGCTCGCGCCAGCGCTTGCGGTAAGCCGGTGTGCGGCGGCTTTTCCACAACAGGCGCAGAAGCGCGAGGGGCAACGCGAGATAGAGCAGGAGACTGTAGATGCGTGCCATGCGGGCCAGGGATCACTCGCGGCGGATGGCCTCGATGATGCGGCTGGTCGAACGACCCGCCACGAACGGAATGATGCGCACCTCGCCGCCGGCGCGGACCACGCAACCGGCGCCGGCCACCTGGTCCGCTTGGTAGTCTCCGCCCTTGACCAGCACGTCGGGCTCGAGGGCGCAGATCAGCGCCTCCGGGGTGTCCTCGCCGAAGGAGGTCACCCAGTCCACGGAGGCCAGCCCGGCGAGCACGGTCATGCGTTGCTCCAGCGGGTTCACCGGCCGCTGCGGCCCCTTGAGCCGGCTCACCGAGGCGTCATCGTTGACCGCTACGACCAGCCGATCCCCGAGTCGCCGGGCCTGCTGCAGGTAGGCCACGTGCCCGTCGTGCAGGATGTCGAAGCAGCCGTTGGTCATCACAATGCGCTCGCCGTGGGCCTTGGCGGCGGCGACGGCCGCCAGCAGCTCGTCGCGCCCCAGCACCGTGTGCCACTCGGTTCCGCGATGGGCGCGCTCGAGCTCGCGCGCCGTCACGCTGGCCGTGCCCAGCTTGCCGACCACGATACCGGCGGCGCAGTTGGCCAGCGCGGCCGCCGCGGATAGATCCTGCCCCGCCGCCAGCGCCGCGGCCAGGACCCCGATGACGGTATCGCCGGCGCCGGTCACGTCGTAGACCTCCCGCGCGCGGGTGGGCAGGTGCAGGGCCTCGCCCGAGGCCAGGAGGAGCAGCATGCCGCGCTCACCCAGGGTGACGAGCAGGGCCGAGAGGTCGAGCCGTGCGCGCAGCGCCTGCCCCTTGTCCACCAGCGCCGCGTCGTTCTCGCAGGGCCCTACCTCGTCCTCGAACTCGCGGCGGTTGGGGGTGATCAAGGTCGCGCCGCGGTAGCGCGCAAAGTCCCGCCCCTTTGGGTCCACCAGCACCGGCTTGCCGAGCGAGCGCGCGAGGGCAATCAGCGCCTGCGGGTCCGCAATCGTGCCCTTGGCATAGTCCGATATGACCAGGAGATCAGCGTCGGGCAGGGCCGCCGCGACGAGAGCGGGGAGGGGGTCTTCCCCCCCCGGATCACCGAGCGGCTTCTCGAAATCCAATCGGATCAGCTGCTGGTGGTGGCTCAGCACACGCAGCTTGGTGATGGTCGGGACGTCCGCCCGTCGGTGGATCAGGCATTCGACGCCGCGCGCGGCCAGCCCGGCGCCAAGTGCGTCTCCGGCCTCGTCGGTGCCGGTGATCCCCGCCACTTGCACCTGCGCGCCAAGGGACGCGGCGTTGAGTGCGACGTTGGCGGCCCCGCCCGGGCGGTCATCCGCGTTGTCGACCTGGACCACGGCTACCGGTGCTTCGGGGGAGATGCGCCTGGTGGCGCCGCTCCAATAGCGGTCGAGCATCAGATCCCCGGCGACGAGGATGCGGGCGCGCGAGAAGTCCGGAAAATCGGTTTCCAATTCAGGTGTTCGCTTGCCGGGTTTGAAATGACGCCAGGCTGGCGCCGCGGCGCAAGTCTAGCACAGGGCCTCCCCCGCCATTCGCAGGCGCTGGCGGAACCGGGCGCGCGCTTGGCGGTAGGGGTGGAGCGCGCAGTGTCTGCTCCTCTCCTACACAGGGCGATGTGCATCGCTGATTCGCCCCCGGCTTTGCTGCCCGCCATCTGGAGCGGGCTGGCCAGAGCTCATCCGTCATCCTGAAGCAGTTCGCGGTAGACCGCGAGGTTGCCCTCCACCATGGCGTCGATGGAGAACTCGTTGCGCATCAGAATCCTGCCCGCGCGGCCCATGCGTTGGGCGAGGTCGGGGTGCCGCAGCAGCCGGGCGATCGCGGCCCCCAGCGCCGCGGTTTCTCCCGGCGGCACCAGGATACCGTTGAGTCCGTCCCGTACCGCTTCCGGTATGCCGCCGGCGTCGCTGGCCACGATGGGGACGCCGGCGCTCGCGGCCTGCAACAGGGACACGCCCAGGCCCTCCATGAGGGCCGGATGAACCAGGAGATCGAGGCAGGGCAGAACGTCGGGCAGGTCGTCGCGGAATCCCGCCAGGCGAACCCTTCCTTCCAGGCCCGCTTCCGCAATGCGTCGGGTCAGATCCCGCTCCTCCGCACCCTTGCCGAAGAACAGCACCTGCAGCTGGGGGAACTCCGCGATCAGCGGCGGCAACGCCTCGATCAGGAAGCGGTGGCCCTTGCGTGGAATCAGCTGCGCGATCGTGCCAACGAGCCGCGCGTGCGACGGCACCCCGAGGGCGGCGCACACCCTCTCCCTTTCGCACGGGCGGTCGAATCGCGCGACGTCCACCGCGCTGCGCACCACCCGCAGCTTGTCCTTCGGCAGTCCTTCCGCGAGCAGAACGCGCCCGATGCCCTCCGAGATGGCGATCACCCGGTCGTGCAGGCGGTACTTCAGGGCGACCGCAAGGCGGCTCTCGGGATTGTCCACGCGCCGGGAGTGCACCACCGGGACCCGCTCCAGCCTGCATGCGATGCCGCCCATGACATCCGCCCCGATGCGGCTGTGCAGGTGCACCAGATCCGGCCGGCAGATACGGATGCAGCGGCGCAGGCGCTGGATGATGCCGATGTCCAGATCGCCTCCCATCCGCATCGGATGAACCTCGGCGAAGGGCGCCGCGGCGTCCGCGATCTCGCTGCCGGCGGGGCATGCGAGCGCGTTGTCCAGACCGCGCCTGGCCATCCCTTGCAGGATGTACAGCACTTGCTGGGCGCCGCCGTAGAGGTTGCGTCCGCCTTCCACGTGTAGGACCTTCATCGGCTTTGCCCGAGCAGGGCCCGCGCCGCGTCGAAGACCTCGCTGGTCTCGATCAGGCGCATGCAGGTGAAGTCGCCGTTGCAGGTGGGTCTGCGCTTGCAGGGCGAGCAGGGGAGCGGATGATACAGCACCCTGGCGTCGGTCCTGGTGGTGTCGGTGTACGGACAGGTCGAGCCGAACAGGAGCAGGCTGGGACGGGCGAAGGCGATGCCCATGTGGCCGAGCCCGGTGTCCACGGCCACCAGCAGGCTGCAGCGGTGGATCATCGCCGCGGCCTCGAGTAACGAGGTCTTGCCGACGAGGTCGATCACATCGGTCGCCGCTGCGGCGCGGATGCGCCCGGCCGCGTCCCGGTCGGCCGGGCCCCCGAGCATGACGACCGGCAGGTCCAGCTCCATGCGGATGCGGTCCGCGAGCGCCGACCAGCGGTCCTCGAACCAGTGCTTCTGGGGCCTGGTGGTGAAGGGGCAGACGACCGCATAACCACTCGCCAGACCCTCGCGGTCGGCCACCGACGTCGCGAACCGGGCCTCCCGCGGCCCGTAGCGGACCTCCATGCCGAAGTCCCCGGCAGGCAGACCCAGGGTCTCGGCGAGGTACAGGTACTCGGAGCCGATCCGTCGCGGATCCCCGCCGCGGGGAATCGTCCGCGTCATCAGCCACTGGCTCCCCTCCCGGGAGCCGAGGCCGATGCGCTCGGGTGCCGACGACAACCGGGTCAGCAGGCCGCTCTTCAACAGGCCCTGCAGGTCAACCGCCAGGCTGAAGCCGCGTTCGCGCAACCGGAGGCGGAAATTCCGGATCTCGCGTCCCAGCGCGCGCCAGCGGCGCTCCCGCCAAAGGGTCTTCCAGTCCCCAACCGGCCAGACGATCACCTCGTCCAGGTCGGGGTGGTGCTCCAGCAGGGTCCGGCACTCGGGTTGCGCCAGCCAGGCGATGTGAGCCTTGGGGTGGGCGCGGCGGAAAGCCGCAATGAGCGGCGAGGCGAAGACGATGTCGCCGATGGCGGAGAGGCGCACCAGCAGGATGCGCGGCACGGATTCGCTGTGGCCGTCTCGGTGCGGGGTGTTGCGGCGTTCGCCGGTCGTCATGACGGATTCGCCCGCGTGCCAGGAGGCCTTGTCGGATCTTTGTCGGAGGGGGAGCTGCCCTCGTGGCGTGGTTCCGCGTCGCGCAGGTAGAGGAGCGTGACGCCCAGCAGGATTCCCAAGGGGTACAGGGTGCTCTTGGAGAAGAAGGGAAACACGAGGTTGACCAGGATCAGCCAGGCCAGGAAGGTGAAGAGAATGACGGCCCCCAGGCCTCGGCGCGTCGGCGACGCGGGGTATCGGGCGCACAGGGCAAGCCGCCAGAGCGGCCAGCCCACCAGAATCGCGGCAGCCAGCAGACCGGCGATTCCGCTCTCGTAGGTGATTTCCAGGGCATGATTGTGCGGGAAAATCAACTCGGCGTACCTGGGGTCCGATACCCGCTCGAACTCCTGGCGGAAGCGTCCGACCCCGTTGCCGAACAACCACTCCGTCACCGAGCTCTCCTTCGCCAGCGACCAGGTGTCGCTCCAGATGCGGACGCGCTCATCGTCGGCGAAGCGCTCGATCTGGGTATCGATCTCGGTGGCAAAGCCTCCGTAGTCGGTGCTCCAGAGCACGGCACCGGTGATCGACGCCAGTGCCACGGCCACCGCCCAGCCGCGCCAGCCCGAGTAGACGGAAAGCACCGCAACCAGGGCGACGAGGATGCCGAGATAGGCCGGTGTCGATTCCATGTTCAGCAGGAGATCGAGGTTCATCGCCAGGAGGAGCAGGAACACGAGGCGTCGCCCCCGGTCGCGCGGCAAGGCTGGCTGGGTTTCCGCCTGATTGTGCGCTACCGGCTCAGCCGGGCGGGGGAAACGCACCCAGTACACGAGGGCGGGGATCGTGAGTACGGTGTAGGCGG
>CAYNBI010000068.1:0-20826 GCA_964395315.1 uncultured Chromatiaceae bacterium | reverse complement strand
TGTCCACCGCCTTCATCAGGCCGATGTTGCCCTCCTGGATCAGGTCCAGGAACTGGAGGCCGCGGTTCGTGTACTTCTTGGCGATGGAAATGACCAGGCGCAGGTTGGCTTCGACCATCTCCTTCTTAGCTCGGCGGGCCTTCGCTTCGCCGATCGACATCTTCCGGTTGACGTCCTTGATCTCGGTGATGGTCAGGAAGTTCTCGCGCTCGACCTCCTGCAGTCTGCGCTGAGCGCGCCGGATCTCCTTGGCGTGCTCCTCGAGCCGCTCGGCGAAGGGCTCGCCGCTGGTGAGCTGCTGACTTAGCCACTCCGGGCTGGTCTCGTTGTCGGGGAAGGTGTTGATGAAGACCTTCCGCGGCATGCCGGCGCTCTCGACCGCAAGGCCCATGATCAGCCGTTCCTGATTGCGGATGCGCTCGATGGTGGTGCGGAGGATGTCGGCTAGTTCCTGGAAGATGCTGGCCACCAGCTTGAACTGGAGGAACACCTCGGAGACTTCCCCCAGTGCCGCGCGGGTGCGCTTGTCGTCGCGGCCGTGGCGCTCCAGGTGGCCCTTCACGACGGCGTAGCGTTCGCGCATCAATTGCACGCGTCGAGCCACTTCTTCCGGGTCCGGTCCGGTGTCGACCGCAGCGGTATCGTCCTCGCTGTCGTCGTCGTTTGTCTCGCGCGAGTCGGCGGTGGAGCGCGGAGGCGGTTCCTGGTCGTCGTCATCGGTGAAGCCGGAGATGACGTCGGACAGACGCATCTCTTCCCGCTCCACCCGATCGAAGATCTCCAAAAGCTTTTCGATCGAACGGGGGTAGACCGACAGGGCCGTAAGCACCTGGTTCAACCCTTCCTCGATGCGTTTGGCGATCTGAAGCTCGCCTTCGCGAGTAAGGAGCTCGACCGTGCCCATCTCCCGCATGTACATGCGGACCGGGTCCGTGGTGCGTCCGAACTCGCTGTCGACGCTCGCGAGGGCCGCGGCGGCGGCCTCGGCCGCCTCGTCATCGGCGACCGCCGCATCGCTCAGGGTCTGGTCGACGAGATCGGGCGCGGTCTCATGGACCTCGATGCCCATGTCGTTGATCATGCGCACGATGTCTTCGATCTGCTCCGGCTCGACGATGCCGTCGGGCAGGTGGTCGTTGACCTCGGTGTAGGTCAGGTACCCCTGCTCTTTGCCTTTGGAGATCAGCTGCTTCAGCTGGGACTGTTGCTGTTGTCGATCCATTCGCTACCCTTGGGTTGAGTGCGTACGCCAGAATGAAACACAATCGGCCCTTATAACACATCAAGCATCGCGAGACTAGCCAGGGCGCTCGTCGCCAGCCGTTGCCGCCGTTCGGCGCAGCCGGTCCTTTTCCTCTTCCGTCCACTGGGCCGGGCTGTTTCGGGCGAACAGGCGTTCGGTCTCGGCGTTCGCCGTTTCCGCGTTGAGTCGCTGCAATGCGCCGATGAACTCGGCCGCCAACCCTTCTTCAGGGATGTGGGTTAGGAGTGTCGGGTCGGCCAATCGCTCGAGGTGCGTGTACATCTCTTCCCCGCGCCATCGCTCCAGCAGTCCGGCTGTACTGATCTCGGGGTGGGCCGCAATTAAATCAAGGGTTTGGGCGAGCGGCTGGATGCCAGGGCGATCCAGTCTCCGCCACAAGGCCGGGGCCTGGTTTGCCTGGCTTCCGATGTGGGGGTTCTGCAGCAGCAGCGCGATCGCCAGTCGCAGGGGCGTGAGCGGCTGTCTACGCGGGGCTGTTCGGCTCCGCCGGGGCGTGTCGCGGTTGCTGGTCGTTGGCTGGCTGGTCGCGACGCCGATCAGCGATGCGAGCCGTGCGTCCAACAGGTCCCGGAAGACGCCCCGCGGGACCTTTTCCAGCAGAGGTCTGGCCAGCTCTCCGAGGCGTGCGCGTCCGTCGAGGCTCCCCATGTCCACTTGGGCGGTGAGCTGGCGGAAGAAAAATTCGGACAGTGGCTCCGCCACTTTCGCGCGCTCCTCGAACGCGGCCTTTCCCTCGCGGCGGATCAGGGTGTCCGGGTCCTCGCCCTCCGGCAGAAACAGGAAGCGGAATTCCTGCCGGCCGGTCGCCTGCGGAAGCACCGTCTCCAGGGCCTTCCACGCGGCGGCGCGTCCCGCTCGGTCGCCGTCGAAGCAGAATACCAGCTCGGGCGCGGAGCGCATCAGCGTTTGCAGGTGCTCGTCCGTGGTCGCCGTGCCCAGGGTTGCCACGGCATAGTTGATCCCGAACTGGGCGAGCGCGATGACGTCCATGTATCCCTCCACCACCAGCAGCCGTTCCGGGTTCTTCAGCGCCCGCAGCGCCTCATGCAGGCCATAGAGCTCTCGCCCCTTGTGGAAGACGGGGGTCTCGGGGGAGTTCAGATACTTCGGCTTGCCGTCTCCCAGGATCCGACCGCCGAAGCCGATGACCCGGCCGCGGCGGTCGCGGATCGGGAACATCACGCGGTCGCGGAAGCGATCGTAGCGTCTGCCTTCCTGCTCGATCATCAGCCCGCACTGCAGGAGCAACGCGCGCAGCCCGGCGTCGGCGCCAAGGGCCGCGGGGAGGAAGTCCCATCCGGGGGGCGCATAGCCAAGACCGAAAGCGGCCGCCACCTCGCCGGTGAGGCCGCGGGCCTTCAGGTAGTCGATGGCGCGCGCGGCTTGCGGGTGGTGCTTGAGCTGGGTGCGGTAGATGCGGGCGACCCGCTCGAGCAGCTCGTACAGGGGCGCGAGGTTGGGGCCGCCGTGCGCGGCCTCGCCTCCCGCCGGGAGCTCCATGCCGGCCTGACGGGCCAGTTCCTCGACCGCATCGAGGAACCCCAGCCGGTCGTACTCCATCAGGAAACCGATTGCCGTGCCATGAGCCCCACAGCCGAAACAGTGATAGAACTGCTTCTCGCGGCTGACGGTGAACGACGGGGTCTTCTCGTCGTGGAACGGACAGCACGCCTGATAGTCCTTGCCGCCCTTGCGCAACGGGACCCGGTGATTTATGAGATCGACGATGTCGGTGCGCGCGAGCAGCGCGTCGATGAACTCGGGGGGGATTCTGCCGGCCATGCGGTAAAGCTAGCAGATGGGCGCGTTGGCGGCGGGGTTTCAGGCTCCCAGGCGCAGCTTGACCAGCTTGCTGACGTGGCCCATGTCGGCGCGGCCCTGGACCTTGGGCCTCAGTACGCCCATTACGTTGCCCATGTCTTTCATGGACCCCGCGCCGGAGGCGATTACGGCCTCGTCCACTAGCTGCGCGAGCTCTTCCTCGCTCATTGCCTCAGGCATGTAATCCTGACAGACCTCGATCTCGTAACGCTCCTGCTCCGCCAAGTCCTCTCGGTTCGCCTTCGTGTACTGGTCGATCGAGTCGCGGCGCTGCTTGACCATCTTGTCCAGCACCGCCAGGACCTGCGTGTCGTCCAGCTCGATGCGCTCGTCGACCTCGCGCTGCTTGATGGCCGCGAGGATGAGGCGGATGACGCCAAGCTTGCGCTTCTCGGCGGCCTTCATCGCGGCCTTCATGTCGTCCTGGATGCGTTGCTTGAGCATGAGGCTGGAGTCTCGCTATACCGAGTCAGCGCTTGTGTGGAGGTCAGGGTTCGTGCGGGGGGACCCGCCGATCGTTGCCGTGTCAGACGCCGCGTCCGGGAGATCCGGCCAGCGTCGGGCGCGGCTCAGTAGGTCCGTTCCCAGCGGCGGCTTTCGCGCTGCAGCTTCTTGTGGTGGCGCTTGACGGCGGCGGCCTTCTTGCGCTTGCGTTCGGCGGTGGGCTTCTCGTAGAACTCGCGGCGACGGACCTCGGCGAGCACTCCGGCCTTTTCGCAGGAGCGCTTGAAGCGGCGCATGGCCACCTCGAACGGTTCGTTTTCCTTTAAACGGACATTGGGCATGGAAGAGACGTCCTCATGATCTGCTCGTTTGTGCACGGCTGCGGGTAAAGCGCAGAATTGTATCCGAACGGAGGAAGGCTTTGCAAAGCCCCTTTCGCGACCTACGGTTGAGGAAATGAATGATGCGCGTGTTGGGAATCGAGACCTCCTGCGACGAGACCGGCGTCGCCGTCTACGAGGGCGGGCGCGGTATGCTGGCCCACGCCGTCTACAGTCAGGTGGAGATCCATGCCGAGTATGGCGGGGTCGTGCCGGAGCTGGCCTCGCGCGATCACGTGCGCAAGACGTTGCCCTTGATCCGGCAGGTGCTGGCCGAGGCTGGCCTCGAAGGTGGCGATATCGACGGCGTCGCCTACACCTCGGGCCCGGGATTGATCGGCGCCCTGCTGGTCGGGGCCGCCATCGGCCGCAGCCTGGCCTGGGCCTGGAGGGTGCCGGCGATCGGTGTGCACCACATGGAGGGCCACCTGCTCGCCCCGATGCTGGAGGAGCCGCCTCCGGCGTTTCCCTTCATCGCTCTACTGGTCTCGGGGGGGCATACGCAGCTGGTGGAGGTCGCGGGCATCGGCCGCTACCGCATGCTCGGGGAATCCCTGGACGATGCGGCGGGAGAGGCCTTCGACAAGACCGCGAAGATACTCGACCTGCCGTACCCCGGCGGCCCATCCCTGGCGAAGCTCGCCGAGTTGGGGGATCCCGCTCGTTACCGCTTCCCCCGGCCGATGACGGATCGCCCCGGCCTCGATTTCAGCTTCAGTGGCCTCAAGACCTTCACCCTCAATACCCTGCGGGAGGAATTGGCGGCAACTTCGGATCCTGAGCGGGTGCGAGCCGACGTGGCGCGCGCTTTCGAGGAGGCGGTGGTCGATACTCTGGTGACCAAGTGCCGGCGCGCGGTGCGCGAAACGGGTTGCCCGCGCCTGGTGCTGGCCGGTGGGGTGAGCGCCAACCGCCGCCTGCGCGAGCGCATGGACGCGGCCCTGCGGAAGGTTGGTGCGTCGACCTACTACCCGCGTCCCGCCTTCTGCACCGACAACGGGGCCATGATCGCCTTCGCCGGCTGGCAGCGCCTGCTCGCCGGCCAGACCGAGTCATTGAGCTTTGCGCCGCGGGCGCGCTGGGCGATGGAGACGCTCCCCCCCGTTTAGTTTGGGCGGTTGGGTCAGTCGGCTCCTGGCGACTGATCGGTCAGCTTGTCCTCTGTTCCGGACAAGAGGTTCCTGATGTTGCTGCGGTGGCGCCAGAACAGGATCGCGGTGATCAGTACCTGAGCCCCGATGAGCACGGGCTCGGGCCAGAAGAGCCAGACGATCAGCGGCGCCAGGGCCATGGAGACCAGGGCGGAGAGCGACGAGATCCTGAGCACCTTGGCCGTAAATAGCCAGACTGCGGCCACAGACAGCCCGATGGGCCAGAAGAGCCCAACCTGCACTCCGAGAGCCGTTGCCACCCCCTTGCCGCCGCGAAAGCCGAAGAAGATCGGGTACAGATGGCCAAGAAAGGCCGCGAGCCCCGTCGCGGCGAGCGTGGCCGGGCCGGCTCCGAGCAGGTGACCGGCGAGCATGGGGAGCAACCCCTTGAGGCTGTCGCCGAGAAGCGTGATCGCCGCCGCCTTCTTGCCGCCAATGCGCAGGACGTTGGTGGCGCCCGGATTCTCGGATCCCTGGGTGCGCGGATCGGGCAGACCCATGGCCCGGCAAACGAGTATGGCGCTGGAGACGGAGCCCAGCAGGTAGGCGGCGGCGACGAGCAGCAGGTCCTGGATCATGGCGGCACATTGGAATCCCAATCCTGGGTTAGGGTCAACCAGGCGGGCTTGTAAACGATCCGTGGTCCCTTACCATGTTGGACGATACGAAACAGGGGGAGCTGGGATGGATATCGTCTTCTTGCGCGGGCTGCGCATCGACACCGTGATCGGGATTTACGATTGGGAGAAGGAGGTCCGGCAGCCGGTTATCCTCGATCTGGAGATGAGCGCCGACGTTGCCAAGGCGGCGGCCAGCGACCGTATCGAGGATGCGCTGAACTACAAGGCGGTGTCCAAGCGCCTCAAGCAGTTCGTCGGCGAGGGCCGTTTCGAGCTGGTCGAGACCCTGGCGGAGCGCTGCGCCGAGATCATACGCAGCGAGTTCGGGGTGGCCTGGGTGCGTCTGAGCGTAAACAAGATCGGTGCCGTGAGCGATGCCCGGGACGTGGGCGTGATCATCGAGCGCGGGGCACGCGACTAGGCGGACATGCCCAGGGTTTGGGTCAGTGTCGGCAGCAACCAGGACCGCGAAAATTCCATTCGCGGCGGCGTCCGGGCGCTTCGGAAGCGATTCGGCGACCTGGTCCTTTCCGGCGTATACGAGAGCGAGGCGGTGGGCTTCGAGGGTAGGCCCTTCTACAACCTGGTGGCCGGCTTCGAGACCGAGGAAGATGTCGCCGCCCTCAATGCTGCGTTTCGTGCGATTGAAGACGCCTTCGGACGGGTGCGCGGCCCGGAGAAGTTCGCCCCCCGCACCCTGGACATCGACCTGCTGACGTATGGGGACTTCGCCGGAGAGGTGGGCGGCTCGGTCCTTCCGCGCGACGAGATCCTGCGCTACGCCTTCGTGCTCGGCCCACTGGCCGCGGTGGCGGGTGACGAGGTCCACCCCGTGCTCGAGCGCAGCTATCGGGAGTTGTGGGACGCGTTCGACCAGACGGTTCAGCCCCTCACGCCCGTACCCCTCGATCTCTAGGACGGCGTTGATCGTTGGCCATCCTGGCAAGAGTCAGCACGCCACCCAAGGAGCGCAGTTCTTGGATGGCTCCATTTTCGCACGCTGCCGCGCTTGAATACGGTGTCACATGGCAAGCGCTGGATTGGTCAGCGATTGCCGAAACTCGGCGTCCGCGGCGCTCCGAACGGATCAGACCGTCGGTCGCGGGTCTCAGGAGCCCTCTACTCCCCCTGGTATCTCTCCGATCCGCAATAGCTGACGCACCAGATCACCTGTCTTGTCCGGGGCGCGTGCCTGATCCGCCGGGGTCCAGGAGTAATCCGCCTCCAGGCGGTAGGAGCCAAGGAACGGGTTCGGGGGTCTGCCGCGCCAGTCCTCGGGGGAGAGCATGGAGAAGTAGGTGTCGCCGCCGTCCCGTCGGTAGAGGTGGTACGTGTGGCCGGGAATGCGTTTGAAGCTGCAGTGGGCGCGCGTCAGCGCCTGCTCCTCCCGTGCCTCGTCCAGCACCTTGCGCGCCTCCGCTTGCAGGATCTTGATCTGGTCGGCGATGGTGCGCAGCTTGGCCCCGGTGCGGGCGCTCAGCATGGACTCGGCACGCGCCACCTCGGCGGCGAGGTCGGAGAGCTGGAATGCGGGCGCGAGGCGGCTCACCGGGTAGGGGGAGCTGTGATCCTCCCCGCGATGCAGATTCGACTCGTCCGCTTGATTGCTCATGGTGGCGTGACGGCTATTGCTGGAGGGTTCGCCCACCGTCCACGGCAATGATCTGGCCGGTGATGTAGGGCGCGTCGCGCACCAGGAACAGCAGGGTGCGCGCGATGTCCGCGGGCGAGCCTGCCCGCAGCAGGGCCGTGCGGGAGAGCACCTCCCGCTTGGCGTCGTCGCTCAGCCCCTGCTCTGGCCAGAGGATGGCGCCCGGGGCGATGCCATTCACGCGCACGCCGGGCCCCAGCTCCCGCGCCAGCGCCTTCACCATCATGGCGTTGCCCGCCTTGGCGATCGAGTACACCGCATGCCCTTTCAGTGGCCGCTCGGCGTGAATGTCCACCAGATTGATCACGCACCCCGCCGCCGCGCGCAGCAAGGGTGCGGCCTGTTGGGTCAGGAAGAAAGGGCCCTTGAGGTTGGAGCCGATCAGGTCGTCCCACTGGGTCTCGGTGACCTGATCGAGGGGCGTGGGGTAGAAGCTGGAGGCGTTGTTGACCAGCACGTCCAACCGGCCCCGGAATGCGCTCACCCGCTCCAGTAGCTCTGGAAACTGTTCGCAGTCGTGCAAGTCCGCCTGCAGCAACAGGACGGATTCGCGACGGGAAACGGTAAGTTCCGCCTGAAGCGCGCGTGCTGCCGCCGCCGACTGCCGGTAATGTAGCACCAGGTCGACCCCTTGGGCGTGCAGGCAGCGCGCAATCTGCGCGCCGACGCGGTGCGCGGCGCCGGTGATGAGGGCGACCTTGCCCTCCAGCGAGTCGGGATTTTGCGACAAGGCGGGTCTCCCTGTTTAATGGCAAGATTCGCAATTGTAGCCCATCGCCCACAGCCGTCCCCGCCCTCCGCGATGAAACCGACGATCGACTCGACTGCCGGCGACCCCGACTACGGGGGGGCGCATAGCCACCGCCTGTCCGCCCTGATCCGCGAAGAGGCGGTCGACCGCGGGGGATTGTTGCCGTTCGACCGTTTCATGGAACTCGCGCTCTATGCGCCAGGATTCGGCTACTACGTCTCCGGCGCGCGCAAGATCGGAGCGGGGGGCGACTTCGTCACCGCACCCGAGATCTCTCCCTTGTTCGGGGCCTGTATCGCCGCCCAGTGCGGTGAGGTCCTGGATCTGCTCGACGGGGGGGACGTCCTGGAGATCGGTGCTGGTTCCGGCGCCTTGGCGGTGCAGGTGCTCACGACCCTGGAGCGATCCGCGGCCCTCCCCGGGCGCTATCTTATCCTGGAGCTCAGCCCCGAGCTCAAGGAGCGTCAGCGCAGCCTGGTTGCCGAACGCCTGCCCCACCTGCTCGCGCGGGTGGAGTGGCTAGAGCGCCTGCCCGACTCCTTTCGCGGCGTCGTCCTCGCAAACGAGGTGCTTGACGCCATGCCCGTGCACCGATTCCGGGTGGCCGCCGATGGCGCGCCGCTGGAGGTCTTCGTAACCCCGGCTGGCCATGGCTGGCGCGAGGTCTGTCGCGAGCCTGAAAGTCCCGGTCTCGCACCGGCGGTGCGGGCGCTGCAGGCGCAGGGGCTCGCCGTCGAGCCAGGGTTCGGTTCCGAGATCAACCTGCGTCTCGGCCCCTGGCTTGCCGCGCTGGCCGCTTCCGTCGAGCGTGGCCTGACCATTTTGATCGATTACGGCTATCCGCGCCGCGAGTACTATCATGCCCATCGCGGCGGCGGCACCCTCATGTGCCACCATCGCCACCGTGCCCACGGGGATCCCTACCGCCACCTCGGCTTGCAGGACATCACCGCCCACGTGGACTTCACGGCGGTAGCCGAGCAAGGACGGGAGGCGGGATTCGGTTTGGCGGGCTACACCACCCAGGCCCATTTCCTGCTCGGCTGCGGGCTGGACGGGATGCTGGCGGAGGTCGCCGCGGGCGATGAGGCGCTGCAGATGCTGGCGGGCGCCCGGCAACTGGTGCTGCCCCAGGGAATGGGGGAGCGGTTCCGGGTGCTCGGACTGGAGAAGGGCGTTGCGTCGCCTTGGCGCGGCTTTTCGGTGCGCGATCTGCGTGACGGCCTCTGGCGATGAGATGGTTATCTAGCCTACCGAGCGATCGCATGCGCCGCGGCGGTGAGCGCCGCTGCGGGCTGCTCGTCTGCCCGCGTCTGAAGCTCGGATCGCGCCTCTGTCAGGCGCTCCGACACCAGTTCCCGGTAGGTTTCCGCGTCGTTAAAGCCTACGATCGGCGGCGCCAGGGGTAAGCCTGCGGAGTCGAGAAACAGCAAGGTTGGTGTTGCAAAGACGTCGTAGCGGGAGAGAAAGACGCGCGAGCGTATCCGTTCACCGTCGAAATCGACCATCTTTCCCACGGAATCGCGGTGGAGCTCCGCCGAAACCGCCTGTTCGGCGAGTGGTGAAGAAATTCTGGGGTCCGCGAGGAACTCGCCACGCATGCGTTCACAATGGCCGCATCCGATCCCGGTGACCAGTACGACCACCGGCAGGCCGGCCTCGCGGGCGGAGGCCCCGATCTGAGACCAGTCCTTGGTCGAATCCGAGGAGAGCCCGGAGGCACCCGCGTTTACGGCTGTCGCGAGCAACAGGATGGCGGCGAGTCGATACAGCAGGGCCAACAACGAGGGTATCCCGACAGGTAAAGTAGTGATTTTATTGTATTAGAATATGCCGATATATTCAAATTTTTGGCTGCGGTATCGAAGCTGGCCAGCCGGGGCAGGTAAATCGAGGCATTAGCCTGAGGACGTCTTTCCATGAGCTCAATCGAGATCCTTGCCTACCTCGTCACCGGCGTTGCCTCCGGCTTGCTTGCCGGCCTGTTCGGCGTCGGCGGTGGCGTGGTGATCGTCCCGGCCCTCATCTGGGTGTTCGCTCATGCCGGATTCCCACCGGACTGGATTCCCCATCTCGCGGTTGGCTCATCCTTGGCGTCCATAATCGGTACCGGGAGCGCATCGGTCTACGCGCACCATAGCCGCGGCGCGGTGCGTTGGGACCTTTTCCGGCAACTTGCTTCCTGGATCGTGGTCGGGGCCTGGATCGGCTCTGCTGTGGCCGGTTTGCTCGACGAGGTCTGGCTGCGCCGGATCTTCGGAGTATTCCTGCTTTACGTCGGATTACGCATGCTCTTTCAGCGTGCGATGTCTGGGGCGGGCGACCCGCCGGGGGCGGCCAAGGTAGGCCTGACCGGTACGGCCATCGGTGGCTTGTCTGCCCTGGTGGGTATCGGAGGCGGCACGCTCACGGTTCCGTTCCTGGTCCGATCCGGGCTGGACATGCGCCGCTCCGTGGCAACCTCGAGCGCCTGCGGCCTCCCGATCGCTCTCGCGGGCACCCTGGGCTTCGTGATCGTCGGCTGGGGTCGCGAGGGACTTCCCGCCGGCAGCACCGGCTTCGTCTATTGGCCGGCGGTGGGGGCCATCCTGCTTGCGAGCATCCCGACGGCCCCGCTGGGGGCGCGCCTCGCACACTCCCTGCCGCTGACGTGGCTGAAGCGGATCTTCGCGGGACTGGTGCTTACCGTGGCGGTCAAGCTGCTGTGGCCGTAGCGATCCCCGGGGTCGGGTCCGGCTGATCCCGCGGCAGCTGAGCCATCGCGGGTCATCACGCCGCCATTGGGGATCGCGCCGCGGGGTGCCTTACCTGGCCGGGGCCGAAGGAGCCTCGCCTGACTCCACGGCGTCGAGTCGCAAGCGGCGGTAAAGATAGATTTGTCCCGCAGGATCGCGGAGGACGAGTCGGCCGTCGGACTCCGCGTACTCGAAGGCGCGCGCCTGCTGATCGCCGGTGTTGTACATCGCGAGCTTGTCGCCCTGCGTGTGCAGGTAGCCGTCCACGTAGGCGGCTGCGCCGGAATAGATCCGGAACCGCTTGCCCTGAACGACCAGCAACTCACCGTCTCGTCCTTCCCAGATCCCTTCCAGTCCGGTCCCCATCCAAGGATAGGACTGACCCGGGGAACCCACGCCAGGCATGTTGGGGTAGAGCTTCCTCATCATCGTGTCGCCCATGCTCATGGCGCCTGACGGGTCCTGGAAGGGGCTGCCGCCCCAGGGCATCCCGGCGCCGCCACCGGGCATCCACATCGGGTAGGGGGGGGCGGAGGTACCGGGTGATGGGTTGAACATGCCCATCGCCTCCATCATCCTGGCCATGGCATCGGCCATCACCTCGCGTGCCCCAGACTGACCCTGGGCGATCGTGGGCGGCATTGCGAGCAGTAGCGATAGGGTCAAAATGGCCTTGATCGGTGCAATCGTGAGGCTCATGCGCGTCGTCGTGTGTTGGTGATGGCGGCGTGCATGGGCGGGGTTCGCTCCCATCTGCCGCTGCATTGGTTTCGGCGCCAAGTCTAACAAAGTGGCCACGAAAACCGGATGGTTGGGATAGACTAGGGGAAAGCATCGGTGCGGAGCAGGGCGCTTGCCACGGCGCCGCGGCAGCGTGCGCTCCCGGTCGGGATGGGGGTACCCAGCCGCGTAGCCGACTGAGACGAAGATAATCCCAATTCGCGCCGAGAATCCCAAGCTCGTGTCGCCTGGCGAGGAACGACTTGATTCATTGGAGGCCCTCACTCTCGGAGTTCACGCTCCCGTTCAAGTTTCCCCGGCCGTGGGATCTCTCTCTCGAACGCTTCGGAAAAGGCATAGACAACGCCCACGTCGACGTCTTCCTGAGTCAGCGGCTCACCGGGCCCCTACGCGCGTCTGTTCGCGAGCTCATCGAGGAGGAGTTTCGCACCTTGCGTCGGCGCGATCCGATGCGGTCGTCCGGGGCAGCCGATCTGGATGCCTTCAGCGGCAGCTACGTCGACCTGTTCGAGGCCACCCTGCAGCGGGCGCAGCAGCCGGGCGGGGTCGAACTGCTGGCCCTGCTGCAGCTCTCGCTCTTGAAGTTCGTGCTCGAAATCGTTGCCGGAGAGATGCACCGACAACGAAACGAGCTCAAGTTCGCCCTCCACGCGGAAGACGCGAGGGACTCCGTCCACAACATCGAGCTCCACGACAGCTTGGTCGCCCTCAACCGCGAGGAGCATGCGATCAATCGGCGTGTCCTGCACCTGCTATTCGAGCGGGTGCGGGAGTTGGAGGGCGAGCACCTTCAGACGCTCAGAGCCGCGGTTGCTGGCGATGCTTGGCCGCTGCCGGAGGAGGCATTGTTCAATCCCGTGCTGGCGATCTCCGCCCTGGATGCCGGCCGCGGTCTGGCGCAGGACTACCCGATCGCCTGCCTCGCGGAGGATCGCGAGGCCGAGTGGCTGCGCGAGACCAATCAGTGCATCTGCAAGGTCTTTCAGCATTATCTCCCGTCTTGGACGCGTGAGCCGACCTCCGGGTCGGGGCTCGCCGGCAAACCGGGCGCGCAACCGGAGCGGCGTGACCAAGGTCTGTTGCGGGGATTCCTGGAGACGGAGATCCTGCTCAGCCGATTCATGTCGCCTGACGAATACCGTCCCGGGCGCCTGTCCTGGCTGGACGAGCCGCAGAATCTACGCCTGTTCCTGGAGGCGGAGACCCAGATGGCCCCGCCGACCGTGCACAAGAGCGCCGTGGCCGGCTACTGGGACGATCCGCGCTGGACGACCTTCCGCCGCGCGGTCACGGCGGAGTTGTTTCACTGCCTTGATGTCTACGGCCTGAGCAGCCGGATTGCCCTCGTCTACATGCTGCCGGTCCTGCGGGGTCAACTCGGGCGGCCCGTACCCCTATCCCTCGCGTGGGACTATATCGAGGGGCGCCTGTCGCGTCGCCGGTTGTCCCAGCAGATCGAGAACGCGCGCCTCGGGCTCGATGCGGGGGCATTGAGCTATGTGCTGGATCGCGCCGCAACGGAGCTCAAGCGCTTGTCCCCGACCCGGATGAACGCCTGCCTCGCCCGGTATCTCGTGGAGTTCCTCGGTCTTCGGCGCGATCTGAAGCTGGCCTACAGAACCTACGAGGCGATGGACGGCATTCGCCTGATCGAGGACCCGGAGGAGGTCAAGCTGTCGCGCTCCAACGCGACCCTGCAGGAGTTTCCCTGTCCCGACGAGCTCGGCCCCCTGCTACGGCGTATCCGTGCCCACGCCGTCATCAAGGCGGATCTGCGTGGATCGACCCGCATCACGGACCGGCTGCGTGCGAAGGGTCTGAATCCGGCCTCCCACTTCAGCCTCAATTTCTTCGATCCGGTGAACAAGCTCCTGGGCGAGTTCGGCGCGGAGAAGCTGTTCGTCGAGGGCGATGCCGTCATCCTTGCCATTTTCGAGCACGACGACGAGGGCCCGGGCCTGACGGTCGCCCGCGCGTGCGGCCTTGCGCGCAGAATTCTTCAGGTTGTAACCCTGCAGAACGTGGTGAATCGCAAGCACGATCTGCCGGAGCTCGAGCTGGGGCTGGGCATCGCCTTCTCGCGGCGGGAGCCGAATTTCCTGTTCGACGAGGGACGAAGGATCATGATCTCCGGGGCGATCAACCGGGCCGACCGGCTCTCCTCCTGCTCGTCGGTTCTCCGCCGCCAGGGATTCGCTCCCCGTCTCGACGGTTTTCGGGTGGAGGTCGTGCGCGATAAGGTCGCGGAGGCCTCCCCCGGCCGCGACGAGGATCTGCTGAGCTTCAACGTCAACGGCGTCAGGCTGGAGGAGGCGGCCTTCCTGCAGCTGCAGCGAGAAATCCATTTCCGACAGATGCGCCTGCAGGACGTTCGCCTCGGCGACGAGCTGTTCTTCGGCGGCAGCTTTCCGGACCTCACGGGCCGAGAGCACTGGCTGGTGGTGCGGTACGCTCCGGTCAGGGATTGGGACGGCAAGGTCTGCGGTGGTATCGAAGCGGGACGGCGGCACTTCTTCGAGATCATCGTCGATGAATCCCTGTCCGCCCAGTTCCGTAAGCAGGCCCAGCGGCATATCTCCTGAAGATCGGCGAGACAGGCGCCGGCTCACCGAGCGGGGGCGGGTTGCGAGTCAGCCGCCGTGCTCAAGAGGACCCTGCGTCTTCTGATCGTCGTCGCAAGGATCTGCGGTTGTCGTCGGCGAGGAAGCGCCGAACGCGTCCAGGGACGAGCCCCGGCCGACCGGCCGCATGGTGGCGGACAAGGGCTCGATGTCCCTTCCCAATCGATAGTCGTAGATCACCCGGTAAGCGAGCACGCGCCGAACGTAGCCCCGCGTCTCGCGAAAGGGAATGGTGGCGACCCACAAGTCCGCCGCGACCGGCTCGGATGGCAGCCATTGCTCAACCCGCTGCGGACCGGCGTTGTAGGCGGCGGCCGCGAGCACTGGGTGGCCGTCGAATCTGCGCTGCACGCTTGCGAGGTAGCTGCTGCCCAGGGCGACGTTGTTCCTGGGGTCGTAGAGATCGGCGCGGCTCGGCCTCGGAAGCTCGAGCCGGCGCGCCGTGGCCGCTGCCGTGGCCGGCATGAGCTGCATCAGACCGACCGCGCCCGCGTGTGAGGTTGCCCGGGGATTGAACGCGCTCTCCTGACGCAGGACGGCGTAGATCCAGGACGCTTCGAGCCCGGAGGCCTCTGCCTCCGCGCGGACCAGGTCCTGGTGCAGGAGCGGAAAGCGCAGCTCCAGATCGTCCCAATAGCCGGACTTCGCGAGGGTGAAGATGGCCTGATCGGGCCAATCCCAGCGTTGGGCAAGCACGGCGGCGGTCTTGAGATCGTCCGCCGGCAGGTCACGAATCAGGTGGAAGAACTCCCGGCGTGCGTCGAGGTCGCGTCCGAGCTCCCGCAGCTCGGCGATGCGCAGGCCCGGGGCGCTGTTCGCCATGCGCTCGACTTGCGCATCCGCAACCGGGGCAGGACTGTGCCCCAGCCGGTAGGGCCGGCCCGTCCGCTCGGCGGCAAGGAATCCCCAAAGGCTTCGCTCGCGCGCGGCCTCCCGGTAGCGTTCGCAGGCCAGGTCCGGCTGCCCGAGGGCCTCCAGAGCGCGGGCCTGCCAGTAGGTCCAGTGCTCGTGCTTGCTCTCCCCGTCCGGCATGGCCTCGACCCAGGTTGCCACCCGGTCCCAGGCCTGGAGCCTCAGCGCCGCTCGCAACCGCCGTTCCTGAAGCTCCAGGTTGTCGTCCCGCGCGACAACCCGATCGAGGAAGTCGAGCCCCGCCCTCTCGCCATCCTCGGCCAGCGCCAGGCCGACGGCCGCCGCCGCGCGCTGCGTGAACATCGGACCCAGGTCATGGTGCTCCGTGAGCCGGTCAAGTGCGTAGGCCGCACGTGACGGGGAGGTTTCCGCCAGGCGCTCGACGCCATGGGCCAGGATGAGGTCGCGCCGCTGATGGGGCGTCGAGAACCCTTCCAGGTCGAGCACCTGGTCGGGCCGCGACTCTAGCTGCAGCCACCGATCCAGCCAGGCCCGCTCGTCCACGGGCAGAGATCTCCCCAGGAAGCGCGCGAGCCGGGTCTGGTTGGCGTCCATGGCGAGTGCGATACGCTCCCAGACCAGGTCCTGGGTCAGGCCCCCCGAGGTGCGCCAGGCGTCGAACACGGGGTCGCAGGCGGCGGGTTGGGACCTGCCCACCCGCCACAGGGGTTCGACCTGCCCCAGGGCCTCGGACGCCCGGCCGGTTTCCAGCAGGGACCGCAGGTAAAGACATCGCCTTTCCGTGGAGTCGTCCGCCACGTACAGACGCGCGTAATCTCCCCATTGCCCGCGCGCCGCGAGCCGCTTCAACCAGGCCCCGCGGATGCGGGTCGCCAGGGGGGTATCCGCGTGCTCGGCGAGGAACGCCTCCACCTCCCTTCCGGTTGCGCGGTCGAGTTCCCGCCTGAGCGCCTGAAAGCGCAGGTACGGATAGAGCGGGTAGTCTCCGAGCCGCGAAGCGAGATCCGTGAACACGGCCATATCGCCCTGCTCGAGCGCCGCTTCGGCGGCGAGAAACGCCTCGCGCTCGTTTGCGCGCGAGGCGGCCGAGGGCGTGGCGGCGGCAAAGATCAAGACAGCGGCGACGACGACCGTGACGGGGCAGGCGGCAGGCACGCGGGGTGAACCGGCGGGGAACATCTCGGCGAGTTGCCGGCCTCTGGTGCTTGAAGGTGATGGGCTCGCGGCTGCCGAGGAGGTCATAGCGGGTTTGCTGCGTTCGTCGTCGGGGAACGGTGTTGCCATGCGGTATATCATTCTGAATCCTTCGATCACAGAAATGGAGCTTATCCCGTGACTCCCGAGCTAGTCAGCTTGTGCGACCTTCTGCGCGCCGTCGGTGAGGCGGAGGTCTTGCCGCGCTTCCGCAACGTTGCCGTGCGTGACAAGGCGGACGGAAGCCTGGTCACCGAGGCGGACCTGGCGGCGCAGAGGCACATCATCGCCGCGCTCCAGAGCCGGTACCCCAGCGTGCCGGTGCTTGGCGAGGAGATGAGCGCCACAGAGCAGCGTCGGCTCCTGACTGGGGCTGAAACCGGCGTCTGGTGCCTCGATCCCCTGGACGGCACGAGCAACTTCGCCTGCGGCTTTCCCAATTTCGGCATTTCGCTCGCCCTGCTCAGAGGGGGGGAGGCGACAACGGGCGTCATCTTCGATCCCGTGCGCGGAGAGTGTTTCTGCGCCGAGCGCGGCGGCGGCGCCTATCTGAACGGAATCAGGCTGCGCGCGACCGCACGGCAGCGGGAGCTCGGAGATTGCTTGGCCATCGTTGATCTCAAACGCCTGCCCGCCGGAGACCTCTCCCGCCTGGGCGGCGATGCCCCCTACCGCTCACAGCGCAACCTTGGCTCGGTGGCTCTGGACTGGTGCTGGCTGGCGGCGGGCAGGGTTCAGCTCTACCTCCATGGCGGTCAGAAGCTCTGGGACTATTCGGCGGGGCGTTTGATTGCGACCGAGGCGGGCATCCCTTCCCACCTCTACGCCCCGGGCGGCACCGAGCCCGCGCCAGGCCTGTCGCTCGAGTCGCGCATGGCAGTTGCCGCCGCCGACGAGGCACTGCTCGCGAGTTGGGTCCGCTGGCTGACGCTCCCGCGGAATTAGCGGCGTTCGGGCTGGCAAGGGCCCTACGCCCTTTGAATAACCCCGTCCCCGCCCTCAGTTTTTCGACTCCGCAAGAAGCCAATCGGTCGCCGGCGGGCGACCCCAAACCAGGACCTACAGCCCGATGAGCGAACAGATCAGTGACTTAGACATGGAGCTTGGCAGCGGCATCGCCGCATTCGAGTCCAGGCACTTCGCCCGCGCAGCCGGGCTGCTCTCGCCCCTGGCCGACGCCGGGAATGCCGAGGCCCAGTATCGGGTGGCCATCATGGCCCAGAACGGGCTTGGCATGCACGAGAACCGGCTTTTGGCCTTCAAGTACATGAAGGCCGCCGCCGAGGCGGGACTGGACCTGGCTCAGCACGGCCTCGGATTCATGTACATGGAAGGTGAATGCACCGACAAGGACCCCGCGAAGGCCGTTCATTGGTTCAAGCAGGCGGCGGATCAGGGTCTCGCCGGATCCCAGACCACGCTGGCCATGATGTACGAGGAAGGCCGCGGCGTCGAGAAGGACCTGGACGAGGCCCGAAAATGGTACCGCATGGCGGGGTTCGAGGAGCGCTGAGCAAGCGCGGGATGGCGCGGCGTCAGCGCTGTCTCCGACCGGCTGCCCCGTCATAGCGGCCAGCGTGGTTCTGTTATGATCCCAGGCACGTCTGCCAGGGTCGCGTCCGCATGGTCCGTCTCGCCGTAACGTTGTTCCTGCTGTTGCCGCTGCTGCTGCCGCCGGCGATGGCGGAGCGGCTACCGACGATCGCCGCCGCCGCATCGCTGCGGGACGTGCTGCCCGCTGTCGTTGACGCCTTCGTGGAGCACGGCGGCTTTCGCCCGCGCCTGAGCTTTGGTGCGTCCGGCAACCTGAGACGTCAGATCGCTCAGGGGGCCCCCTTCGAGGTCTTTCTTTCCGCAGACGAGGGCTTTGTGCTCGATCTTGCGCGGGAGGGACATACCCTGGACGAAGGCGCGGTTTACGCCCTTGGGCGGCTAGCCGTCCTGGTGCCCGCGGGGTCCGATCTGTCGGCCGATGGCAGTCTGCACGACTTGGGGGTGGCACTCGACGACGGACGCCTGCATCGACTCGCCATCGCGAACCCGGACCATGCGCCCTATGGGCTCGCCGCGCGCGAGGTCCTGGAGCGGCGAGGGCTCTGGGATCGAGCTCAGTCCCGTCTCGCGCTGGGCGAGAACGTGTCCCAGGCGGCCCAGTTCGTCGTAGCTGGCGGTGCTGATGCCGGTATCGTCGCCTACTCCCTCGCGCTGTCGCCGCCGCTCGCTGCCTGTTGCCGGCACGCCCCGATATCGGCCGAGCTTCACGCGCCGTTGAAACACCGCGGGGCCGTGATCCGTGGAGCCGGCGAAGATGCCCGGCGTTTCTTTGCCTTCCTGCTTGGCCTCCGGGGCAGGGCGATCTTGGGCGCCCACGGTTTCGACCTGCCTGACGGCGGGCACTGACGGCCCGAGCAATTGGACTGGGACGCCTTCACCCTGTCGCTACGCCTCGCTGGCTGGACCTCCGCCCTGCTCCTGCCGCTTGCATTCGCGATTGCCCGCGCCCTGGCCTGGCGGCGGTTCGCCCTGCGCGGATTCGTCGAGGCGCTGATCGCCCTGCCGCTGGTCTTGCCGCCCACCGTGCTCGGTTTTTACTTGCTGACGGCCTTTTCCGGCTCCTCGCCCCTGGGCCGCGCTTTCGAGGCGCTGTTCGATCGCACCCTGGTGTTCAGCTTCGAGGGTCTGCTGCTGGCCTCTGTGATCTTCAACCTCCCGTTTGCCGTTCAGCCGCTTCAGCGCGCGTTCGAGGGCATATCGCAGAACGTGCGCGAGGCCGCCTGGTGCTGCGGGCTCTCGCACTGGAGGACTTTCTGGCGGATCGAGCTCCCGCTCGCCTGGCCCGGCGCGGTGACGGCGCTGGCGCTCACCTTCGCCCACACCCTCGGCGAGTTCGGGGTCGTGCTCATGGTCGGGGGCAACATTCCGGGAGAGACCCGGACCGCGGCCATCGCGATCTACGACCGGGTGCAGGCCTTCGACAACGCGGCGGCGGGGGCCATGTCCGCCATGCTGCTGGGCCTTTCGTTCCTGGCCATCGGCCTGGTTTTCATGCTCGGCCAGGGGCGCCAGCCTCGTGCCTGAGACGGGGCATGCCATCAGCGTTTGCCTGCGCCAGGATGCCCCCATCCCGCTGGCGGCGGAGCTCGTCTGCGCCCCGGGCGAGCTCACGGCCCTGATCGGTCCGTCCGGCAGTGGCAAGACGTCGATCCTGCGCTGCATCGCCGGCCTCCTGGGGCCGCGGGAGGGACGAATCACCTGCGGCGAGCGGGTGTGGCTCGACAGCGCCAGCGGTGTCGCCCTGTCGCCGCAAGAACGGCGTGTGGGGCTGGTGTTCCAGGACTATGCCCTGTTCCCTCACCTCAGCGCTCTGGACAATGTGCGGGAGGCCCTGACCCATCTGCCACGGATCGCACGCCTCGGGCGGGCCCGTGAGCTGCTCGCCCGGGTGCGTCTCGAGGGGCTGGAGCGGCGCAGACCGGCGGAGCTTTCCGGTGGACAACGCCAGCGCGTTGCCCTGGCGCGTGCCCTGGCGCGGGAGCCCGCGGTGCTGCTGCTCGACGAGCCGTTCTCGGCAGTCGACCAAATCACCAGACGCAAACTCCAAGAGGAGCTCGCCCGGCTGCATCGCGAGATTCGGGTCCCGATCCTGCTGGTGACTCATGACCTGACGGAGGCCTCGGCCCTTGCCGATCGCATGGTAGTGCTGAGCCGGGGGCGTACACTGCAGGCCGGCACGCCCCAGGAGGTGATTAATCGCCCCCGCGGGCGCACCGCGGCCCGGTTGGTCGGGCAGCGCAATCTCTTCCGCGGACGCGTGCGCGGACCGGCCGACGACGGCCCCGGTCGTTTGCTGCTGGAGTGGGGCGAGCGGCTGCTCTCGGTCGAGACGCAGGAGCGATTCGCGCCGGGCACGAAGATCGACTGGATGGTGCCGGCCTCCGCCGTGCTCTGGCACCGGCCGGATCGCCCAGCCTCGGGCGATCGGGAAAATCCGGTGGATGGGCGTATTTCGGAGCTGCTCGCCCTCGGCGACAGCTGGCGTGTGACCCTCGCCGTCGACGGGCCGGGCGACCACCGGTTGTTCTTCGACTTGCCCGCACACGCTGCCCGTCGGCATGGTCTCGCCGCTGGGGACTGCGCGCGGGTGTCCCTGCTGGGATCTGCCGTTCACCTGATGCCCATGGAGGAACCCGCTTGAGGGGCGATCGCCGGGCGATCATCCCTCCGCCAGCTTGCGGAAGCGCAGGAAATAGTTCTCGCGCAGGAAGTCATGAGCTTCAATCAGCTCGAAACCAGCCGCCTCGATCTCCGCAATGACCTCCGCCTGATTCGCCCGTACGTGGGACATGACCCATGGGCTGCTGACCCCGGGCTCGCGTCGGAAGTCGATCACGACCAGCTCGCCACCCTGGCGCAGCGCGTTTGATATCGAATCGAGCATGGCACCCGGGTACTCGAAGTGGTGGTAGGTGTCGCAGAGGAAGACCAAGTCGACGCTAGCGGGGGCCAGACCGGTCTGCTTGGGGTTGTTGACCACGGGCGTTAGGTTGGAGAGACGGTAGTCGGCGGCGCGTTTCTCGATC
>CAYNBI010000067.1:0-20879 GCA_964395315.1 uncultured Chromatiaceae bacterium | reverse complement strand
TGCTGCCGCACATCGGCAGCGCCACCCGCGAGACGCGCGACGCGATGGGTTTCCGGGCGTTGGACAACCTCGATGCGATTTTCTCCGGCGGCACGCCCTGCGACCGGCTTGTGTGACGGTCGTGTTTCCTCTCATCATGCCGTCCAGTCGACCACGCGCCGATGGGATTCACCTCATTCCATCGGTCAAGCGTGACACTAATGGACCGCGAGTTCCGACGGCGCATGGCTCATGTGCTCGAAGAGACGAGGCCCCTGGCCCGCGAGAGCGCGGCGTCCGGTGCCCCGGTGCGATAAACCAGAGACCGTTCCACTTGAGGAGATACCAGATGAAAAAGCAAGAACCCACAGCAAGCCAATCGGTAGCGAGCACCGCCGCTGAGGCGGGGGAGCCCGCAAACAGCCGCCGTAAGTTCCTCAAGACGGGCATCGCGGCGGCCGGCGCCGGCGCCCTCGGCTTCCCGATGATCTCGCGCGCGGCCGGACCCCGCGTGCTCAAGATCCAGGGCGCCTGGGGCAGTGGAATCTTCAAGGAGTTCGCCCTCGATTATGTCAGACGCGTCAATGAGATGTCCGGCGGCTCGTTGAAGCTCGACTATCTGGACGTCGGCGCCGTGGTCAAGACCCCGGAGATACAGACCGCCGTGAGCCGCGGCGTCATCGACGGCGCGCACCTGGTGACGGCTTACTGGTACAGCAAGGATGCATCGTCCTCCCTGTTCGGCACCGGCCCCTGCTGGGGCTGGAACGCCAACCAGTTGCTCGGCTGGTTCTACTACGGCGGCGGCAAGGAGCTTTACGAGGAACTGATGCGCGACGTCCTGCGGCTGGACATCGTCGGCTTCCTGTCCGGACCGATGCCCGCCCAGCCCCTTGGTTGGTTCCGCAAGGAGGTCAAGGGCGTCGCCGACATGAAGGGTTTGAAGTACCGCACCGTAGGCCTGGCGGCGAACGTGATGCAGGAGATGGGCATGTCGGTGGTGCAACTGCCCGGCGGAGAGATCCAGCCGGCCATGGAGCGCGGCCTGATCGACGCGGCGGAGTTCAACAACCCGTCCTCCGACAAGGACTTCGGGATGCAGGACGTGGCCAAGAACTACTACTTGGCCAGCTACCACCAGTCCCAGGAGACCTTTGAGATCATCTTCAACCGCAAGATCTGGGACTCGCTGTCCGACGAGCAGAAGGCGATCCTGAAGTACGGCTGCGAGGCCGCCTCCGCGGACATGTCATGGAAGTACCAGGACCGCTACTCCCAGGACCTGATCACGCTGCAGAAGGAGCATGGCGTCAAGGTGCATCGCACCTCCGACGATATCATGGCCGCTCAGCTGGAGGCCTGGGACAAGGTGATCGAGGAGTTCGCTGGCAAGGACCCCTTCTTCGCCAAGGTGGTCGAGTCCCAGAAGGCGTGGATGAAGCGCGTGGGCGCCTACGAGCTCACAAACGCCCCGGACTACGAGGCCGCATACCGGCATTACTTCGGAAGCCCGGTGTAGGCTCGCGAACTAGCGAGACTCTTCCTCAGGCAAACACCGAAGCGTCGGCGTTTACCTTGGCACAGGGATGTGTCTGCGCTGATGGTTCCGGGAGGGAATCGTTCAGTGGTTACTCTTCTGTGGTTCCCGGGGGCAGCGGCGCCGTCCTTCGGCGTCGCCGCCCTGCGGAGAGTTCCGTGATCCATGCGGGCGGGCGTTTCCATGAATCCTTTCCTGACGTTCATTGACAGCCTTAGTGCCTGGATGGGCAAGGCATTCGGCTGGAGCATCCTGATCCTGACCTTCGCCACCTGCTACGAGGTGTTCGTCCGCTACCTGCTGAACGCCCCGACCACCTGGGCCTTCGACGTGAGCGTGCAGATGTACGGCGCCCTGTTCATGATGGCCGGCGCCTACACCCTGTCGCGTAACGGCCATGTGCGCGGTGATGTCATCCATCGGCTGCTGCCGATACGCGTCCAGGCCGGCATGGACCTTACGCTCTACATCCTGTTCCTGCTGCCCGGCACCTTCGCCCTGATTTACTACGGCTACCATTTCGCCGCCGACGCCTGGTCCTACAAGGAGGTGAGCTGGAACAGCCCCGCCCGCATCCAGATCTACTTCTTCAAGACCTTGATCCCAGTCGCTGGATTCCTGGTGCTTCTGCAGGGAATCGCCGAGGCCGTGCGCTGCGTTATGTGCCTGCGCACCGGCGAGTGGCCGCCCCGCCTGCACGACGTCGAGGAAACCGAAACCATGCTGATGCATGAGCACGAGAACAGGGCCGCTCTGCTGGAAAAGGAGAGCGACATCATCAGTGCCCACGAAAAGATCAAGCGGACGATCGCGGACGAAACCCCGACGAAACAGCGGTCGGATGATGCGGAGACCAGCCGATGACCGATCCCCAAGTCGCGATCCTGATGCTGGGCCTGTTCATTCTCATCGTCCTGCTCGGATTCCCCATCGCCTTCACCCTGATCGCCATGGGCCTGGGGTTCGGCTATTACGCCTATGCGTTGCCGGACCAGATGGAGCATGTCCTAGATAACCGTATCTTCGACCTCTTCGTCCAGAACACCTTCTCGGTGATGTCAAACGAGGTGCTGGTGGCCGTGCCCCTGTTCCTGTTCATGGGCTACATCGTGGAGCGGGCCAACATCGTGGATCGGCTGTTCTTTAGCATCCAGCTGGCCTCCCGTCACCTGCCCGGTTCCATGGCCGTGGCGGCGCTGGTTACCTGCGCGCTGTTCGCGACCGCCTCCGGGATCGTTGGCGCGGTGGTGACCCTGATGGGCCTGCTGGCCCTTCCGGCCATGCTCAAGGCGGGCTACGAGCGTAAGCTCGCGACCGGCGTCATCTGCGCCGGCGGAACGCTCGGGATACTGATTCCCCCGAGCATCATGCTCATCGTCTACGCCGCCATCGCCCAGGTCTCTCCGGTCCGTCTCTATGCCGCCGCGCTGTTCCCGGGGATCATGCTCGCGACCATGTACATCATCTACGTGGTCACCCGCGCCTCTCTCAACCCCAAGCTGGCGCCGAAACCGCCGGAAGAGGACGTGCCAAGCATCGGCATGATCTTCCTGCAGTTGTTGACGTCCTTCGTGCCGCTGGCGGCCTTGATCATGGGGGTCTTGGGCTCGATCCTGGCCGGCATCGCCACCCCGGCCGAGGCGGCGGGCGTGGGCGCCATGGGCGGGCTGGTGCTCGCAGCCCTGTACCGGGCGCTGACCTGGCAGCGTCTCAAGGAGGCAGTATTCCTCACCGCCCGCACGTCGGCCATGGTCTGCTGGCTGTTCGTCGGCTCCTGGACCTTCGCATCCGTGTTCTCTTACCTCGGCGGACACGGGCTGATCGAGGAGTGGGTGTTGCATATGGAGCTGGGTCCGATCGGGTTCCTGATCCTGGCCCAGCTGATCATTTTCCTTCTCGGCTGGCCGCTGGAATGGAGTGAGATCATCATCATCTTCGTTCCCATCTTCCTGCCCATGCTTGCGACCTTCAACGTGGATCCCCTGTTCTTCGGCGTGCTGGTGGCGCTGAATCTGCAAACCTCCTTCCTGACTCCGCCGATGGCCATGTCCGCTTACTACCTGAAAGGGGTAGCTCCGCCGACGGTGCAGTTGATCGAGATCTTCCGCGGCATCCTGCCGTATCTAGGGATCGTGCTGATCGCCATGGTCGTGGTCTACCTGTTCCCGCAGATCGTCCTGTGGCTGCCGAAGTATCTCTTTGGATGAGCGAGCGATCCGGCATGCACGCCTTTGAGATGACCGCCGCGGAGGCCGCAGCCGCGATCCGCGCCGGGGAGATGACCTCGGAGGAACTGGTTCGCAGTTGCCTCGGGCGGATCGATGAGCTCGAGCCGACGGTCGGGGCCTGGGCTCATCTGGACCCGGATCTCGCGCTGCGGCAGGCCGCCGCGGCGGACAGCGAGCGTCGGTCGGGGATGTCCCTCGGGCCTCTGCACGGTGTCCCCGTTGGCGTCAAGGACATCTTCGACACCAAGGACATGCCGACCGAGCACGGCACCGTCCTGCACGCCGGCCGGACGCCCGCCCGGGACGCGACGGCCGTCGCCCTGCTGCGGCAAGCGGGCGCGGTGATCATGGGCAAGACGGTCACCGCCGAGCTGGCGGTCTACACCCCTGGCAAGACGCGTAACCCACACGACCCGGAGCGCACGCCGGGCGGCTCCTCGAGCGGATCCGCCGCGGCCGTGGCGGCGCAGATGGTCCCGCTCGCCCTCGGTACCCAGACCAACGGTTCCATCATCCGCCCGTCCTCCTACTGCGGCGTCTGCGGCTACAAACCGAGCTTCGGTCTGATATCACGCCATCGGGTGCTGGCTCAGTCTCGTCTGCTCGACCATGTCGGGTTGTTCGCGCGCTCGCTGGCGGACCTCGCCCTGTGTGCCGAGCCGCTGATGAGCTACGACGCCGCCGATCCCGACCTGCACCCGCGCATGTCGCCGGCCCTGAATAGAACACTCTCTCAGGAGCCCCCTTTGCCCCCCCGCCTGGCCTTTGTGCGCACCCCGGCGTGGGAGGAGGCGGACGCGGACGTGCGTGAGGGATTCGGCGAGCTCTGTGCCCATCTCGGCGACCGGGTCGAGGAAGTCGCCCTGACGTCTCTGTTCGAGCAGGCGGTCGGATGGCACCGGACCATCATGGAGACCGACCTGGCGGTCAGCCTTGACCGTGAGTACACGCGGGGCGGGGACAAGCTGAGCGGGAGGCTGCGCGAGATGATCGAGTGCGGCCGCCGGCACCGCGCCATCGACTACAAGCAGGCGATCTCTCAGGGCGCGGCCTTGCGGGCCGAGTTGAGCGGGATCTTCGCCGACTTCGACGCCATTCTTACCCCCGCCGCCACGGGAGAAGCCCCGGTCGGCATCGAGTCCACGGGAAGCCCGGTCTTCTGCACCCTGTGGACGCTTTGCGGCTTGCCGACATTGAGCTTGCCGCTGCTGCAGGGCTCCAACGGCATGCCCATCGGTGTCCAACTGGTCGCGGAGCGGGGGGACGACGCAAGACTGATGCGCACCGGACGCTGGCTGTTGGAGTCCCTATCGGTCTGATGTCGTCGCGCCGGGAGCCCCAGTAGAACGGGTCCTTTTGCACAGTTACCGGGAGAAGCTGCATTCATGACAAACCTGATCACAGGACTGCTGGCGGTCGTGTTGCTGAGCGTCTTCACCGGCGGGCTCGCGATTTCCATTGGCTCGGTCGAGTTCGGCGTGATCGTCGTGATCGTGCTGGTCATGTGCTACGTGGATTTTTTCGAGTCCGTCTGGAAGAACCGGCACAATCGAGGCTGATCGGTCACAAGCCTGCTCGCAGACCCTTTCACCCGGGCTGCCGGTCGCGGCCGGCGTTGTTTGCGGGGCTAACCGCGCCGGCTGCCGTGGCGTAGCTTTTCCGGGTGTACGCCATGATCTGCCCCGCTAGGACCTCGACATGGGGGCTTTTCATGATCTGGTCATGTCGGCAGTCGAGCAAGTGAAGCTTCAGGTCCCCTCCCGCCAGCTCTTTCCATTCCAGCTCGTCGTTCCTGATCTCCTGCAGTGAAACCTGCTGTACGCACTTCCAGTAGGACACCGCGCCGCGATACGGCAAGGGGCTGTAGGCGTCGTACAGGTGCTTGGCACGCAGCGTGAAGGGAATCTCATCGGTGCTCTTGGACAAGCCGGTTTTCAGCTTCTTGAGGCGGTGGTAGACGGACCGCCGCGCCAGAGTGACGACTCGCATCATCGGGACCCTGATGAAGGTCGACAAGGCATCCCGTATCTTGGCGGGCAGGGCTCTGGGCTGGCCGCGGGGAATATGTGTGTCGATCAATCCCAGCAGGGCTACCTCCTCGCCCAGCGCTGTCAGCTGGCGGGCCATCTCATAGGCGACCAGACCAGCCGCCGAGTGGCCGATGACGAAATAGGGTCCATTGGGCTGAAGGGCACGCACCTCCCGCACGTAGCTGGCCGCGAGGTCCTCGAGCGTGGGGGGTAGATTGCGCATCGGCTCGGTGGTTTTCGTACCCACACCGTACATGAGTCCGAATACGGGTTGTTCCGGATTGATGTGGCGAACCAGGTCCCAGGTGCTGGACTGAACGATGAACAACGGCGGCTGCGATCCCGTCGCCTTGATCGGGACCACGGAGAGGAGCTGCGATGTCGCGGCCTCGGCGTCGATTGCCTCCGCCAGGTTTTCTATCGTCGGCGCGTGGAACACCGTGCTCACCGCAAGCTGCCTTCCAAACTCCCGCTCGATGGCACCGACGAGTTGAACCGCTCGCAGGGAATCGCCGCCCAGGTCGAAGAAGTTGTCTTTCGGTCCGATGGCGGTGACGTGCAGCAGGTCGTGCCAGATGTCGATCAGCCTGGCCTCGGTATCGGTGGGATCACGGGTGCTCTCCGCACCGGCGCCATCGTGGTGGACGAGCGAGAGCAGCCGGATCTTGTCGACCCCGCCGTCTCGCGCAAGCGGCAGGGATGGGATGGATTCGATCGGATACTCGAACAGGGTGCCGAACCGGTCGCGGAAGGTTTCCGTGTCTGGCAAGGGCGCCGCCGATGGGCCTTGCTGGAGCTCCACGTACCCGTGCAGCGACTGCTGAGCACAATCGATGTCCGCGACGAGCGCCTGAATCGGGCTCTTTTGTGCGTCCAAGCCGATGATGCTCTCGGGCTGGCCGGAGTGAAGGGCGGCAAGAAGAGAATGGATTCCGTCTTCCAGTGAGATTGGCCGAAACCCCTTGGCGATCGCGGCGGACTCGTGCCGAGAGTCCTTGCTCATGCCGAGTCCATGCCAAGAGCTCCAGGCGTGGAAAAATACGCGAAGGCCGGAACGACACAGCTGCCGGCAGCGGGCCTCCATGTAGCCATTGGCGGCCGAGTAGGCGCCGACGCCGGAGCCGCCGAACGTGGCGCTGACGGACGAGAAGGCGATGAGAAATGCCTCCCGTCGCCCATCCAGCAAAGCCCCGAGGACGTTGATGCCCTGAACCTTGGCCCGCGCCGTCTTGCGGAAATCCTCGACGCTTTCCTGCTCCAGCGGCCGCTCGTGTGCGATGCCCGCCAGATGGAAGATGCCATCGAGCGGGCGGTTCCAATCCGTCTCCGCGCGCTCGACCAGGGCGCGAACCGCTTCGGCATCGCCAACGTCGGCGGGCGCGTAGATACAGTCCGCCGCCTCGCCGCGCAGTATCTCGCAGCGCGCCCGCGTATCGCGGCCAGGTTGCCCCGAAAGGACCCCGGACATTTGCTCATCCGCGGGGGCGCTACGCCCGATCACGAGCAACCTCGCCTGGTACTCGCGGCCGAGCCAGCGGCAAAGCTCGAACCCCAGACCGCCCAATCCGCCGGTTACCAGGTAACAGCCCCCAGGATGCAGTTCAATTGGCGGTAGGCGCTCCTCGACCAGGTTCAGGGGTCTCAGCCGCTTCACGTATCTCCGCCCGTTGCGATAGGCGACCGTCGCCTCCTTGGATAAGGCGCCGAGCTCTGCGAGCAGCAACTCGGCGTTGCTTTCGGGGTCGGACCAGGGAAGATCGAGGTGTAGGCAGGCGATCGCCGGGTGTTCGAGGTGGAGCGTTCGCAACAGCGCCTCCATCATGGCCGTCTCCGGCGAGCCGAGGTCGTCGAGCTCGACGCAGTGGCAGTCATTCGCGACCCACACGATGCGTCCCGGCGTGTCGGCTGAGCCGCCATCCAGCATCGCCTGAACCAGGTGCAGGAACCAGCCGATGTTGCCCTGGTTCGGGTCGCCGGCGCCCGCGGCGCTTGGGTCCTGCCGGTAGTCCACGAGACTGACGACCTCTTCGATCACGACTCCTTCGGATCGGAGAATCCGGAACAACTCCAGAAACGCCGACTCGGCTTGTGGATCGATCGCGAAGCGATCTCGTCCCGTGCGCCGGAGATCGACTCCGCGCGTGACGGTGACAACGCTTTGCCCCAGGGATCGTAGCCGCCCGGATACGGCATCCCCGAGTCCCGATGCGTCAGTCAACAGCATCACCGAACCGGAGATCGGATAGCGCGCGCAGGTGACGGGTTGCTTGGCCACCCAGGTAGCCTGGTAGAACCAGGATGGCAGGGTATTGGAATTGCCCAAGAGCAGGTCCACCCGCCGCACGATGGCGTCGAAGGCGCGTGCCTCGAATTGGCGTCGCAGCTGATTGCGCTGAATCTTGCCGATTGCGGTCTTCGGGATCTCGTGTTTCTCCAGCGGTATCAGAAAGGCCGGGCTCACCCCGTGGCGGCTGGCGATCTGAGCGCGGATGGTTCGAATCACCCCGGATTCGCTTTCAGCGCCGTCGGGGGCGAAGAAGATCGCGAGCTTTTCTTCGTTGTCGCGGCTGGAATGCACCGCGCAAGCGGCGACAAAGGATGGCGCCACGCCTCGGATCCGGGCGGTCGTCTCTTCCAGCTCGTGGCTGTAGAAATTGGCGCCGTGGATGATGATCGTCTCCTTCTCGCGTCCCGTGAGCACCAGGCTACCTTGGGACAGGAATCCAAGATCACCGGTGTTGAACCAGCCATCGTCCTGCAGGGCCGAGGCGTTGGCGACCGGGTTCGCGAAATAGCCACGAAAGACCACGTCCCCGCGCACCTGCACGCGCCCGACCGTGTCCACGGGCAGCGGGTTTCCCTGGTCGTCGATGATGCGCAGGGAAACGCCGGGGATGGGCGGTCCGAGATCGGCAAAGGTCACGGCGGCGGGATCCTCCTTTGCGACGCGGTCGATTCGACTGCCCATGGACGGCTTCCGCGCGGTATGGAATCGCAACGGTCGGTCCGCGCCGGGCACGAAATAGGTGATCCCGGAACCCAGTTCTGCCATGCCGAACGCCGGCCAGACGGCCGTGGACCGGAGGCCGAATTTGCCTAGCGCGTGGATGAAGCCCAGCAGCGAACCGTCCGATACCGCTTCACCGGCGGTCAGCAGACCCCGCACGCAGGAAAGGTCCCAGGCGGGCGAGTCGTACTTGCCCATCTCCGCGCAGATCAGTGAGAACGCGAAGTTCGGTGCCCAGCTATGGGAGACCCGGAAACGATCGATGAGGTTCAGCCATTGAAGTGGATTTCGCAGGACGAAATCCTTATCGACATAGGTGAGCTCGCATCCCAGCAATAGGCATCGGATATGCCAGTCCGAGATGCTGCCGACATGGTCCAGCGGCAACCAGTTCAGGATGACGTCGTCGGCGGAGTAGGGGCAGAGTTGGTTGGTGCCGTAGGCCCGCGTCACGAGATTCCGGTGGCTGAGCATGATGCATTTGGGAACCCCCGTGCTGCCCGAGCTCAGGATGAACAGTGCGATGTCGTCCGGTCGCGGCCTGTGGTCGCTCGGCTTCGGCTCGAAGGTTCTCAGGTCGTCGACGAGGCTGGTGCGGAGGGCATGCGAGAAGATCGCCGGGCCCATGTCCTGCAAGAAGGAGATGACCGAGTCGTCGGCGAGGATCAGCGGATACTCGAGTAATCGAAGCAGTCCGTTGAGACGTTCGACGGCCTGGCCGCCAGCTTCGTAGCTCAGCGGGACCTCGACGATGATCGGAATGAGGCCGCCCATCTGGCACGCCCAGAAGGCGGGCAAGATGTCCTGGTTGCAGCGCAGCTGGAAAACGACCTTCTCACCTGGTTCGAGACCGAGCGCCGATAGTCCCGCATGGAGCCGCTCGGCCCGTGTCGACAGATCGCGGTAATCCCATTCGACGACCTGGCCCTCGGCCGATACGAAGCGAATCGTGCGATTGCCGTGGGCATGCGCCGATCGGCGCAGGATGTCGGGAAGCGTCATTTCGAGCACGGCGTCGTCGGACTGCAATGCGCCGCCGCTGATCACCGCGGGCTCGGGCTTTTCGTCCGGGACACGATCGAGGTGAGGCGGCGCTGGCGCGGGATCGCTGAGACCGGTCCCGGGTGGCTCGTGGGGCCAGAGATCGGTAAGGTGATACAGTGGCATCCGCTGGGGCTGACGCCGCGTCCGGATCACGGCGGCGTTTCGTACCCCGGAACGTTCGCGTAGCGCCCGCTCACAGTCCTCCACAAGACGACTGTCGAGCACCGGGATCTGTTCCAGGATGCGCAGGTCGAGCGAGCCGTCGGGCGTGAGCGGAAGCTTGGACAGGGGAACCAGGCGCAACATCCGAGGATCGGGTGAAAGCGAGGGCTCCAGGCGGCGGCGAAGCGCTGCCTGGTCTATCGGGCCCGTGGGGACGAAGTAAAGGATCAACTCCTCGTCGGCTTCCAGTGTATGCCGCGGGAGCAGAGCGCAGTCGGAGATGTTGGGTTCATCGAGCACCGCGGCGCAGAGCGCGTGCGCGGTGCCGGAGACCTCCCCCTTGGCGTCCGTATGCTCGAAGGTGGTCATGCTACTTCTCTCAAACAAGCCAACAGGATCCGCCCCCGAGCGGCGCGTGGGAGCCGGGACCCTGCGATGGCGGGATGAGATCGAAGAGTCGCGGACGGAGGAACGGATAGAAAAAGATACCAGCAATCACCCCCGGCTGCGGTGATCTTGTACTTGTGGCGAGACATCGGAACCTGCTGCATCCACCTGCCGCCGTTTCCGATGCACGCGCGGGAGACCGGCGGGCCCCGCTATCTCAAGGCGTGGGCGGCCAGTCCGGGGCTATCGCCGCCGGCCTGTCCCGTGGCGTTGGCGCGGACGGCTCGGAGGCCCCCTGTCAGGTGATGTGTCTGGCGGGCTCACGCTTTGAGCCCCGTGGCTGATAATCTCTTACACAACTCGAAACACTCGGGATGATCTTGACGTGCTCGAACGCCTTCTCTTGCGCATCAGCGCTCATCGCCCCTGCCGCTTCATCGACGGCGACAGTGGAGAGCCTTACCTGGAGCGGTATTATCTCTTCGGCGCGTTCGGCTGGAACGCCTATCTGCACCGCTTCGTCGACTCCGACCCGGACAGGGGCCTGCACGACCACCCCTGGAACCGTGCCGTGAGCCTGGTGCTCACCGGTGGATACGAGGAGCTGAGGCCGTCCCAGGACCGGCGCCAGACTCGATGCCGCTTCATCGCTCCGTGGAGCCTGAATCTCCTGCGCGGAGAGGACTTCCACCGGGTCGTGCTGCGCGCCGGCCGGCCGGCGTGGACCCTGTTTGTTCACGGCCCGCGGGTCAAGGGTTGGGGTTTCTTGCGGAATGGAGAGCTTCGCGTCATGGCGAAGGATGCCACGGAGTTCCGCCACCGAGACTGGTGGAAGTCGGCACCTTCGGGGCGCGCCATGCGTGCCTCGCGGGAGTCGCCCCAAATGACCTGATGCCTGCGAGCGGGGATGGTTGACGTTATGCGTTGCGGCCGGATTCTCGGTGCTCTCGTGATGTCGTCATTTCTCTGCGCCTGTGCCGGCACCAGCCAGGAAACCGACAACGGGCTGCCGGTTCAGTGCGTCGACCGGCCCGATCCGGGACCCTGCTCCGGCCAACTGCCCCGGTTCTGGTACGACTATCGGACAGACAGCTGCAGGATGTTCCTCTACGGAGGGTGCGAGGGACGGGTTCCGTTTCGGACCCGGGCGGACTGTGAGCGAAGGTGCCTGGCGGTCTTCGACTGAGCCGGATGGAATCCTCGCCGCGGTCAGAACGGCCAGGCGAGCGGGACCACGCCGACGGTGACCAGCCCGACCAAGAAGGTCAGGGGCAGCCCGACACGCACGAAGTCGTGGAAGCGATAGCCGCCCACGTTGAACACCATCAGATTGGTCTGATAGCCGAAAGGTGTGGCGAAGCTCGCGGAGGCCGCCACCATCAGCGTGACGACAAAGGGCCGCGGGTCCACGGCCATGGCGCTGGCCGCCTGCAGGGCGATGGGGAACACCAGCACGGCCGCGACGTTGTTCGTTGCCAGGGCCGTGAGCAGGGCCGTGGCGATGAATACCAGGGCCAGGCTCGCCCATGGCTCACCGCTGGCGAGTCCGATCAGGCCGCCGGCCAGAAATTCCGCAGCGCCCGTTTTCTCCAGGGCGGCGCCGATCCCGAAGGAGGTTGCGATGACCACCAGGACCTGCCAGTCAGGCGCCCTGCGCGCCGTACGGCCGCGGGTACAGCGGGTGACGATCATCAGACCGGCCGCCAGCATGGCCGCCTCGAGCATGCTGAACAGGCCCGTCGTCACCACGAGCACCATGGCAGCGACGATGGCGATCGCGGTCAGCGCCCGCTCGTGGTTGAGGGGGTGGGAGTCGCCGAGTTGGCTCACGAGCAAGAAATCCCGGGAGTTGCGCTGTTGCTCTACGAACGAGGGCCGGCACTCGAGCAGCAGGGTGTCACCGGCCCTGAGCTCGATGTCCCCGATTTTGCGCTTGACCCGCTCCCCGTTGCGGGCGAGCGCGACGATGACCGCGTCGTAGTGGGTGCGGAAGCGGCCCTCGCGCACGCTCTTGCCTATGAGCGGGCACTTGTCCGATAGCACCGCCTCCACGAAGCATCGATTCTGGCGCGGCCCGGTGAGCTTGAAGACCTGGTCCGTGGCCGGCAGCAGTCCGCGCGTGCGCTGAAGGTCGACCACCGAGTCCAGGATCCCCGCAAACACGAGCCGGTCGCCGGCCCGCAGCACCTCGAGGGAGGACACGGCGGGGATCAACTGTCCATCGCGGTCGATCTCCACCAGGAACAGGCCCGGAAGCTGGCGCAGGCCCGCTTCCTCGACGTTCTTGCCGATCAAAGGGCTGTCCTCAGGTACCAGCATCTCGGCGGTGTATTCGCGTACGTCGCTGTAGCTGGCGATCGCCGACGCGCGGCGCGGCAGCAGCCAATGTCCGGCCGTGACGAGGTAGAGCATGACTATCCCCACTACGGGTATGCCGACCCAGGCGAGCTCGAACAGGGCGAATCCGGGAGTTCCGGTGCGCGCGGTGTAGAGGCCGTCGACCACCAGGTTGGTGCTGGTGCCGATCAGGGTGCAGGTCCCGCCGGCGATGCTGGCGAAGCTCAAGGGGATCATGAGGCGCGAGAGCTCCAGGCGATAGCGCTTCGCCCAGTCCTGCACGGCGGGGATAAAGATGGCCACGACCGGGGTGTTGTTGAGAAAGGCGCTGAAGGCGGCCACCGGAGCCATCAGGCGCAGCCGGGCGTGACCTGGGGAGCGCGGGCGGCCCAGAAGTGCCTGGCCGATCCAGCCGACCGCCCCGGTCTCGGTGAGCCCGGTGACGACGATATAGAGCACCGCCACCGTGAGCATGCCCTGATTGGAGAACCCCGCCAGCCCCTCGGCCGGGGTGATGATCCCGAACACGATCAGCAGGGTGAGCCCCGCTGACGTCACCAGGTCGGGCGCCACCCGACCGTCGGCGAACATGCCGAAGCAGAAGACGACCACGCCGATGCTGAACCAGCCTTCCCAGCCGAGCGTGCTCATGGCCTCCATGGATGATCTCCCGGCCGCGCCCGGCTCAGACGGACGCGCCCAGACGGCGGGCGATATCGCGGATCTGCTCGGTCGGGGGATATTCCGACATGCCGTGGGTCTGAAGGTATTCCCGCCACTGAGCGAACGGTTGAGCCAGATCCGGGTCGGTGCCGTGGCAACCGAGGACCCTGATTACGCAGTCGCCGATCTTCCAGGGTCCCTCGCCGGTCACCTCCCCCGGGATCAGGTGGGCCGCCTGATTTGGGGTGGCGAGGTGCCAAAAGGTGTCCAGGTACAGCAGCCCCCGGGGGTGAGGAAAGCAGGCGGCGATCACCTTATGCGTGCCATCGGGGCAGCGCAGAGCGAGCGGTGCGGTCACCGTAAATAGGTCTGCCATCGGCGACCGGCTCAGTGCCTGCCCTGCTGCAGGGCCTCGAAGCGGGCCTTGAAGGCCTCCTGGCGCAGGCGCTCTGCCTCGTTCTGGCTGGCGATCAAGGGCGAGTCCTGCCACTGTCCGCTGACGTGGTCGTAGACGGAGAAGCGAAAACCCTTGCCGACCTTGAACACCTTGGTGACGTCCTCGCCGGCCTGCTCCATGGCCTCGAGCTTGCCCAGGCCAGCGGGCGGGGCGGTGGTCGGCGGCTCGCGGTCTTGAACCCGAGGGACCTCCTGCTGTTCACCGACGGTGAACTGGGTGTTCTGGATCTCCCCGTGGGTGTCTGGCTCCACGCACTCGACGCCCGGCATCCGGCTCAGGATGTAGCCCGCCATCAGCATGCCCAGCCTGTCGTTTTCTTTCTCCATGGCGGTCAGGAGCTTGTCGGCGACGATCTGGCAACGTTGCACCCGATCGGGCTTGGCGACCCATTCCCGACTCATCTGCCAGCCCGCATCCATGTCCGCATCCAGCTGGGCGAAAAACCCCTCCGCCTGAGCCAGTAGCTCGTCGGGGACGTTCAGGCTGTACTCTTGGTCTTCGATGATGGCCTTCAGGATCATTTCGTCTCCCTTTCGCTCGCGACTCGGAAGCGGCATTCTAACAAATGGGGCGCGGACACCCGGGGTGCTTTTCTCTTCGTCCCCGAGGACTCGCCGCAAACCCATGCTTTTTTCTAAACCGCGGGAAGCTCGATCATGCTGCTCACCATTTCCGGTCTACTCAATTCTGCCCAACTCGGCAAGGTTCACCAGGTGCTGGAGGGTGCGAGCTTCGTCGATGGCAGGTTGACCGCCGGTTTTGCCGCCGCCCGGGTGAAGAACAATCTGGAGATGCAGCAGGATCCGGAGCGCATGAAGCTCCTCGTTCGCATCATCATGTCGAGCCTTGGTCACAGCGAGGTCTTCCGCTTCGGCGCGCTTCCCCACAGGGTCGCAGACCCCATCTTCGCGCGCTACGAGCCAGGCATGACCTATGGTGACCACGTGGATGATCCCATCATGGGCGCTGCGGGACCCCGGTTCCGCACCGACGTCTCCATGACCGTCTTCCTCAGCCCTCCGGAGTCTTACGACGGCGGCGAACTGGTGGTCCGCACCTCCTTTGGCGAGCGCCGCGTCAAGCTTCCAGCGGGGGACGCGGTGATCTACCCGTCCTCCAGTCTGCACCAGGTCGCGCCCGTCACCCGCGGCGAACGTCTGGTGGCGCTGACCTGGATTCAGAGCTACGTGCGCGACCCCGGACGGCGCGAACTGCTGTACGAGCTCAATCGCGCTCGGGAGATACTGCTAAAGGAGGCACCTGGGACGGAGTCAACCGGCTGCGTCGATCGTTCCTACGCCAATCTGTTGCGGATGTGGGCCGAGTTGTAGGCCCGACGAGGGGCGGGTGGGGATTCGACCAGGGGCGGGTGGGGATGCGACCAGGGGCGGGGCGGCTTGCCTCCCAGGTTCTTGAGTCTCAGGTGGAGGAAACGCTGAACGACTCGACGCCTTCCGCGGCATTAAGCATGCGAGGCCATTTTCGGGCGCGTAAGCGTTTGAAAATGAAGCCATCCAGAAACCACCCCTCTTGGGTGGCGTGCCGATTCGGGCAAGGATGGCCGATCATCAGCGTCTTGCGAAGAAGGCAGCGTGTCGCGCTGCCTTCCCGTTCTCACAGCGTCGTCGCAACGCGCCTGCTGTCAGTATCCGCCCTTTCGCGCCACGTAGGGGAGGCCGGCGATCCGGTTGCCCTGCTTGGTGGGGGCGAGGGGGAACAGCCTGTAGAGGTCCTTGCTCGAGAGCTTCTTGCCCCAGCGCTTGCTCATCTCCTTGAGCACGACGCGCTCCATGGGCTGGTTCTGGCCGTTGTTGATGTACTCGTCGCGCAGGTATTCGATCACGTCGAAGTGCTCCTGGGTGAGCTCGAGGTCGTCGCTCGCCGCGAGCGCGCGGGCGACGTCCTCGCTCCAGTCCATGTGATTGACCAGGTTTCCGTTGTCGTCAGTCTCAATGGTGTTACCGTTAACCTCGATGGACATGATGTGGTTCCTCTCGTCTTTTTTTGCCGTCTCGTCCGGCCAACAAGTGTGCGGGCAAGCGCTCGCAGCAAGATCAAAGCCCGCTAATTTTATGGAATTGCAGAGCGCTCGTCATCCCAAAACGTTGAAAAGCTGGCGGAAGCCGGCCGCTCAGCCGCCTTTCTTGACGGAGTCGACGCCCTTGTGCGGAATGAAGATACCGCAGCCCATCGCGCGGTGGGGGCCGAGGCCGGTTTGCTGCAGGCGCGCCGAATCCTCCGGGGAGAGATCTGCCAGCATCAGACTGCGGGTGTGGAGCGTCCCGGCGGGGGTGGCTAGCAGCGCCTCCTTCCCGCACAGGGCCTTGCGCACGCGGATATCCAGGGCGCCGAGCTCGTTCGCCGCCCAGGACAGAAAGGCGTCCTCGCTCTGCGCCGGGTGTGAGACCACGTAGCGGGCAAAGAGGGTCGTCTCCTTGCTCAGGGGTCGGACCTTGCCGGGACCGACGGTCAAGCGGCAGCCTTCGATGTCTAGCGTCTTGCCCCTGAGGTCCTCCATGAGCGCGTCTGTGCGTTCTTTCGGAACCCGGATGGCGAGCTTGGTCCGGCGGGAGACGATGAGGTGTTGTCCCGACCCGGGCGCCGGCCGTTCCCACCCGTTCTGCGAACCGGCGACATGGATCGTATGGACGCCGACGTGCGGTTCGCGGGCAATCCAGGGAACGGCCGCTTCCACGGCGGCTGACAGGGCGTATGCGTGGTCGACCGGGATGCGCTTGCAGTCGATGGAGAAAAGGACATCGACGAAGTCGTCCGGGACCTGAAACGTTTGCTGAGAGTCGTCGTCTTGCCAGAACATGGTATCGGCTTGTCGGGTGCTAGGCGCTTGTTGAGCGCTTTCTGTGTGTATGCGTCAACTGTATCTATCTGCGCCGCCGGCTTTCGCCTCGCCGTGGCAGGGCCGCGGACGGCTTAGTTCATCGGCAGCTTCGCGTGCAGGGCCTCGCGGTCGAACCACCAGTCGTCCTGCACCAGAACGTCCACCACATTGCGCAGGCGAACCAGGAACTTCTCCGGCTCCTTGAGCTCGAGGCGATCCATCCAGCGGTCGAAGGCCGCCTGGCTGTCGACTCCGCTGTGGCGGCGCGCGACACTGCCGAGTATCTGGGTCGCGAAGAACATCAAATTCTCCCGCTGGGAGCCGGAGGCGCGCATGTCGGCGAGAAACAGCGCGGTGGTGGCGGCTACCGCCGCACCGTCGGCGTCGTCTGGCGTTTCGTCGACCACATGCGTCAGCAGCTCTACGGACAGTTCGGGATCGATCGGGTAGGTCACGGCGAGCCAGATGCCCTGGCCGAGCGCGCACAGCGACTGTGGTTGCTCGGCCTGAAACAGCACGTCGCAGGCGTCAGCCGCGGACTCGTAGTCTTCACTCTCGACAAACACGTCCAGGGACTCCCGGGCGAGCGGCCAGGCGTCTTCGCCGCGGCTAAGGCCGACCAGGGTGCGGGCCATCTGCAGCTTGAGATCCGCGAGGTCCTTGACAGTGGCGCCGCTGCGACGGGATTCCCCGTAGTGCTCCTGCAGCGCCAACAGGTGAGACTCGAGCGCGGCCTGCTCCGCGCCGCGATTACCAACGGACTCCGCTGCGGTGTCGGCGAGGGGTGCGTTTGTGATGTCGTAGTACTTCACGCTTAATCCCCCCGTCAGCGGATGAGTCCGCTGAAGGCGGCCTCAAGCCGGTCTTCCCAGTTCTCCGGAGTGTCGGGGAACGGGGGCTTGACGTCCATGCGGAAAAAGCGCTCGCCGCCGCGAGCAACCTCCTGAACCACGGGAATCAGCTCATCGAAGGTTTCCACCTCTTTATGCGCCACCAATATGTCACTGAGTTTCAACATGTACTGAAGCCGCCATAGTTTTGGTTGCCGCCGCCGCGGTGGATGCTGGCTCAAGCTCTTCGGGTGCCCGTCGGTGGGCCGATCGAGGCGGTCGCACCGGTGGGTTGCTCCGGGCGCGTCTCCAGGGCCTCGCGAGGGTCTCACAGGTCCCGTCCGTCGATCAGGGTCACGCGGTCGAGATAGCGAGTCCGCAGGAGAGTGCGACCGGACCGGCCGCCTTCAGCCACCGTAAAACCGGTCCGGTTATGGAGCACGTTATGAGTCACATAACCCTCACCGGGAGCGAGCTTATGGCGAAATATGTAGCCGTCGTCCGACGAAAACAACCGCGTCAGGGCGTCCCTGGCCGCTTGCGTTTCAGGGGTCTCTCTCCAGGCGATATTGCGCGCGCGAGCGCTGAAGCGCATGTGCAGGTGCCCGTCGAGAACAGAGAACACCGGGCCTGTGCTCGCCTCGCGCAGTTCCTCCCCACCCGCCACGTTCGCCGGGATGGTCATGGCCCCCGGGTGCATCAGCGCGCGCACCAGTTCCGGATCCTGGTCGCGCAGTCTGATGTAGGCGATCTCGTGGTCGAGCAGCGCGTTCTCCCCGCCCTCGGCGGCATCCTGAACGCAGTAGAGCGTCCACGCCCGGACCTGCCGCCCGGCCGGGTTGTAGTAGCCGTCGGTGTGCCAGCTCAGGGGCCGGTTGGTGTATGGGATGTAGTCCCGCTCCCGGCTCTCCGGGTGCACGCGCAGGGTGCTGACCGCTCGCTCGTCGGCGCAGGGGTTGTTGTCCAGCCTGACCAAGCCGAGTCCCCGACCAAGAGACAGCAGGCTGTCCTTGCCGAGCGCGTCCGGATGCCCGCAGGCGAATACCGCGAAGTTCGCGCGCCGCACGCACTCGGCGATGCGCTCAAGCTCGGCTGGGCTTGGCGCCGCAGGGTTGGACAGCTCCACCCGCAGGTCGTCGAGCCGGGTGGGGTAATCGCGCAGCTTGCGCTCACGCCAACCCCGGTAGGCGTCATCTTGCGCAAGGTCGAAGGGGTTGTTCATGAGCGGCATTAATGAGGAAGTGTTTATATTAGAATCCGTTGACTAACTGTTCCCCGCAGCGTAACATCGCCGACCACTTCGGCCATGGCCCTGAGCGCCTATCGATCTGCCGTCGATCTGTGAGCGCTTATCCCAAATGGGATAGTGGGGCGAAGGCTACCCCTCCCGAAGGTAGAATAGGTAGTCACCCAGGTCGCGGGTATATTAGCGAACCGCGATTGGCCCCGGATAACTAGGAGTACGAGCAGCTAGCGCCGGGCGCGTCTTCGTAGGAACTGTTTTTGTGAGGCAACCCTCGCAGGTCTTCAAGGCCTCGGGTGGTCAGAGGCAAGAAAAGGCTATCCGAACCCATTCCGACTTAAAGAGACCAGGAGAGAAAGCGCAAATGGCTATCGACAAGCACCAAACCCCGATGCTCGATCAACTGGAGACCGGTCCCTGGCCGAGCTTCATCACCGGCATCAAGCGTCTGCGCGACGAGCACCCGGAGGCGCGCATCAACGAAGTAACCAACAGCCTGCTTGGCCAGTTGGAGCACTCCTACGAGACCCGCAAGGGATACTGGAAGGGCGGCACCGTATCCGTGTACGGCTACGGCGGCGGCATCATTCCGCGCTTCTCCGAGGTTGGCAAGGCCTTCCCCCAGTCCAAGGAGTTCCATACCCTGCGCGTCCAGCCGCCGGCGGGAAACCACTATTCCACCGGGATGCTGCGCCAGCTCGCCGACAGCTGGGAGAAGTTCGGTTCTGGTCTGGTGACCTTCCACGGCCAGACCGGCAACATCATGTTCATCGGCACCGATACCGCCAATACCCAGCACTTCTTCGATGAGATCAACGACTACGGATGGGATCTCGGCGGTGCCGGCCCCTGCGTGCGCACTGCCATGTCCTGCGTCGGCGCGGCCCGTTGCGAGATGTCCTGCACCAACGAGCTGAAGGCGCACCGCCTGCTGGTGAACAACTTCACCGACGACGTCCACCGCCCGGCCCTCCCGTACAAGTTCAAGTTCAAGGTCTCCGGCTGCGGCAACGACTGCCAGAATGCCATCGAGCGCGCGGACTTCGCCGTCATCGGCACTTGGCGCGACGACATGAAGGTGGACCAGGCCGAGGTCAAGAACTATGTCCAAAGCAAGGGCCGCCAGTACATCATCGACAACGTCATCACCCGTTGCCCGACCCAGGCCTTGTCCCTGAACGACGACGACACCCTGGCCGTCAACAACCGGGATTGCGTACGCTGCATGCACTGCCTGAACGTGATGCCCAAGGCCCTGCATCCTGGAGACGACAAGGGCGTCACCATCCTGATCGGCGGCAAGCGCACCCTGAAGATCGGCGACCTGATGGGCACCGTGGTGGTCCCCTTCAAGAAGCTGGAAACCGAGGAAGACTACGAGTCGATGGTCGAAATGGCCGAGGAGATCATCGACTTCTGGGCCGAGAACGGCCTGGAGCACGAGCGCTGCGGTGAAATGATCGAGCGTATCGGCCTGGCCAACTTCCTCGAGGGCATCGGCATCGAGCCCGAGCCGAACATGCTGAGCCACCCGCGCCAGAGCTCCTACATCCGCATGGATGACTGGGACGAGGCAGCTGAGGCCTGGTTCGAGCGTCAAGCCGAAGCCGGTAAGTAAATGCGATATGGGCGGTGCGGCGCGCGCTGCTCCGCGCCTGCCCTAACCAACGAACCCGACGTTTTGCCTAGATAGTGGAGGAAAGGCGATGGCAGAAATGCGTGAGCCGATCGAGTCCGGATGCCCCGACCCGTGGCAGTACCTGCATCCCGTGATGCGCAAGAATTTCGGTCAATGGAAGTACCACGAGCATCCCCGCCCGGGTGTACTTCGGCACGTTGCCTACAGTGGTGACGAAATCTGGACCGTCAAGGTCGGAACCCAGCGAATTCTGGACGTTTTCACACTGCGCAAGCTGTGCGACATCGGCGACCAGTACGCCGACGGTTTCGTGCACTTCACCCTGCGCTCTAACCTCGAGTACATGGTTGCGGATCCGGCCAAGGTTGAGCCTCTGATCAAGGCGGTCGAGGATGCCGGCTTCATCGTCGGCGGCACCCAGAACTCGGTGACCATGATCTCCCACACCCAGGGCTGGCTGCACTGCGACATCCCCGGCACCGACGCCTCCGGCGTGG
>CAYNBI010000066.1:0-21849 GCA_964395315.1 uncultured Chromatiaceae bacterium | reverse complement strand
AGGGAAATGCTGGATTGCAAGACCTGACCCAGATATCTCAATCGCTCCGAAGCGCAGTATGGTCAGGTCTTGCATTCCAGTATTGTTGGAGAACAGGTTAAAGTCTTTTTTTTTGATTTACGAAAGCAGGAATGGGCCAATGCTCGGATCTCAGCATTGATCCCCGTCGCGAACGCGGAACGGGGTCACGATTTCGCTGACCCCGATTAAGGGCTCGGCCTATACTCTTGCGCCCAAGTGCTTTTGGGAGCATGCCATCAGGGCGGGATCCCAAGGTCAGGATCCCAAGGTCTGGAAGGGATCGGGACCTGCTAAATGAGGTCTTCCTGCGTAATATCCTCGACAGAGGACGAGCAGAAGATGACCCGAATAAAGAGACGCAATAACGCGTCGGCCTTCAAGGCGAAGATCGCGCTTGCCGCCATGAAGGGTGAGCATACCCGCGCTGAGTTTTCCGAGCACAGCAGATAGCCGTTCACGGCCCACGTCAGCCCCCTGCCCCGCCTTCACAAAGATTCACGCACCGGTTACACGCGGGACATCCGGCTTTGCGGGAACAGTCAACTCCCTGCGTGACACTTTAAGCGAAGTCACGATAAAGGGTGCTGCGGGTTGCCGGGCCGGGCCTCGACTCAGGGGTGCCGGACGAGTCTCCGTCGATTGAACCGACGCCTACTGGCCGAGTCGGACTGGCGCCGGTAGCGCGCCCGCAAGCGGGTGTCCACGGACCTGTGTTCGGCTCGAGAAGGGCGGTCCGTGTGGCTGTGAGGCCTGGTCTCGCGATCTTGCTCGAAGGAGGCAAGAAGATGAACACACAACAGATCGGCGTTTCCCGTCGCGCGTTTCTCACCACCGCCGGAGGGGTGGCGGTCGGCCTTGGGCTCGGCCGTCTACCCGGCACCGCCTACGCTGCCGATATCCTTCCGCCGCTGCCCTGGTGGGCACCGCCGGATCGGCTTTACTACCCGCAGTATGGGCTCGACCCGGACGTCGTCCGCGAGATGGCCTATTGCCTCTACTACAAGGAGGGCGGCTGCGGACACGGTTCCGCCCAGGCGCTGATCGACGCGATCGGCGACGCGCTCGCGGCCGAGGGCGCGGCGGTCAACCCTTGGCGAATGTTGCCGCGGGGCCTTTACAGCTTCGGCGCCGGCGGTGTCGTCGGGTGGGGCACCATCTGCGGTGCGTTGAATGGGGCGGTCGCGGTGTTGGACATCCTCGGCGTACACAACCAGCTCGGCAACGCCCTGATCGACTACTTCTGCACCGCCGAGCTGCCCACCGACGCCCTGGTCGGCTACGCCCCGCCGGAGGGCATCCCGGTGCCACTGCCTAGCGTCGCGACCAACGTCTCCCATTCGCCCCTGTGCCACGTCTCGGTCTCGTCCTGGGCCGCTGCCGCTGGTGTGCCCGTCGCCGACCCGTCAAAGAAGGACCGTTGCGCCAAGCTCGTTGGTGATGTCGTCGCAAGGGCCGCCGAGCTGATGAACGACCGCTTCCTGAGCGATGTCGCCCCGTTGCCCTGGGTGCCGCCGGAGAACTACGCCGGCTGCTACGACTGCCATACGAAGCCCGACATGATCCCCTCCCAGCAGGGAAAGATGGACTGTCTGGCCTGCCATGACGTCAGACCGGCCCATGGCTCGCGGCGCAAGGGCAAGGGAGGTCGCGCCCGCTAGGGAAACGCCGATCTATTCGCCTTTCCCACGGCGCAGGGATGCGCCGACATTTTCGACGACGATAAGTCTGGAAAATGGAGGACCATACATGGCACGGCGAAAAGGGGCGGCGAAAGGGGGTCGAATGGCACTGACTCAAGGATGCACTCCCCAGTAGGCAGCCCGCGTAGGGCGGAACTCCGACAGGAGGTTCCGCCAACTGCTCGGTGGTACGGCGCTGGATCGCCATCCCGATCTCTGGCCCGGGGGTTCTGGGGTTGCGATGGCTGCGGATATGGCGGATTGCCCTGCGGGCATCCGCCCTGCTTCAGCGGATACCAAGTGTCATCCCGCTTCGGCGGCAGCAGCTCGCGCCTGAGCTGCTTGAGATCGGGGAGCGGCGACTTGTTCGCCGACGCCCCCGCAAGAGGGTCCTCCTGCTCGGGCACATAGCCCAATTCCGCCTGATTCAGTCGCGGCGTCCGGCTGAGGGTGCCGACGGACGAACTGTGTGGTTGTTTTCCTCCGATCCGGCGTGGTCGGCCCCAGGGATCGGTGCTAGATTCAATTCGTCGATGGCTTCCCCGTGCGTCTGATCCCAGCCCCGGTATCCGGTCGAGCGTGAGGGACGATATCGGAGGGACGATTATACGTGTTGCAGGCGCCAACCAGCGGAGGGTTCTGCTGGGGGAACGGCTCGCTCGGTGAGCGGAGCCTAGTGCCTCCCTTCGCAACGGGCCGGGACGAACATGCAGCTCAAATGGAGAAATGGACGATGAAGAAGCGGATGGACAAGGGAGACTTCTGGGACCTGTTCAAGACCAAGGCGATCGTCGTGACCCAGCTGCCGCAGGGGAGGGCGCGGGACATTGCTGAGCGGGTGAATCAGGGCGCCGGGCACGCGGATGCCACCCTGCGTACCAAGGCGGAGTTCCGGGAACTGTTCGAGCTGTTGGACAGCGAGGTGGACGATCCCGCCGGGGACGGGGTCCTGGTGCTGGAGGACGAGGCCGGCGGTCAGACGGAGACGGGCGGGCTGGTCCGCGCCTATGTGGATGCGGCGAAGGGCAAGAAGGCGTTTTTCGACCGCGCCATGTACATGGTGATGATCGACGACTGGCCGCAGCAGCACCTGACGCCGGAGGACCCTGTCTATGCGGATGGCAGTTCCTGCCTGTCCGCGTGGGCCACCGCGGCGGACCTGCCGGTCCATCTGCCCGGTCCGGGAGCGCAGGGAGTGCTGCTGCAGACCCGGGACTTCTCGCTCAAGAACAGCGGCAACCGGACGCTGCGCGCCCCCAAGCGCTCCTGGAAGGTCAACTTCAAGGACGACGACGGGGACGGCAAGGTGCTGGGCATGTGGCGCTTCAACCTCAAGGCCATGTACAACGATCCCTCGCAGATGCGCGAGGCCCTGGCCTGGGACCTCTTCGATCGGGTGGGCATTCCGTCCTCCCGCCACAGCTACGCCAAGCTCGGCATCAACGGCCAGTATCGGGGGCTGTTCTCCCTCATCGAGCAGGTCGACAAGGGGTTCCTGAAGGATCACTTCGGCAAGAACGACGAGGGCAATCTCTACAAGGCCTACTGCGGCAACGTGGGCTGCGCCACGCTGGAGTACATCCCACCGGCGACGGGTAACGATTCGGGCCTGCAGTACTACCTGCAGCACGATCACCCTGATCTGACCTACCGCCTGAAGACCAACGATGAGGACCCGGAGTCCAATACCTATGCCGACCTGGCGCGCTTGATCCACACGCTCAACGGCATCGGGATGGCCGGCGGGGAGGAGAAGTTCCGGTCAGACGCCTACAAGGACGCGATGGATGGCATCATGAACGTCAAGGCCTTCCTGCGCTGGGCCGGCGCCAACCTCCTGCTGGGCGGATGGGACAATTACTACGCCACGCCCTCGAACTACTACCTCTACAACGCGGGTCGCAAGGGCGCGGCCAAGGCGTTCATGCAGGAGCCCTATTTCTACTGGATTCCCTGGGACTACGACAACAGCTACGGCATCGACTATTTCGACACCCAGTGGCAGTACACGGACATCCTCGACTGGGCATCTAATACGCGCAACTACTACAAGGGTGAGCAAACGGCGCGGATCCCGCTGGTGCAGAACCTGCTGCAGCACGACGCCTTCAAGCAGTACTACCTCGACCACCTGGAACACCTGTTGGACAGCCACTTCAACCCCGATGTGGTCGGGTCCCTGATGGGGCAGGAGGGCGACGGCGGTCTCTGGGACCGGGTGCGGCAGGCCGCCTACCTGGAGTCCGACACCCCTCACGGGCAGCCCTTTACCGGGCGTCAGTTTTCCAACCACCAGGTCTATCTGAACGGATGCAAGCAGTGGGAGCTGCATGGCGGGAACTACAAGGTCGAGGGCATCATCCACTATGTGCGGATGCGCTACGACAGCGCCCGCAAGCAGCTGGCACAGCTGCGGAGCGATTATCCGAGCGGCGCCAGCGGCGAGACCTTCTCCGACCTCATGGAGATGCCCCCCGATTCCAACCTGCCCTGAGCCCGATCCGACCGGCTTCGGCCGGCCAGCGTCAGGCGGGGATCTGGAAGATGTGGATCGACTGGTCCTTGCGTCGGCAGCGCTTGGGTTGTTTCTCCCGCTTGCGTTTGTCCGACACCGTCAGGATCAGGTCCGGGCCCAGCCAGGCGATCCCTTCGACGTTGCAGTAGCGGAAATGGCGGATCGCCCTGCGGGCATCCGCCCTACTTCAGCGGATACCAAGTGTCATCACGCTTCGGTGGCAGCAGCTCGCGTCTGAGCTGTTTCAGATCGGGCAGCGATGACTTCTTCGCCGACGCGCCGGCAAACGGGTCCTCCTGCTCCAGCACATCTCCCATCTCGGCCTCGATCTGGTCGGGGTCCTCGCCGGCTTCCATGCGGCGGATCGCCTCGGCCATACCGTCGCCGACCTGCATGCCGGCGGCGTCGAACAGGCGGCGCATCATGGTGGCGGCCTGCTTGGGGTCGTTCTCGTCGATGTTCTCCAGGTCCCCGGCCATGGACTCGAAGGCGCGCATCATCTTCTCCTCATCCATGCCGGGCGGGAGCTCGGCGTCGCTCTCGCTCTCCGGGCGGCCCTTGGAGATGGCGAACAGAGACGCCTGGCGCTCCAGCTCGGGGCGGCCGCAGGTCGGGCAGGCCGGGCGGGCGGTGGTGTTCACCCGCCGGGAGAAGAAGCTGTAGATGGTGTGGCAGTCGCGGCAGTAGAACTCGTAGACGGGCATTGCGGGTGCTCCTGCGGCTCGCGTGCGGTTACAGGAACCGGCGCAGGATTGCCTGAGTCTCGTTGGCGCTGATGCGCGGACCCAGGCTGGTCACCAGTTTCGCCGAGGCGGCCGCCGCCAGCTCCCCTGCGCGCCGGTGGCCCCAGCCCTGGGTCAGTCCGTAGAGGAAGGCCCCGGCGAACATGTCCCCGGCACCGACCGTGTCCACTGCCTCGACCTTTACCGGGTCGATCTCGATCATCTCCTTGCCGTCGTAGACCAGGGCGCCCTTCGGGCCGCGGGTAACGGCAAACTCCTTGGAGATCTTCTTGAGGAAGGCGACGGCCGCGTCCAGGTCGTCGGTGTCGGCCATTCCCTTGGCCTCCGCCTCGTTGGCGAACAACAGGTCCACCCCGGAGCCGATCATGTCCATCAGACCGGCCTTGAAGTGGGTCACCATGTTGGGGTCGGAGAGGGAGATGGCGGTCTTGACCCCCGCCTCATCGGCGATGCGCTTGGCGTTGATGGACAGGTTTCGCGCCGGGTCGGAGGTGACCAGGTAACCCTCGGTGTAGAAGTAGGCTGAGTCCCGCAGGGCTTCCGGGACCAGCTCCTTCTCCGAGAGATCGCCGCTGATACCGAGATGGGTGACCATGGTGCGGTCGGTGTCCGGCGTGACCAGGACGACGCAGCGGCCGGTGTGGCCGTGGTCCCGGTCGGTATGGTGATTGGTGTCCACGCCGCCGTTGATGAGATCGTCCATGTAGAAGTGGCCGAGACGGTCGTTGGCCACCTTGCAGGAGTAGAAGGCCTTGCCCCCGAGCTGGCTGACCGCAATGACCGAGTTGGCAGCGGACCCGCCCGAGCCCTTCTGGTGATGGTGCTCCCTGAGGTGCTCCATGATCTCGGTCTGGTGGGCCGCGTCCACGAGGGTCATGACGCCCTTGTCGATGCGGAGCTTCTCGAGGTCGCTGACGTCGACCTCGTACTCCATGTCCACCAGGGCGTTTCCGATGGCGTAGACGTGATACTTGCGCATGTCCGGTACTCCGCGGGCTGAGAAATCCGGCAATTCTACCGATCTCGGGCCGGGCTTTCCCGCTCAGGTCCTGCCGGGGCGCGGACTCACGGAATGAGCCACCCCCGCGCCTAAGCTCGACGGGGATCGGCAGGGGAGAGGCAAGATGGCGACGGCGCGGGCAGAGGTGGTGAGTGCGGCGGTGGCGGACGACCGGCTCGAGCAGCTGGTTGCCGGGCTCAGGCGGCGTTATGGGGAGCGCATCACCGGCGAGCTGACATTCCCTCCGTCAGAAGGCAGCTATGCGCCGCTGCCCCTAGACATGCATCCGGGGCTGCGCCGCGCCCTGGAGGGCAGAGGGGTGCGCCGTCTCTATGCCCACCAGGTCCAGGCGTGGGACCTCTCCCGCGCTGGCCGGAACCTGGTGATTGCCACCCCCACCGCCTCGGGCAAGACCCTGTGCTACAACCTGCCGGTGCTGGACGCGGTGCTCAGTCGTCAGGCGAAGGCACTGTATCTCTTTCCGACCAAGGCGCTCGCCCAGGACCAGGTGGCGGAGCTGATGGAGCTCAACCGCGCCGCCGAGCTCGGGGTCAAGGCCTTCACCTTCGACGGGGACACGCCTGGCGACGCGCGCAAGGCGGTGCGCACACGTGGAGACATCGTGGTCTCGAACCCGGACATGCTGCATCAGGCGATCCTGCCCCATCACACCAAGTGGTCGCAGTTCTTCGAGTCCCTGGCCTTCGTGGTGGTGGACGAGCTGCACAGCTACCGCGGGGTGTTCGGCTCCCACGTGGCCAACGTCCTGCGCCGTCTCGGGCGGATCTGCCGCTTCTACGGCGTGTCGCCGCGGTTCATCTTCGCCTCCGCCACCATCGCCAACCCGGGTGAGCTCGCGGAGCGCCTGGTCGGGGAGCCGGTCGTCGCCGTCACCGGAAGCGGTTCGCCGCGCGGCGAGCGCCGGCTGCTGCTGTGGAACCCGCCGGTGATCAACCCGGATCTCGGCATCCGCGCCTCCGCCCGCTCCCAGACCACCCGCATAGCCCGTTCGGCGGCCAGGCTGGGTCTCAAGAGCATCGTCTTCGCGCGCTCCCGGCTCATGGTGGAGGTCATCACCAAATACCTGAAGGACGTGTTCGACCGCGATCCCCGCAGGCCGCCGCGGGTTCTCGCCTACCGCGGCGGCTATCTCCCCAGCGAGCGGCGGGTGACGGAGAAGGCCTTGCGCGCGGGGCGGGTGGATGTAGTGGTGAGCACGTCGGCCCTGGAACTCGGGGTCGACATCGGCGCGCTGGACGTGGCGGTGCTCAACGGCTACCCGGGCACGGTCGCGGCCACCTGGCAACGGCTGGGCCGGGCAGGGCGCCGCCAGCGCCCGACCCTGGGCGTGCTGGTTGCCACCAGCGACCCCCTGGACCAGTACATCGCTCGCCACCCGGAGTTCTTTCTCGGCGCCTCGCCGGAGCACGCGCGCATCCATCCGGACCAGCTGCTGATCCTGCTCGACCACGTGCGCTGCGCCGCCTTCGAGTTGCCGTTTTCAGAGGAGGAGTCCTTCGGCGCCGAGGACCTCGGAGAGATGCTCGCCTACCTCCGGGACGAGGGAATACTCCAGCGGCAGGGGAAGCGCTGGTACTGGGTGGGCGACAGCTATCCCGCCAATTCGGTTTCGCTGCGCACGGTGGCCGAGGGCAACTTCGTGGTGGTGGACACCACGGACGGTGCGCAGACAATCCTGGCGGAGGTGGACTACACCAGCGCACCGGGAACCCTGTACGAGGGGGCCATCTACATGATCCAGTCCCAGCCCTTCCAGGTCGAGCGTCTGGACTGGGTGGGGCGCAAGGCGTTCGTCCGGAGAACCCGCGCCGATTACTACACGGACGCCATCGACTACACGCGGCTCAAGATCCTGGACTGCTTCGAGACGCGCCCCTGCGCCAGCTCCGCCGCGGCCCACGGCGAGGTGCACCTGGTGCGCCGCTACCCGGGCTACAAGAAGATCCGCTATTACAGCCACGACAACATCGGATACGGCAACATCAACCTGCCGGATCAGGAGATGCACACCACCGCCGTCTGGTGGCGCGCGGAACCGGGCAGGCTGGAGCGCCTGATGCCGAATCGGCAGCAGGCCATCGAGGGCTTCCTCGGAGCCGCGTACGCGCTGCATCATGTGGCCGCGCTGCGCGCCATGTCGGAGCTGCGGGACCTGGGCCGGGCGGTGGGCGACGGGGAGGGGACCTGGTCGGCTACGCTCGGCGCGGACGGGCGCGGCGGGTTGCGCGGGCGGGAAAATGCGCCGGCGGACCCCGACTGCGAGAGCCGCTTTGCGCCGACGCTCTTCCTGTACGACAACTATCCCGGCGGCGTCGGACTGTCCGCTCCCCTGTTCGATGACGCCGCCCGGCTGGTCGCGGACGCGGAGCGCCTGGTGCGGGACTGTCCCTGCACCGCAGGCTGCCCGGCCTGCGTCGGTCCCATCCTGGCGGGGGACGACGGCCGTGCCTCGATGCCCAAGGATCTGGCCCTGCGGGTTCTGGGGCTGCTCGGTGAGGCTTGACCAGCGCCTGCGGCAACTGCGGGGCGGCGCGTTGCCCGAGCCTGCGCCTGCGCCGCGGATGTCCGATCTGGCGGAGCGGCTGCGCCGGTTGGGCGGGGCTGGTCGGCGTAATGCGATCGTGCCCGTGCCCGACGAGCAGGTTCTTGCCGGGCGCCTTGGCGCCAAAGCACTGGCACACGGGGTACTTCGGGTGGAGCGCCGGTATCCGCTCACGCGGCGTCATGGGCGAATCGTGCTCGGCGCCTGCGTGCCGGATCTGCCCTCTCTGGCGCAAGACTGCGGCCCGCCGTCCGGCTGGCTGTTTCTCGATACCGAGACCAGCGGGCTTGCCGGCGGCACGGGCACCTGGGCCTTCCTCTGCGGACTGGCGCGGATCGAGGACGATGATCTGCTGGTGCGCCAATACCTGCTCACCAGGCTGGACGCGGAGCCGGGCTACCTGGACGCGATCGGAAGCGAGATCGGCTCGGCCGGGCTGCTGGTCACCTACAACGGCAAGACCTTCGATGCTCCGCTGCTGACCACCCGGTTCCGGCTGGCGGGGCTGCGCTCGCCGCTGGAACCGATGGCCCACCTCGACCTGCTCGGACTGGTGCGCCGCGCCTTCGCGCCGGTCTGGCCGGACTGCAGGCTGGCGACGGCCGAGGCGAGGTTGCTCGGGGTCGGGCGCGGGGGAGACCTGCCGGGCTGCGAGGCCCCGAGCGCCTGGCTCGCGTGGCTGCGGCGGGGGGAGGTCGATGCCCTCGCCGGTGTCCTCGAGCACAACCGCCGGGATCTCCTGTCCCTGCCGGCGCTGGTCCCCGCATTGGCGCGCGGCCTGCGCGACCCGGCGGCGAGCGGGGCGGATGCGAGAGCGGCCGCCCGCCATCACCTCGGGCGCGGCGACGGAGATATGGCGTTGCGGGTCCTAGAGGCCAGCCGCGATCGGCTTTGCCCCGCCGGGTTGCTGGAGCTGGCGCGGTTCTATCGCCGGCTTGGCGCGTGGCGCCAGGCGCTCGACATCTGGTGGGCGCTGGCGCAAGCGGGAGACGCGATGGCCACGGAGGCGCTGGCCAAGTACCTGGAGCACGGCGCGGGGGACTTTCCGCAAGCGCTGGCCATGGCCGTCAGGCTGCCACCGGGACCGGCGCGGGAGCGCCGTGTCCGGCGGCTGGAGCGCCGCATCAACCGCAACAGTCAAGATCGCTAAAACTTCGGTCGCCGATCGATGTGCGCTGCTGGGTAGCTCACTCAAGACGCTGATGATTGGCCGTCCTAGCCAAAATCAGCACGCCACCCAAGAAGCGTGGTTCTTGGATGGCTGCATTTTCAAGCGCTTATGCGCTCGGAAATGGCGTCACAGCCCTGTGTCGCGGAAAGCGCTGAATTGATCAGCGTTTCCCTCAGTAGCTGAGGTCGGGATTTCCCCGCACCCCATGGTAGATCTGCGGGTCGCTAGATCCGGTTGCGCCGGCCGAAACCGGGCCGAACAGATCGGGGTTGTCCTGGGCCAGGCCCCAGTAACGGTCGAAGCTGTCACCGACACTCGGCTGGACACCAGCCGTTCGCTCGGCCGGCGCGTGTTGATCGAACAGATCGGAGTTGCCCACGCCCAAGGTACGATAGACATCGTGGCCGGCGGCGTTCGCGGCGAAAAGCACTGTTGCGACTGCTGCCATAAGCGTCTTCATCAGATTGCTCCCGGCTCATACGAGCTCGTCGATTTCAGGGTGGCTCCTTGCAAGCGACTGAGAATTTCCGTTTCTCGATTTCTACGCTAGCAGGCCGATGGAGCGTACTTCTGAAGAAAAGCAGACGCTTTTGCGATGTTTTTCCTCGATGCGCCGTCTCGGCCCGAGTCATCGAGTCGTAGCTTCGCATCAGGATCTACTGAACGGCCCATACCAGCGGCGGCTTGCCGCGCCGGGACTACTTCGGCAACCCGAGCTCGGCCAGCGCCTCGGTGAGCGCATCGCGCTGGTGCGGATCCTTCAAAGGAAAAGCGAGCAGCAGCCGCGACAGCGCAAACTCCGGGTTGATGGCGAGCAGCTCCTTAACCTCCCATGCGGCCTCTTCTGTACGTTTCAGCTGCGAGAGCGTCGCCGCCAGCCAGAGACGCGCGCGTGTGTGCGCGGGATTGCGCTCGAGCGCGGCCGCGAATTCCACTGCCGCCCGCTCGTAGCGGTCCGTCGCAAAATAGATCTCGCCGGCGATCTCGTGATAGGAGGCCGACGAGCGGGGATTGCGTTTGAGTGCTTCAGCCAGCATGCGCTCGGCCTGATCCGGCCGACCGGCGTAGTGAAGAATCCAGGCCAGCAAGGCGTAGGCATCGGCATAGTTGGGGTCCAGTTCGATCGCGGTCGACGCGGCGGTCGCTGCCTCGATGTGGCGTCCCCGGAAAAGCTCCGCCTGAGCGCGCACGAAGTGAATCTGGGGAACGGACGGGTCGATCGATGCCGCGCGCTCCGCATGCTCCTCCGCTTTCGAAAGCGCGCTTTCCGGATCATCGGTCCAACCGTCGATGGCAAGACGCGACCAGGCAAGCGCCAGCCCGGCGTGGGCGCGGGCGAACCCCGGATCCAATGCGATCGCCCGCTCGAAGTGGTACCGGGCGGTGCGATTATCCTCGGGCGTGAGCCTGCCGTACCTTTCCCGTCCGCGAAGGAACTCGTCGTAGGCGGCGATGCTCTCCGTCGCCCCGTTTCGCTCCAGAGGCGGATGGGACAGTGGCAGCTGCATCGGAAGCGCCCTCGCGATGCCTGCCACCACCTGATCCTGGATCCGGAACAGGCTGTCGGTCTCACCGGCGAATCGATCGGCCCACAGCGTACGACCGCGGGCTGCTTCGAGCAGGCGGGCGTTGATGCGGATCCGGCCACCGATGCGCTGGACTCCGCCTCGAATCAGGTATCGCACATTCAGCTCCGAGGCGATCTCGCGATCGGTCATGGCCGTTCTCCGGTAGCCGAACATGGTTCCGGGCGCGATCACCAGCAGCCCCGGAATGCGCGACAGCTCGGTGATCAGGTCCAGGGTGATGCCTTCCGCGAAGTAGGCCTGAGCGGCGTCTTCGCCGAGCACGTCGAAGGGGATCACGGCTACGGATGTGGCCGTCTCTGCAGGGGGGGCGACAGGGGACGGCTCATCGCCCGACCGCCAGTTCCAGATGGCGAGGAAGGTGACCAGCGCGATCAGCAACGAAGCGCCGAGCACCCACCCGCCTCTCGACGCCTTCCCGACGGGCGCCGCTGTCGAGCCCGCCGGCTGAGCAGCGGTGGTCTCGCCGTCGGCAACTGGCTCGATCTTCAGGCGGTAGCCGCTCTTGGCGATGGTCTCGATGAACCGGGGCGCGCGCGGGTTGTCGTCCAGCGCCCTGCGGAGCTTGGCGACGGCGTTCGTCACCGCATCGTCGGTGACGATGCGCCCCGGCCAGACCGCGCGCTCGAGGTCCTGGCGGGAGACAACCTGCCCGGGTTGGCGGGTCAGCGCCAGGAGAACCTCCATGACCTTTGCCTCGACCCGCTGGCTTGAGCCCGCGCGTTCAATGCAAAGACCTGGCGGATCGATCCGGGCCTCCCCCAGGAGGAACGGGCCATGCGAGGTGAATGGCAGGTCTTGGTCGCGGTCTTCCACGGGCTGCAAACGCGCTTCTTCGTTTGGTTTCTTACATCAGTGGAAAAACGTCGGAAAAACTGCGGCGTTTCGCCAGGACTTGTGGAAAGCGTAGCGCTATTTCCAACAGGGAGTCTTCGGAATCATATCGGGGTGAACCATGCGGAATCTCGCCTTCCAGGGGAATCGTCCTTCCATCCTGTACCTGCGCTGGACAGCGAGGCTGCGAACGACCGTGCTTTTGATCGCTGCGCTCTGCACGCCTTGCGCCTTCGCCGCGCCGGATCTGACTGCCGTTCTGCTTCAGCGCGACAGCATCGCCTTGGAGGCGGCGCTGGCTGCCGGAGCCGACCCGGAACGGCGAAGCGCGACCGGCGAGCTCCCCCTCCTGAGCGCCGTCAAGGCTCACCGCGCGGATGCCGTCGAGGCGCTACTTGGCGCCGGCGCGGACCCCGACAACACGAACCGGCTCGGTGAGTCGTCACTGCACGTCGCGGCCGCTGGCCCGGCCGAAATCCTGAGCGCGCTGCTCGAGGCCGGGGCCAATCCCAACGCGAGAGATGCGGGAGGAGTGACGCCTTTGATGCTGGCGGCGGGCGAAGGCAGTCAGGTGAGCGTCGACTTGCTCCTTGCGGCGGGCGCGCGCGTCGACATGAAGGACTATCAAGGCTCGTCCGTCACGGACTGGGCTGTCCGTAGCGGCAACAAGGACATCGCGGACCGGCTCGCGTCCGCGCTTCAGCCGCCGGTTGAAACCGCAGCACCAACCGCCTCCGGTGTGGACTTCGCCGAGGATGTCTTCGTGGACGTCAAGTTTCCCGACTGGTTCAAGATCAGCTTTCTCGACCTGCGTGACGACCTGGAAGAGGCCCTCGAGGCAGGCAAGAAGGGGATCATGCTCTTCATCAGTGCCTCCCGATGCAGCTACTGCAAGGCATTCATGGACACCGCCCTCGAGGATGCAGGGATCAAGCAACGGCTGACGGATGCCTTCGATGTCATCGGGCTCGATATCTTCGACGACAGCGAGCTCACGGCCCTGGACGGCAGCCAGCACCGGGTGAAGGAATTCGTAACGCTCAATCGGGCGAGCTACACGCCGACCCTGATCTTCGTCGGCGAAGGGGGGCAGGTCCTGTTGCGCATCGTCGGCTACTACCCCCCCGATCGATTTCGCCAGGTACTCGACTATCTGGACAGCGAGGCGTACCGGCAGCGGAGCCTCCGCGAATATGTGGAGGCCTCCTCGCCAGCGACCGGTTCCGACGGCGGTCCCATCATCGCCGACCCTCTCTTCGAGAGCCCGCCCTTCATGCTGGACCGCAGCGCGATGCCCGCACAGCAGCCTCTGCTCGTGGTTTTCGAGCGACCGGGCTGCCGATCCTGCGAGCGCTTCCATCAGCGCGTTCTTCGGGACAAGTCGATCCGCAGGTTGATTGGTGAGTACGAGGCGGTGCAGCTTGACGCCAGCGATGAACAAGGCCGCATCGTGACCCCGGACGGTGAGAGGACCAGTCCCGCGAGCTGGTACCGGCGCTTGGGGCTGAACTACCACCCGGCCATCCTCTTTTTCGACGAGGGGGGGCAAGAGGTCATGCGGCTCGACTCGGAGACGCTTCGTTTCCGCATGGAAGGATCACTCCAGCTGGTGCTGGAGCGGGCCTACGAACAGGACGCCCAACTGCAGCGTTGGCGGCGTTCCAAGGCCATCGAGAGCATTCAGCGGCGCGGAGGGTGACCAGGTGTCCGGAGGACGCCGCCGTCGTAGTGCGAGCCCTGGTCAACCCCGACCCTTTCCTGACGGCCCTTCGCCGCATGGAACAACCATGGACCTGGCGATCCACGAACGCCAAGGCGCGTCGTCGTGAGCAGGCTGGCACCGACCCTTACCCTCTCGGGGATCATGAGCGTCCAAGTGCTCATCGGCGATATCCCGGGTCAAGCGGCGGAGTCGGGGAGCGCTTACTCTTTCGACGACCGCCCGACCGACTACGACGGCGGATACCCGGATTGGTTCAAGCAGAGCTTTCTGGACCTCGACGATGATCTGGATGAGGCCCTCCAGCGCGGCAAATCCGGTTTGATCGTCTACTTCGGACAAGCGCATTGCGCCTACTGCAAGACGCTGGTCAAGGATACCCTGGCCAAGCCAGACCTGGTCGAGTACCTGGTCCGGCGCTTCGACATGGTTGGGCTCAGCATTCACGATGTCCGGGAGCTAACGTCGCCGGACGGTGAGACTCTGACGGTCAGAGACTACTCCGTCCGCGAGGATGCGCAGTTCACCCCCACCCTGGTCTTCTATGGAAAGGACCGCAGGAAGGCGCTGGTCCTGCGCGGCTTCTACCCGCCCTGCGAAATGCGCGCCGCGCTGGAGTATGTGGCCGACGGACATTATCAGGCCATGTCTTTCCGAGACTACCTCGCTCAGGCGAATCCGCCGCCCCGGTTTGAGGATGAATCGCTCATCTCCGACCCCTTGTTCATGAAGCCGCCGTTCGCGCTGGATCGTCGGCGCTTTCCAGCCAGCCGCTTGCGGTGATCTTCGAGCAACCGAACTGTCATGCCTGCGACGTGCTCCACAGCGAGCCGCTGCAGGACGCCGTTGTGCGCGAGCGATTCGCAGCTTTCGATGTCGTGCAGCTGAATGTCCGGGATGACGACACGCCCGTGCTCACCCCCGATGGCCGTCGCCTGACACCCCGCCGGTGGGCCGAGGACCTCGAGCTGTTTTACGCGCCTACCCTGATTTTCTTCGACGGCGATGGGGAAGAAATCTTCCGCATTGACTCGGTCGTCCAGTTCTTTCGCTTGGCCGGGGTGCTGCGCTACGTTGCCCAGAAGGCCTACCAAGACCATCCGGTATTCCAACATTGGAAATTCGCGCAGAACAAAGCAGAACAAGAAGCTTTCTCGGACAAAGAAGTCCCGGCCAGCGATAAGAACCAGCTGGAACAGCACGCCCAGCCGTGAAGGCGCGCGAGGGCAGGGGGCGGCGATCCGGACGGACCCGCGGCATCTGCGAGCCTCGTTCCGTCGAAGTACGCCGTATGGGCATGGTTTCGCGCATTGGTCAGAGGGCCCGCACCGTCGCTGGGGACGCCCGGTTGCAGTTCGTCATATCCTTCACCCCGGCGGCGAGGCGGAAGCGCGTCTCTGTCTGCCGAGCGACGGACATGGCCCGCGTGCACGGCTACTCAAGCTTCCCGCTGTACTTTGGACCCCATGGGTCCAGAGCCGGAAACTGCCGGAGCCAAGGGAGCGACCTTTGCCGGGTTCGCCATGATGCCCGCATTGTCGCTCGCACCTCCGGTTGCGTCGGCGCGGGTCGGCGCGGACGCGGACATCATTGTCTTCGACCCGGCAGCCGTGCGGGACAACTCCACCATCGAGCGGGACACGATACCGGCCGCCGGCATCTACCGTGTCGTGTTCAGGTACGCCAAGGTACTCACCAATGTCCAGGCGGGGCAGGCGATCCGGCGACCGGCTTGTTGGGGCATGATGGTTCAAGGGACGAGGCATTCCATACAATACCCCAGTGCAATGCGGTGCCGGCTGTGGTGTACTGCGGCTGGCCTCCGGCGGTGATCCATGGTGGCCTCCATTCCCCAAGGTCAAGAAATGACAGACTTCAGGCTGCTTGTGCCCGTGCTCTGGGCGGGCGTCATCTCAATGATGCCGGGGACCGCGGTAGTAGCGGATTCCAGTGCCGAGGACGATTGGCAGTTCAACGCTGGAGCGTACCCTTACGCCGCCGGTACCAAAGGGGAGACGGCCTCCGGCAGCGACCTCGATGTCAGCTTCACCGCCCTGATCGACAATCTCGACATGGCCTTCATGGGCAACGTCGAGGCCCGCAAATCCAACTGGCCGCGGGCGGCCGATGTCCTCTATCTCAACGTCGGGGCCGGTGGCGGGTATCGTGAGCCGCGGTCGGAGCAGGCGACGCTCGACCTGGTCGCGGGTGCCCGGTACCTGGAGGTCAGTTCCTTTCTCGATATGTCGACTCGGCTTGGCCCGCTGGCAAGGAGTAGGGGAGTAGCCGCGTCGGGAAACAGCCGGGACATCATCATCGGCATGAGGGGCGATGTGTATCTGAAGGACAATTGTTACGCCCCTTACGATGCCGACCTCGGGACCGGCGACTCGGACTTCACCTGGCAGATCGCGGGCTGGATCGGCTACAAGTTCGATTGGGTGACGCCTACCTCCTCTCCCGTCACTTGGACTGGGATTTCAAATCCAGCTCCAAGCTCGACGATCTCAATCTCAGCGGACCACAGTTAGGGGTGAACCTCCATTGCTGAGGCTCGACCGGAAGAGAACTATCGCTCTCGTAAAGTAAAGAGGAACGACGGATGCGCAAGACTGCTTTCACGGCAACCCTGCTCCTGATGGCATTGGCATCGCCCGCGGGCTGGGCGGGTCAGTTCGGCGACTACAAGCCTCAGGGCTTCCTGAGTGATTACTCCAAGCTCAAGCCCGAAGGCGGTGACAGCGATGCGTATAAGTACCGCGATCCACAGGCGGACGTGGCCAAGTACGATAAGCTGATGATCGACCGCATCAAGATCTACCTGAAGGCGGACGCCCAGTCCAAGGAGATCGACCCCGCCGAGCTCAAGGAGCTCACCGACTATTTCCATCAGGCCATCGTCAAGGCCGTCGAGGGTGCCTATCCGGTGGTCAGGGAACCGGGTCCCGACGTGCTGAGGCTGCGCATTGCCGTCACCGACCTGGTTCCGAACAAACCCGAGGCCTCGGTGGTGACCCTGGTGGTGCCCTACCTCTGGGTCGCGGAGGCTGGCTCCGGTGCCGCTGAAGGCAAGCCGGGCAGCACGCCCTTCATCGGCGAGGCGACGGTGGAGATGGAGGCATTGGACAGCGAGAGCAATAAGCAGGTCGCGGCCTACATCGAGACCAAAATGGGCAAGAAATATAACTGGACCCATGGTGTGGGCACCGCCGCCAAGGACTATATGAAGGCTTACAGCACCTGGGCTTACACCAAGCAGGCGATGGATTACTGGGCGCAGCTCATCCGCAAGCGGTTGGATGCAGCGCACGGGAAGTAGCGTCGTCCCAAGTCCGTGTGTAGAGTGAGGATTCCAAAGCCGAAATCTCGCCGCCGTGGACTCGCGCATCCGCTCCGGCCCTGGCGCGTGCAAACCTTGGAGCGATGGTTAGGTCCGCGGGCAGCGGCGTCGCAGTAGTCGCAGTCGGAAAACACCCGCTCCCGGGGGAGGGGAGTCGTGTCGAAGCTGATCTCCGTAATTCTGGTCCTGCTGCTGGCCTCGGGCTGCGCATCCTACGGCGTGATCGACAACGCGCCGCAGACCGGGGCGACCGCTTCCGATAGCTATTCGATTCGAAACGGGACCAGTCGTTGGGGCTCGGGCGACATCGGACTGATCCTGGCCTTCTCCGGCGGCGGCACGCGGGCCGCGGCATTGGCCTATGGAGTACTGGAGGAACTGCGTGACACCAGCGTCATGATCGACGGGCGTCCGCGCAGGCTTCTCGACGAGGTCGACACCATCAGCTCCGTCTCCGGCGGCAGCTTCACCTCGGCCTACTACGGACTGTTCGGGGACCGCATCTTCGACGATTACGAGGACGTGTTTCTCCGGCGCAACGTACAGGGACAGCTGATCCGGGGGCTTCTGAACCCTCTGCAGTGGTTCAGCTCCACCGGGCGCACCGAGATGGCCGTCAGTTTGTACGAAGAGACCGTCTTCGAGGGGGCGACCTTCGCCGATCTGCGGCGCAAGGACGGCCCGCTGATCCTAATCAATGCCTCGGATCTGGGCTACGGGGTGCGTTTCTCCTTCCTGCAGGAGTACTTCAATCTGCTGTGCTCCGACATCTCCACGTTCCCAGTGGCACGGGCCGTCACCGCATCCTCCGCGGTGCCGGTGCTGTTCAACCCCGTGGTGGTGGAAAACTACCAGGGCTGTGCAAAGGACGCGTCCGGTTTTCTGGCCGCGGCGCAGCGGCGCGCGGCGCGCGACCCTGAGCTGTCCGAGGTCGTCGCCGGGCTGCAGAGCTATTTCGAGAAAGATCGGCGCAAGTACGCCCACTTCGTCGATGGGGGCATCACCGACAACCTAGGTCTGCGCGCAATCTACGAGATCATCGAGGTTGCGGGCGGTGCGCGGGCATTTCTGAAGCATTACGACCGCAAGCCGCCGCGGCGCTTCGCGATCATTTCCGTCAATGCCTCCACCGACCCGGAGCCCGCGATGGACTTGAGCACCAAGCGGCCATCGCTGGACGAGACCGTCAATGCGGTGAGCGATGTCCAGCTCCACCGCTACAACGCCGCGACCCTGGAGCTGATGAACAAGACGGTGATACGGTGGGCGCGGGAGATGTCGACGCCGAGTCGACCCGTCACTCCTTACTTCATACAGCTCGGCTTTCGCGATATCCCTTATCCCGAGAGACGGAGTTTCTTCAATCGCATCCCAACCAGCTTCTCGCTGACCGACGAGCAGGTCGACAAGCTCATTGCGGCCGGCCGCGAGCTGCTGCGGAACAATCCGGATTTCCAGCGCTTGCTCGCGGGTTTAGGCGGCGGAAGGACGGCGCTTCGATAGCTGCGCGGATTCGGAGCACGGCATGCCGCTTTCAACGGAAGCCTTTGTAGTACTGCATGTCCTGATTCAGCTCGCGCTGATTGCGCGCGTGCTGATTCGCCCGCATCGTGATCCCGCTTCGCGCATCGCCTGGATAGTGGTCGTGGTTGCCATGCCGGTGGTTGGCATCCTTGCCTACGTCCTCATCGGCGAAGTGAACATCGGTCGCCGCCGAGTCCTCCGGATGAAGGCGGTTCTGGCTCGGATGCCTGATTTTTCCGATGCCGCGGGCGCAGACGCCGAGAATCTGCGGCCACGAGTGCCTGATCGCCATGCAGATCTGTTCCGGGTCGGGCACTCGATCAGCGGCTTCGAGCCGATCGGAGGCAACAGCGGGCGCCTGCTCGAGGATTCCGACGCGACCATCGACGCCATGGTCAGGGACATCGATGCCGCTCAGGACCATGTGCACCTGCTGTTCTACATTTGGCTTCCGGACAACAACGGCAGGAAGGTTGCGGAAGCCCTGAAGCGGGCTGCCGCGCGGGGAGTCACCTGCCGTGCCATGGCGGACGATCTTGGCTCGCGCCTCATGATCCGTTCCGAGCACTGGCAGGCCATGCGCGCCGCCGGTGTGCGCCTGGCGCGTGCCTTGCCGATCGGCAATCCGCTGCTACGGCCCCTGAAGGGCCGCATCGACCTGCGCAACCACCGCAAGATCGTCGTGATCGACGATCGGATCACCTACTGTGGCAGTCAGAACTGCGCCGATCCGGAGTTCCGGATCAAGGCCAAGTACGCGCCCTGGGTCGATGCCATGATGCGTTTCACGGGGCCGATCGCGCGCCAGAATCAACACCTTTTCGCTGGAGACTGGATGGGTCATGTGGACGATGACATCGAACACCTGCTGAGACGACCGATCTTGGCGACGCAGCCAGGGCTGCCCGCACAGGTGCTCGGCACCGGACCCACGGTGCGCTACTCCGCGATGCCCGAGATGTTCGCGTCCTTGATCTACAGTGCTCGCCGCGAGCTGGTGATCTCGACGCCCTATTATGTCCCCGACGAGTCACTGCAAGCAGCCCTTTGCGCGAGCGCGCGCCGCGGCGTCGCGACGACCATGATTGTCCCGGCCAGGAACGACAGCTGGATCGTCGCTGCGGCTAGCCGCAGCTACTACCGCGATCTGCTGGACGCCGGGGTCCGGATATTCGAGTACCAGTGCGGGCTGTTGCACACAAAATCCCTGACACTAGACCGGGAGGTAACTCTTATCGGCTCCGCCAACATGGACCGCCGAAGCTTCGAGTTGAACTACGAGAACAACATCCTTTTCTACGATCCGGCGTTGACCGCCGAGATGTGCCGACGCCAAGAAAGCTATATCGCCAAGTCCCTTCCGATCACGCGTGAGACGGTGGCGGACTGGTCCTGGCGTTACCGGTTGTGGAACAACGCCGTCGCGATGCTCGGACCGGTGCTCTGATCCGCTGCTTCAAGAGAAGACCGTAAGAGCGCGGGTGAGGGGCGGCTGATGATCCGATAAGTCATCCAAGGACCACGCTCCTTGGGTGGCGTGCCGATTGCGGCCAGGATGGCCAGTGATCGGCGTCTCCCGCGCTACAGGACGTAGTGCCATTTTCAACGCGTGTCACGTTCTGATCTTCGGGCCGGATGGCCAATAGATCAGTGTCTCTCTGACAGTGGCTTGGGACCGGAACATGCTGGAGCTGACCTCTGTAGCCGCGGTTCCCGTTGCGGTGAGCGCAACGATTCACGCGTCCGGCACCGTCTATTGGCTACGCAGTCTGGTCCGTCGCTACGCTGGTCACGACGGCATCTTCTCATCGTATCTGGCGCTGCCTACGGTGACCTCGACCGCAGTCGTCCTGATGCTGCCCCATGCCCTCCAAGTCCTACTATGGGCGTTCGCGTATCGGTTGTTCCTGCCGGGCGATGACCTGGAGACGTTCGAGAGGGCCGCATACTCCTCCTTCGTCACTTTCACCACCCTGGGCTATGGTGACATCAGGCTTGTCGCGCACGAGTGGCGTCTGCCAAGCCGGATCGAGGCGCTGGTCGGTATCCTGCTTGCCGGTTGGACCACGGCCTTTTTGCTCGCGCTCGTCCAGCGGAGCTGGAAGAATATTTTGCACGGTAACGGAAGAGACTGAGCGACGCAGGTCACGTGTCCATCCTCTTATCCAGAGATCCGCGATGCGCATAGCCACAATGTTTCTGTGGAGCACACAATGCAGGTGTTCCTGACGGTCGCAGTGGTCCTGGGGCTGACCGCCCTGTTCAGCTATATCAACGAGCGCTTCCTGCGGCTGCAGCAGACCATCGGCCTGATGGTCCTGGCCCTGGGATTCACGCTGGTGCTGATGCTCCTGAGTGCCCTGGGCATGACCGAGGCTCTCGCCAGGGAGCAGGCGTTCGTGACCCGGCTGTCACTCGACCAGACCCTCTTGAACGGCGTGCTTTGTTTCCTGCTGTTCGCCGGCAGCATCAATGTGAAGATGCGGACACTCGGCGAGGAGAAGTGGGTCATCCTGACCCTCGCCATTGGCGCGACGCTGATCGCGGCGGTCCTGACCGGATTTGCAGTCTGGTTGCTGCTGGGCCTGCTGGGTGTCGGAATCGGGCTCATCTTCGCCCTGGTGTTCGGCGCCCTGATTTCGCCGACCGACCCCATCGCCGCGCTGGCGATCCTCGGCGAGGTCGGGCTCCCGGCTCGCCTGGAGGCCATCGTCAACGGCGAGTCCTTGTTCAACGACGGCGTCGGCGTGGTCATCTTCACCATCTGCCTGGCGGTTGCGCTGGGCGCCCAGCAGCCGACCGCGATGGACGCGGTGATCATGTTCCTGCGCGAGGTGCTGGGCGGCGTCGGTCTCGGCGTGGCCGCCGCCGCCCTGATGCATCACATGCTGGCCAGGACCAGCGACTACGGCACCCATGTGCTGATCTCCCTGGCGGTCGTCTCCCTCGGCTACGGTCTCGCCGAGTCCCTGGAGATATCTGGGCCCATCGCCATGGTGGTGACCGGGCTGGTGGTGGGAAACTACAGCATGCCGCGCGTGGCCAAGCGGCAGCGCACGCCCTTCGAGACCTTCTGGCAGGCCATCGACGAGGTGCTGAACGCCATGCTGTTCGTGGTCATCGGCCTGCACATCGCCATCGTGCCCCAGGATC
>CAYNBI010000065.1:0-21877 GCA_964395315.1 uncultured Chromatiaceae bacterium | reverse complement strand
TGTGGCCGGACGGCGCCCGGCCTGCTCTTCGATGTCGCGGGCGGCGAGCTCGCTGACCACCAGACACTCAAGCAGGGAGTTGCTGGCCATGCGGTTGGCTCCGTGCAACCCTGTGTAGGCGGTCTCGCCGATCGCGTAGAGCCCGGGCACGTCGGTCCGGGCCCGGCCGTCCACCATCACGCCGCCGCAGGTGTAGTGGGCGGCGGGCACCACCGGGATGGGCTCGCTTGCGATGTCGATGCCGAACTCCAGGCAGCGCGCGTGGATGGTGGGGAAATGGGAGACAATGAACTCCCGCGGCCGGTGGGAGATGTCGAGATACAGGCACTCGGCGCCCAGCCGCTTCATCTCGCGGTCGATTGCGCGGGCCACGATGTCGCGCGGCGCGAGTTCCGCGCGCTCGTCGAAGCGGGGCATGAATCGCTCGCCGTCGGGCAGCAGTAGGAGAGCGCCCTCGCCGCGCAGCGCCTCGGTGATCAGAAAGGTCTTGGCCTCGGGATGGTAGAGGCAGGTAGGGTGAAACTGCATGAACTCCATGTTGGCCACCCGACAGCCGGCCCGCCAGGCCATGGCGATGCCGTCGCCGGTGGAGACGTCGGGGTTGCTGGTATACAGGTAGACCTTGCTCGCACCGCCGGTGGCGACGACGACGAAGCGGGCGCGGAAGGTCTCCACCTTCCCGGTGCGCAGGTTGAGCAGGTAGGCCCCGAGGCAGCGGTTGCCCCTGCGTCCGAGCTTGCGCGCGGCGATCAGGTCAACGGCGATGTGGTGCTCGAACAGCTCGACGTTGGGCCGCGCGCGAACCCGCGACTCGAGAGTTATCTCGACCTCGCGCCCCGTGGCGTCCGCGGCGTGCACGACGCGGCGGTGGGTGTGTCCGCCTTCGCGGGTGAGGTGGTAGCCCCCGCCGTTGGTGGTCGCGTCTTCGCGGGTGAACTGAACCCCCTGGTCGAGCAACCAGCGGATGCTTTTGGGTCCGCGTTCCACGACCATACGAACCGTTTTCCGGTCGCAGAGACCCGCGCCCGCCTTGAGGGTGTCCTGGACGTGGGACTCCACCGAATCCTTCGGATCCAAGACCGCCGAGATCCCGCCCTGCGCGTACAGGGTGCTGCCCTCGCGGAGCTCGCGTTTGGAGATCACGGCTACCGAGAGATCGGGCGATAGCTGCAGGGCCAGGCTCAGGCCGGCGGCCCCGCTGCCGATGATCAGGACATCGTGTCGGTGTGGTCTGCTCATTGTGGCGGCAGAGGTACGTTATGGTGTAGGGGCGAAAAGATCACCGGTCCAACGCGCGGAGGCGCGTGTGCAAACGGTCACCGACAACTATAAACTGAACCGGTTTGCGACTTGGATCAAGTTTCGGCTTTTTTGTGGCCAGGCGTGGCCGCACTTCCCTGGCATCAAAGAACTTTCGCTGAGGGTGACTGTCAATGCCATCGGATTCGGAGACGCCGACAACGGCGGCGCGTCGGAATGTCTGAGCGGCGAGCCGACCAGGAGTTGGTGTCCAGAGCACAGGACGGAGACAGGCGCGCGTTCGACCTGCTGGTGCTCAAGTACCAGCAAAAGGTCGCGAGTCTCATCTCCCGCTACATGCGCGACCCCAGCGAAATTATGGATGTCAGTCAGGAGGCGTTCCTTAAGGCTTACCGAGCGCTGCCCGGATTCCGCGGCGAGAGCGCTTTCTACACCTGGCTCTATCGAATCGCGATCAACACGGTGAAGAACTATCTGGTCGCGCAGGGTCGTCGCCCCCCGGGCGACGATGTCGAGGCAGAGGTCGCCGAACAGATGGACATGGGCACTCGCCTGCGGGAGGTCGGTACACCGGAAAGCCTTCTGTTGAGCGATGAGATTGCACGCACCGTACAAGAGGCCCTGAACGACTTGCCGGACGACCTGCGAACCGCCATCGTGCTGCGCGAGTTCGATGGCCTCAGCTACGAGGAGATTGCCAGCACGATGGAATGTCCCATCGGGACTGTGCGTTCGCGCATTTTCCGTGCCCGCGAGGCGATCGACAAGCGCCTGCGGCCCCTGCTTAATCCATGAGATTCAAAACTGAGACCCAGCGATGAGTGATCAGCAGCGAGAACATCTTTCAGCGCTCGTGGATGGCGAGATCGACGATGATCTCGTACGCCCAACGGTGTCGGCGCTGGAATCGAACCCTGAACTGGGCGCTACCTGGGAACGCTATCACCTGATCGGGCAGTGCCTGCGCGGCGAGCAGGTGCGCTTGGAGTATCGCGGTATCGCAACGCGGGTTCGAACGCGGGTGGCCGAGGAGCCGCTGAGGGCGCCGCGCAGGGGTAACGGCGGCAACCGGCATTCGCGCCTGGGTCCGTTCGTGGGTGCGGCGCTTGCCGCTTCCGCGGCGTTCTTCGCGGTGTTCGCGGTTCCGCAGTTGTTCAACGCGGGACATGAAGAGCCTCACCCGGCCTTGGCCGCGAAGGCCGTCGTCCCCACCCAGAGATTCGAGCTCGCGGCTCCCGGGCAGCGCTGGCAGGTGGAGCAACCGGCGCTCCAGAGCAAGCTGGACCGCTTCCTCGTCAACCACCAGGCCTTCGCGCCGCCCTCCGGTGTCAAGGGTTTCCTTCCCTACGCGACGGTCGTCGGATATGACGCTGGACGCTAGGTATCCAGCGAACGGGGAGCGGATGGGGCGAGCGGCGCCAGTCGCGGCGAGGCGCAACGTGAGCAGGGCGCTTCTGGTGGCGTTGGCCGCTCTAAGTTTTTGTTCCCAGTCCTTCGCGGAGGATCTGTCCGCTGCCGAGCAGCTCGAGCGCATGGCCAACGCCATGCGCTCGCTCAGCTATGAGGGCACGCTGGTCTACGCGCACGAGAACCGAATCGAGTCGCTGCGGATCGAGCATCGCATCGAGAACGGGCAATCCCGCGAGCGCGTGGAGTCTCTGAATGGGCCGGAGCGCTCGATGACGCGCGAACAGGATCGCGTCACCTGCGAGCTGCCAAACTCTCACCCGATCTCGGTTCACCGCGGCGGGCTGGCGCACGACGTGCTGCGGGCCAAGGCGATCGATCCCGAGTCGTTGTCGGCTCACTACCTGATTCACCCGCTCGGAACGGCGCGTGTGGCCGGTCGTCAAGTGGACGTGGTCGGCATCATCCCGCGGGACAGTTTGCGCTACGGCTACCGCTTCTACCTCGATCTTGAAAGCGGGTTGCCACTGAAGTCGGATCTGATGGGCGAGCAGTCGGAGCCCATCGAGCAGATCATGTTCACGTCGCTCGAGCTTCTCCCGTCCGTTGAGGACACTGGTACGGAGGACGCCGCGGCGGATGCCGCCGATGCCGGAGCGGGAAACAGCCGGCCAACCCCGGTCGATACCGGCCCCTGGCGTTTCACCGCGCTTCCGGCCGGTTTCGATCTGACCATGTACGATCATTGGCGCGATAACGCGGGGCATTCGGTGGATCATTTCCTGTTATCGGATGGCCTCGCGTCGGTCTCGGTCTATGTCGAGAGCGATGCCGTCGACGGCCTGGACGGGGAGACGCGGATCGGCGCCATCCATGCTGCCGGCAAGCGCGTATTCGGCCACCAGGTGACCGTGATCGGCGAGGTCCCCTCGGCCACGGTGCTGATGGTGCTCGCGGCTTTGCAGCGCGGGGAGGATGATCAACCGTGATCGAGGAGCTCGGCCTGGTCGTGGCGGTGCACGGCGAGCTGGCGGAGGTCGAGAGCCGACGCCGCAGCGCCTGCGGGAGCTGCGAGGTAAAAGGCGCCTGCGGCACGTCGTTGCTGGAGCGCTTTTTCGGCCGTCGCCGACTGTTGCTCACGGTCCACAACCCCATCGGTGCCCGGCCCGGCGACCGGGTCGTCCTTGGCATCCCGGAGCAGGCGCTGCTCAGCGCCTCGTTCGCCGCCTACATGGTGCCGTTGTTGGCGATGCTCGGGGGCGGAATCGCCGGTGGTATGCTTGCCGGAGGTTTTGCGCCGCAGCTCGGGGACGGCTTGAGTATCCTGGGGGGAGTGGCCGGACTGGCGTCGGCCTTGCTCTGGCTCGGCCGCTTCAGCCGCGCGCGCGCGGACGACGACCGCTATCGGGCGGTCATTCTGCGCCGAGGCGCCGCCACCGGACTCGCGGTCGCAGTGCCGGGGCCGTCCCTGCAGGACAGGCATTGAACGGGGAGCGCGCGGTCGCGCCTGCCATTACCCACGGAGCATTCATGAGCAAACCATATTCGACGTCGGGGCTCCTGACCCTCGGCTTCATCGCCTTTCTGTCATCCGTAGATGCCTTGGCGAGGGCGCTACCCGAGTTCACCGGCCTGGTGGAGCAGTACGGACCGGCGGTGGTCAACATCAGCACCAAGCAATCGATGACGTCGCCTCAGGTGCCGCACGGCTTTTCGGTCCCGGACCTGCCCGAGGACAGCCCGCTCTACGACTTCTTCCGGCGCTTCTTCGGAGAGGAAGGTGAGATGCCGGAGGACGAGATGCAGGCGCGCTCCCTCGGCTCCGGTTTCATCGTGACTGCCGACGGCTATGTTCTGACCAATGCCCATGTGGTGGAGAGTGCCGATGAGATCATCGTGCGCACCAGCGATCGACAGGAGTTCATCGCCACCGTGGTCGGAGCGGACAAGCGCAGCGATATTGCGCTCGTCAAGGTCGAGGCGCAGGGGCTGCCGGTGGTGAAGATCGGATCCGCGAAGGACCTGAAGGTGGGCGAATGGGTGCTGGCCATCGGTTCGCCGTTCGGGTTCGAACACTCGGCTACTGCCGGGATCGTGAGCGCCAAGGGTCGCAGCCTTCCGAGCGAGAACTACGTCCCCTTCATCCAGACCGACGTCGCGATCAACCCGGGCAACTCCGGCGGTCCGCTGTTCAACCTGGACGGTCAGGTGGTCGGCGTCAACTCCCAGATCTACAGCCGAACGGGTGGTTTCATGGGACTGTCGTTCGCGATCCCGATCGACGTGGCCATGGATGTCGTGGAGCAGCTCAGGACCAAGGGCAAGGTCAGCCGCGGATGGCTCGGCGTGCTCATTCAGGACGTTACGCGCGATCTGGCGGAGACCTTCGGCATGGCGCAGCCAGAGGGTGCGCTGGTCGCCCAGGTGCTGCCGAAGAGTCCGGCCGAGAAGGCCGGCTTGAAGGCCGGCGACGTGATCATCGAGTTCAACGGGGCTCCGGTCGACTCATCAGGCTCCTTGCCGCCCCTGGTGGGTACAAGCCCGGTGGGCCAGGCGGCGCGGGTGGAGGTGCTGCGCCGTGGAACCCGCCAGATCATCGAGGTGGTGATCGAGGAGCTGCCCGAAGAGGAAGAGCTGGTCGCCGCCTCGGGAATCCCCGAGCGCGCCAAGCCCAATCGCATCGGTCTGGTCGCGGCAGACATCAGCGCCGAGGACCGCGGGCAGCTCGGCATCGAGTCCGGAGGCGTACTGGTGGAGCGCGTCGAGGACGGACCGGCGGAGCGGGCGGGTATCCGCGTGGGCGACGTGATCCTGACCCTGGACAACAAGGTCGTCGAGAACGTCGAGCAGCTCAAGCAGGCGCTCGACGCCCTGGAGCCGGGCCGGTCCGTGGCCGTGCTGATCCAGCGCGGCGACGGCCGCATGTTCTTCCCCTTGCGCATTCCGAAGGAATAAACGGCGGCGCGAGCCAGTCCGCCCGCTCGCGGTCGGTGGGATCGCCCGCGCGGGCATGACCTGCTAGCGGGCTACTTGGCTCGACAGGTTTCTGTTACCATTGCGCGCTGTTCCCTAGACCGGGACGGCGCGCCCAGCTTGCCTCGCCGCGCGCCAATGCCGCCAGCGCGGTTCTCCGATCCAGCCCGGTTCTTCCCTTCTTCTGCCGTGACAGGGTCACGGCCTCCAACGGGTTTCGATGGCCGATCTCAGTCACATCCGCAACTTCTCGATCATCGCCCATATCGATCACGGGAAGTCCACCATCGCCGACCGCTTCATCCAGCTGAGCGGCGCCTTGAGCGAGCGGGAGATGGGGGAGCAGGTCCTCGACTCCATGGATCTGGAACGCGAGCGCGGTATCACCATCAAGGCCCAGAGCGTGACGCTCGATTACCGGGCCCCGGACGGCGACACCTACCAACTCAACTTCATCGACACGCCCGGGCACGTGGATTTCTCCTACGAGGTCTCGCGCTCGCTCGCGGCTTGCGAGGGGGCCCTGCTGGTGGTCGACGCCGCGCAGGGGGTCGAGGCCCAGAGCGTCGCTAACTGCTACACCGCGATCGAGCAGGGACTCGAGGTGCTCCCGGTACTCAACAAGATCGACCTGCCCTCGGCCGAGCCGGAGCGGGTCATCATGCAGATCGAGGAGATCATCGGGCTCGAGGCGCGGGATGCGTTGCGGGTCAGCGCGAAGACCGGCGAGGGCATTCAGGATCTGCTGGCGACCCTGGTCGCGCGCATTCCACCGCCGACGGGCGATCCCGATGGGCCATTGCAGGCGCTCATCATCGACTCCTGGTTCGATCCCTACGTCGGCGTGGTCTCGCTGATCAGGGTGATGCACGGGTCGATCAAGCGCCGCGACAAGCTCTTGATCATGTCCACCGGTCGTTCGCATCAGGCGGATAGCCTCGGGGTCTTCACGCCCAAGAAGACGGAGCGTCAGGAGCTTCGCACCGGAGAGGTCGGATTCCTGGTCGCCGGGATCAAGGAGATCGACGGCGCCCCGGTGGGCGACACCATCACCCATGCGGATCGCCCGGCGGAGAGGTCCCTGCCCGGGTTCAAGGAGATGCAGCCGCGGGTGTTCGCTGGGCTCTACCCCGTGGTCTCGGACAACTACGAGGACCTGCGCGACGCCCTGCGCAAGCTCAGGCTCAACGATGCGTCCCTGTTCTACGAGCCGGAGACATCCCAGGCCCTGGGTTTCGGCTTCCGCTGCGGCTTCCTTGGGATGCTGCACATGGAGATCGTACAGGAGCGCCTCGAGCGTGAGTACGATCTGGACCTCATCACCACCGCGCCGACCGTCATCTACGAGGTTCTGCGGTCCGACGGCGAGGTGGTGCGGGTGGACAATCCGGCCAACCTTCCCGATACGGGTCGCATCGGCGAGATCCGCGAGCCGATCATCGAGGCACACATCCTCGTGCCCCAGGACCTCCTGGGCGGGGTCATCAACCTGTGCATCGAGAAACGGGGGGTGCAGAAGGACATCCAATACCTAGGCGGGCAGGTGCAGGCTACGTACGAGCTTCCGCTGAGCGAGGTGGTGCTGGATTTCTTCGACCGCCTGAAGTCCGTCAGCCGGGGCTATGCATCCTTCGAGTACGACTTCAAGCGCTTCCAGGCGGCTGACCTGGTCAAGTTGGACGTGCTTATCAATGGTGAGCAGGTGGACGCCTTGTCGCTCATCGTCCACCGGAGCAACGCGGCATTTCGCGGGCGAGAGCTCACCGAGCGCATGAAGGAGATCATTCCGCGCCAGATGTTCGAGGTCGCGATTCAGGCCGCCATTGGCAGCAAGATCATCGCCCGCACGACGGTGAAGGCCCTGCGCAAGAACGTGACCGCCAAGTGCTACGGAGGGGACATCACCCGCAAGCGGAAGCTGCTGGAGAAGCAGAAGGCGGGCAAGCGGCGCATGAAGCAGGTGGGCAAGGTGGAGATCCCGCAGGAGGCATTCCTTGCTGTGCTCCAAGTCGGTAAGGATAATTAAACGTTTTTTTAGTCAATAGAGCCTCCAGGGGCGCCTTTGACGGCAGATCGGCAGCAATATGAACTTCGATTTTCCCACTTTTCTGGTGCTCGCCTGTTTCCTCACCGGAGGCATCTGGTTGGCGGACGCGGTCTTTTTCGCCCCACGCCGCCGGCGTCTCGCCGTACAGGTGGCCGGAAAGGATCAGCCTGCAGGCATCTCAGCGCCCCCGGCGCGGCGGGAGCCGGTGCTCGTCGAGTACGCGCGCTCCTTTTTCCCGGTCATCCTGATCGTGCTTCTGCTGCGCTCGTTCCTGGTCGAGCCGTTCCGCATTCCTTCGGGGTCCATGATGCCGACCCTGCTGGTCGGGGATTTCATTCTGGTCAACAAGTTCGCGTACGGTCTGCGCTGGCCCGTGCTGAACACCAAGTTCCTCGAGGTCGGGGACCCGCAGCGCGGCGATGTCGTGGTGTTCCGTTTTCCACAGGACCCTTCCGTCGACTACATCAAGCGCGTGGTGGGCGTGCCGGGCGACGAGATCGCGTATCGGAACAAGACGCTGTTCATCAACGGCGAGCCGATGCCCCAGACGCCCCTGGGCACTTACACCGGGGTCGGGGCCGGCACCGGCATGACCGGGGTCAACATGGCGGAGGAGAACCTTGACGGTGCCGAACACCGGATACTCGTGGACGCCGGCAAGCCCGATTTTCAATGCCGTCCGGTCTCCTACGAATTGGCGATTGGGGGTACGGTGAAGATCCCCGAGAACAGCTACTTCGTCATGGGCGACAACCGCGATAACAGCAACGACAGCCGCTGCTGGGGCTTCGTGGCTGATGGAAACCTGGTTGGCAAGGCCTTCGCGATCTGGATGAACTGGGACGGCAGACGCGAAGGGTTTCCCATCGACTGGAGCCGGCTCGGCAAGGTTATCGAGTGAAACAACGGGAGGTCGCAATGGCGGGTTCGATGCGCAGACAGCGAGGAATCACCGCGTGGGGCGTCATGTTCGTCGTGGCCATCGTCGTGTTCGTGGCCATTGTGGGGACGAAGCTGGCCCCGCATTATTTTGAATACCTGACCGTCAAGTCCGTGATGGAGGCCGTTCGGAAAGATGCAGAGGTGATCTCTGGGGGCCGGGTCTCGGTGCTTAGGTCGGTCGAGAGCAGGCTCTACATCAACGAGGTCGACGACGTCTCGGCGAAGGAATTCACCTTCAAGAGAGAGGACGACGGGTTTCTGCTCGGCGTGGAGTACGAGGCGCGTGAGCACCTGTTCGCGAACATCGACGCGGTGTTGACCTTCGCGCATCAGGTCACCCTGGTCCCGGAGTGAACGGTAATCTCGGACGCCTGATGCGCGCGCTCGGGTGCAGCGTTCAGCGCGGCTACCTGTTGGAACGCGCGCTAACCCACCGCAGCGCGGATGCCGACAACAACGAGCGGCTCGAGTTTCTCGGCGACGCCCTATTGGGGTTCGTGATCGCCGAGGTGTTGGTCGAGCGGTTCCCGGATGCGGACGAGGGCCGCCTGAGCCGACTGCGCGCCTCTCTGGTCAAGAAGGAATCGCTTGCGGAACTGGCCCGGCGTCTCGAACTGAGCACATACCTGCGATTGGGAGCGGGCGAGCTGAGAACCGGTGGTCACGCGCGGGATTCGATCCTTGCCGACGCGCTGGAGGCCCTATTCGCCGCGGTCTACCTTGACCAGGGTTTCGACAGGGCGCGGGAAGTCATCCTGGCGGTGTTCGAAGAGATCCTGGTGGCGATCGGGCAAGGGGAGACATCGAAGGACCCGAAGACCCGTCTGCAGGAGCTGCTGCAGGCGCGTCGCAGGCCCTTGCCGCAGTATGAGGTAGTGGGTGTATTGGGCAGTCAGCACGCGCAGACGTTTCGCGTGCGCTGTACGCTGATCGACGGCCCGGAGGCGGCTGAAGGGGAGGGAACCAGCCGGCGGCGGGCGGAGCAGGAGGCGGCGCAGCAGTTGCTGAATCTGCTCGAATCGGGCGAGGAGCCGTTCGCCCGGGCAAGGCCACGGCCGGCGAGTGTCTGAGGAGACCCGATTCTTGCGCGAACCCAAGAATCCAGGTCCTTTGCCAGAGCAGGCAGGAGGTGGGTCGTGTGCCCGGGACCACGAGGGATCCGCGGGATGTGCCAATTCTCGCCCCGCGGGGCGTTGCGGTTACGTGGCCATCATCGGCAGGCCCAACGTCGGGAAGTCCACCCTGCTGAACCGCCTCATCAGTCAGAAGCTGGCCATTACCTGCCATAAGGCCCAGACGACGCGTCATGCCATCCTGGGCATCAAGACGATCCCCGACGAGGGGCAGGTCGTATTCGTCGATACCCCTGGAATCCATCAGAGGGGCGGCAGCGCACTGAATCGCTATCTGAATCGGGCGGCCCGCGCGGCGATCAGCGACGTGGATTTGATCCTATTGGTGGTGGAGGCGCTGCGTTTCACGGCGGAGGACACGAAGGCCTTGCGCGCGGCGGCGGAAGCGGACAAGCCGGTGATCGCGGTGGTCAACAAGATCGATGAGGTGCCGGACAAGGCGCGGCTGCTGCCCTTCCTGCAGGGGCTGGCGGAGCGGCACGATTTCCTCGCGGTAGTCCCGGTCTCCGCCGCGAAGGGTGACCAGGTCGAGCGGCTCTTGTCCTTGGTGGTCGCTGCCCTGCCCGAGGGTGAGAACCTCTTCCCCGAGGATCAGCTCACAGATCGCTCGGAGCGCTTCTTCGCCGCCGAGTTGGTGCGCGAGCAGCTCACGCGCCGATACGGCGACGAGCTTCCCTATTGCACCACGGTGGAGATCGAGCGTTTCGAGGACCAGGGAGGCCGCTATAGGATTCACGCCCTGGTGTGGGTGGAGCGGCCGGGACAGAAGGCGATCATCATCGGCGACCGGGGCGAGGCGCTCAAGGCCGCCGCCACCCAGGCTCGGCTCGAGATGCAGAAGCTGTTCGGATGCCCGGTTCATCTGCAGGTCTGGGTCAAGGTCAAGAAGAGCTGGTCCAGCGACGAGGCGGCCTTGGCCAGTTTGGGTTACGGCGATAGCTGATTGGACGGGAACGCGCGTGATCACCTCCAGCGCTGTTTCGTGCTGCATCGGCGCGACTTCGGCAACACCAGCCTGATCGTGGAGGTGTTCGCCGCCGCCCACGGGCGTTTGCCAGCACTGGCCAAAGGGGCGAGGCGGGGCAGGGGGGCGGCCGCGGCGATCCTGCAGCCTTTTCGTCCTCTTTGGCTGAGCTGGAGCGGTCGCGGGGAGATCCGAACCCTCACCAGGAGTGAGCCTGCGGGGCGCGCCTTCGACCTCCAGGGCGAGGCCCTGCTCTGCGGCTTCTATCTCAACGAGCTGCTGGTGCGGCTGCTCGGACGCGGTGATCCCCACGCGGATCTGTTCGCCTTCTATCACGCGGCGCTCGCGGACCTCGCGGCCGGTCGCGACCTGGAGAGCGTGTTGCGGCAATTCGAGCTGAGACTGCTCGAGGAGCTGGGGTATGCCGGCGCCATCGATCGCGAGGCGGACGGGCGCGCCGTGGTTGCCGAACGTCGCTATGTCTGCCTGCCGGACGCCGGTCTGCGCGCCGCGTCCGATGCACAATCGGACGTGGCCGTATCGGGCGCCACCCTGCTGCTGCTGGCTGCGGGCGAGCCGCTCACCGGCCAGCACGCCCGCGAGGCGCGGGCACTGATGCGCCGCTTGCTGGCTCCGCACCTCGGGGACCGTCCTCTGAAGAGCCGCGAGTTGTTCCGGCGCTGGCGTAACACCGCCTGAGGTCTGGTCCAATTATTCAGTTTTTTGCAGATACCCACGCAGCCATGCATCAGCCAAACAACGAGGTCCTGCTCGGCGTCAACATCGACCACGTCGCCACCATTCGCCAGGCACGCGGCACCCGGTATCCGGAGCCGGTGCAGGCCGCCCTCGTGGCGGAACAGGCGGGAGCGGACGCGATCACGCTGCACCTGCGCGAGGATCGCCGGCACATCCGTGACCGAGACGTGGAGGTCCTGCGGGATATCCTGCAGACGCGGATGAATCTGGAGATGGCAGCGACCCCTGAGATGGGAGAGATCGCCCGCCGCATTCGGCCGGCGGACTGCTGCCTGGTCCCGGAGCGGCGCGAGGAGTTGACCACCGAGGGGGGACTCGACGCGGCGGGGAACCTGGCGCAGCTCACCGACTTCTGCGCCATGCTGATGGAGGCGGATGTGCGCGTTTCGCTCTTTATCGATGCCGAGCCTCGCCAGCTCGAGGCGGCACGCGCGATCGGTGCCCCGGTGGTCGAGATCCACACGGGCCGTTATGCGGACGCGCAGAGTCGGGGTGACAGGGCGGCCGAGCTCGAGCGCATCCGTCGCGCCGTTGCCCTCGGAGTCGAGCTCGGTTTGCAGGTCAATGCAGGCCACGGCCTCGACTATCACAACGTCAGGGCGGTTGCCGCCATCCCCGATGTGCGTGAGCTCAACATCGGGCACGCGATCGTCGCGCGCGCCATTTTCTGCGGGCTTGCCACGGCCGTCGCCGACATGAAACGCATCATCAACGGGCGCTGACCGGAGCCGGTTCGCTGCGGCGATTCAACAGGAGGTCGAATTCGCTCGGCTCGGCCACATGTTTTCAGGTAACGACGAGCACTGCGGACCCTTTACTAAGCGGCCTCGCTATGGATTGGGATGGGTACGTTAGTTGCTAAACGATTGAGGGCGACAACCGAACACTATGGATCGGACCATGACTCGACAACCTGGCGTTCTGCGGAATCCGGTCGTTCTCGTGATCCTGGACGGCTTCGGGATCAATCCAAGCAAGATCAACAATGCGATTGCCGAGGCACGCACGCCGCGCCTCGACGAGTATTTTTTCCGTTATCCCTTCACCGTGCTCAACGCGTCGGGCCCCGGTGTCGGTCTGCCGCAGGGTCAAATGGGCAACTCCGAGGTCGGACACATGACCATCGGGAGCGGCTGCGCGGTGCGTCAGGATCTCGTGCTGATCGACGACGCGATCGCCGACGGCAGCTTTTTCGGCAACCCGGCGCTGAGTTCGGCCGTGGAGCGCGCGACCGCCCAGGGGCGGCCGGTGCATCTGATGGGCCTGGTGTCCGATGGAGGGGTGCACAGCCACCTTTCTCATCTGCTGGCGCTGGTCGATCTGTGCCGAATGAAGGGTGCTCGGCCGCTGCTGCACATGATCACGGACGGCCGGGATGTGGCGCCCAAGTCGGCGCTGAACGGCCTGTCAGCGCTGGAGACGGCCCTGGCTGGGGCCGGGGGCCGGATCGCGACCGTCGCCGGGCGTTATTACGCGATGGACAGGGATCGCCGCTGGGAGCGAACCGAGCTTGCCTGGCGCGCCATGGTGCGCGGTGAGGGACGAAGCGCGGCGAGCGCCGCCGCCGCAGTCGACGCCTCCTACGCCGCAGGCAAGGGTGACGAGTTCATTCACCCGACCGTGATCGGAGGTTATGGCGGTATGGATGCGGGCGACGTGGTCGTCTCCTTCAACTTCCGCAAGGACCGTCCGCGGCAGATCGTGGCGGCCCTCGCATCCCCCGATTTCGACGGTTTCGACCGCGGAGAGGCGAGGCTGACCGATGTGACCTGCATGATGGAATATGACGCACGGCTCGGCCTTCCCTTCGCCTTCTCACCCGAGATACCTGCGACCACGCTGAGTCGCGTCTTGAGCGACGGCGGGATCCGCCAGTTTCATTGCGCCGAGACCGAAAAATATGCCCATGTCACCTACTTCTTCAACGGTGGCAATCAGCATCTATTGCCGGGAGAGGAACATCGCCTGATCCCGTCGCCGCACGTGGCGACCTACGACCTGAAACCGGAGATGAGCGCGGTCGAGGTCGGGGACGCGGTCGTGCAGGCAATTTCCGGAGGCGGGTACGGCTTCGTCGTGGTCAACTTTGCAAACGGGGACATGGTGGGTCACACGGGCGACCTGGGGGCCGCCGTGCGCGCGGTGGAGGCGCTCGACCGCCAGGTGGGGCGGGTGCTCGACGCCGCCGTGGCGGCCGGTTATTCGGCGTTGTTGACGTCCGACCACGGCAACTGCGACCTCATGGTGGACCCCGAGACCGACGAGCCCCACACCCAGCACACCACCAACCCGGTGCCCATGCTGGTGGTGGACGCGCAGCGGTGGGTACTCAGGGCTGCCGGGGGGCTCGCGGACGTCGCGCCGACCGTGCTTCACCTCATGGGCCTACCCGCCTGCGATGCCATGTCCGGCACCTCGCTGCTGGTCAAGCCGATCGCCGCACAACCGATTCCGGCGCTGCAGCGGCTGGACGCGGCCTGAGCGCGTGCCCGATGTTGGGCGCGTGGGCGGTCGACTGCACCGGGAGAGTGCACGGAACCATTCCAGGGAGCATGGAGGATGCAGGGCCAGCGGCTCACGCCCCCAGCCGTGAGGCGCACTCGGAACGTGCGGAAGGCCGCATCGGATACCGATCGCCCCGTCCTTGCCCTCCACCCCGCGAAGGTTGAGAGCCATGTCCATCGATACGCTTACGCTCGTGATCGCGACCGGCCAGGGTGAAGGTCTCGCGCCGCTCACCCTCCATCGCGCGAAGTCCGCCGTGCCCTACGGGGGCAAGTTCCGCCTCATCGACTTCACGCTGGCGAACTGCCTTCACTCAGGGTTGCGCAAGATCCTGGTCCTCACCCAGTACAAGTCCCATTCCTTGCAGAAGCACCTGCGCGATGGCTGGTCCATCTTCCACCCCGAGCTCGGGGAGTTCATCACACCGGTGCCCCCGCAGATGCGCGACGGTAGCGACTGGTACGCCGGCGCATTCAGCGCCATGCGTCAGAACCGCTACCTGATCGAACGCAGCAGCACAAGGCGCGTGTTGGTGTTGGAGGGGGATCTCGTGTACCGCATGGATTACGCGGAATTGATCCGCTTTCATCGCGAATGCGAGGCCCAGATCACGCTTGCCTATCGCGAGGTGGCGATTGCCCCATCGGCCGGAGGGAGCCTGATCGAGGTCGACGGTGAAGGTCGGGTGTCGCAGCCGGGGTCGGCTGCGCCGTCTACTCCAGGCGATCAATCGGACCTCTGCGCAGCGATGGGGGTTTATCTCTTCGACAAGGAGGTGCTGCTGGCCGAACTGGACCGAGACGACCTGGTCCGGGCCGCGGACGCCTTGCCACTCGGCCAGGCTGTCGCGGCGCTGGCCGAGCGCTACAGGGTCCACGGCTATCGTTTCGGTGGCGAGCGAGGGAGGGTGACGCCCGACCGATACTGGTGCGACGTGGCGGATCTGGACGCCTTCTACGCGGCCAACATGGCGCTGCTCGAGACCGAACCGGCCCTGGACTTGTACCAGGAGGATTGGAACATCCTCACCCACCAGGGCCAATATCCCCCGGCGCGGACCGTGCCGGGTCCGTCCGGCACGGAAGGCATCTTCGTCAACTCCATGCTCGCCGCGGGCACCGTCATCACCGGCGGTGGCGTCAACCACTCGATCCTGTTTCCGCGGGTGCGCGTCGCGGATGGGGCCATCGTGGAGGACTCGATCCTGTTCGACGGGGTCAAGGTGGGGCAAGGCGCCCACCTTCGGGGCTGCGTCATCGACAAGGATGTCGAGGTCCCGGCCAAGCAACGCGTCGGCTTCGATCCCGAGGCCGATCGCGCGCGCTTCACCGTCTCGCCCGGCGGGGTGGTGGTTATTCCCAAGGGCTATCGCTTCTGACCTCGCTCTCGAAACAGCGTCTGCTTGCGGTATTCGCGACGCTGCTGGGCAGGTACGGTCCGCAGCACTGGTGGCCCGCGGAGACGCCTTTCGAGGTCATGGTCGGTGCGATTCTTACCCAGAACACCTCCTGGACCAATGTCGAGCGAGCCCTCGCCGGGCTCACTGAACGCGTTTCCCTGACGCCCGAGGCAATTCTGTCGCTGGCTCCTGAAGAACTCGCACACTGCCTGCGACCCGTGGGTTATTTCAACGTCAAGGCCAAACGCCTGCGGGCATTCTGCGATGGCTATCTGCAAACCGGCGGTCTGCAAGGGATGAGCCGAATGGGAACGCGCGAGCTGAGGGAGCGGCTGCTTGCGATTCACGGGATCGGACCCGAGACGGCGGACGATATGCTGCTCTACGGCTTTGGACGGCCCGTGTTCGTGGTGGACGCTTACACGCGTCGGATACTGACGCGCCTTGGCATGCTCAGCGGAGGCGAGGGCTACGAGATAATTCGCCGCGGCCTCGAAACGTCATTGGCGCCCGATGGCCGACTGTACAACGAGTTTCACGCCCTGATCGTTCGCCACGGGAAGGCCGTTTGTCGTCCTCGCCCGCTTTGCGCGGATTGCTGCCTGGGATCTTCATGTCCTTTCGCGTCGGATTCGGACCCGCCGGAACCGAGGTGACGGGGCTGCGAGGCCGGGTCCCGTTTCGATGCCAAGGGATTGCCGACTATACTGGCAAGGCTACGATCAAGCTCCGCGTCATCAAGTTCAGCCGTGTACCTTGACCGCGCGAAGCACGGGAAAACGCAGCCTCGGAGGAGCGATGACCAATATCGTCTGGAGCAAGAGATACAGCGTGAAGGTGGAACGACTCGACGATCAGCACAGGCAGATGGCCGATCTGGTCAATAGGATGAACGACAGAATCAATGCGCAGGAAGACAGGGACAGGATCATCGAAGGGTTCACGGACCTCATAAAATTTACCGGTTTCCATTTCGCCACGGAGGAGGCATTGATGAAGGAGCACGGTTTCCCCGATTACAAGAAGCACAAGAAGGAGCACAAGGACCTGATCAACTTGTTGGGCGAGATCAAACGGCAGTTTCTGCGGGAATCCGAGTCCTTCTCGGATTTCGATTATGATCTGGCGAAGGACTGGCTGGTGATTCACAAGGATTGGTTCGCCGTGCATCTCACCCACAGCGACAAGGAATTGGGGCGCTTCCTGAAGAAGAAGGGCGTCGACTAGACGTGGTCCCTGGTCGCCTGCCGCGGCCACCGCGTTGACGCAAGCGATCCGCTGCCGACGCTAGTCCGGTCGAAATCGGCTCCGGTCCCCTCCGGCGGACGACGATCGGCCCGATGCGGAGCCGAGCAAGACATCCGGTTTGCTTCTTCCTCCGAGTCTGGCGGGGACGGCTCCGAGCATTAGACCCAATCGCGCATCGTGCACCAGCTAGACATTGCCGCCGCAGACCTTGCGGTGATCGGACTCTACTTCACGGCTGTCGCCGTTATCGGCGTCCAGGTGGCCCGCCGCACGCACGACAGCACGGACCTGTTCCTGGCCGGCCGACGCCTGGGTTGGCTGCCGATCGGACTGTCGTTGTTTGCCTCGAATATCTCGTCGACGACCCTGATCGGTTTGGCGGGCGCGGCTTACACCTGGGGAATCGCCGTCGCCAACTACGAGTGGATGGCGGCGCCGATTCTGGTGCTTTTCTCGCTGGTGCTGATACCTCTCTACCTCCGCGAGCGGATTGGCACGGTGCCCGAGTACCTGGAGCGTCGCTTCGACCGGCGGGTTCGCCGCTACTTTTCGGCACTGACCCTGGTGTCGAACGTCCTCGTGGATACGGCCGGGACCCTGTTCGCAGGAGCCCTGGTGCTGACCGGGTTCATTCCGGCGCTGGATCTTTTCTCGGCTGCCCTGGTTCTCGCTCTGATCGCCGGGGCCTACACCGCCGCCGGAGGGCTCGCCGCGGTGGTCTACACCGACGTGCTGCAGGCGGTCGTGCTCCTGGTCGGCGCCAGCCTGGTCGCCTTTCTGACCTTCGCCGCGTTGGACTTCGATTGGTCACGCGTCGCGGCCGCCGCGGAGCCTGGCCAGCTGGAGCTGTTCCTGCCACTCTCGGACGCGAATCTGCCCTGGCTCGGGACGCTGGTGGGTGTGCCGGTGCTGGGCTTCTACTTCTGGTGCACCAATCAGTTCATCGTCCAAAGAGTGCTCGGCGCGCGCAGCCTGGCGGACGCCCGCCGTGGCGCTCTGTTCGCCGGTCTGCTTAAGCTTCCGGTGCTCTTCATCATGGTCTTGCCCGGCGTCGCGGCGTCGCTGATCCTGCCACCGCTTGACAACGGCGATCAGGTCTTCCCGGCGCTGGTAAGCGAACTGCTGCCGGTCGGCCTGCGCGGCCTGGTACTGGCTGCTTTGGCGGCGGCGCTCATGTCGAGCATCGATTCGACCCTGAACGGCGCCTCGGCGCTGCTGACGCTGGATTTCGTCAAGCCGCTCCGCCCGGGGCTTACCCCACGCCAGCTGGGCTGGATCGGGCGCGGTGCCATCGTGCTCTTCATGCTGCTGTCGGCTGCGGTCGCGCCGCTGATCGGGCGCTTCGAGGGCCTGTTCCACTACCTGCAGATGGCGTTAGCCTATCTGGTCCCGCCAGTCGCTGCGCTCTTCCTGGTCGGCGCACTATGGCGCAGGCCGGGCCCTGGGGTAGCGCTGGCCACCTTGATCGCCGGTCACGGGTTGTCGGTGGTGCTGTTCGGGCTGGGGCAGGCCGGGGTGTTGGATCTGCATTTCACGCTGGTTGCCGGTTTGATCTTTGGCATCAGCCTGCTGATCCTGGCCGTTTCCGGTCTGCTCCTGCCGCCATTCGACCCCCCTCCGGGCAGCGTCTGGACGCTCCAGATGGCACGTCCCGCCGCGCCATGCCCCTGGTGGCGGGACTATCGCGTGCATGGAGCGGCATTGCTGCTGTTGACGGCGGCCCTGGTGGCGGCGTTCGGCTGACCAGCCGATATGGCCATGCGCGACTGGACTAGCGGCTCTCGCCGCTGACGCCTTTGCTCTCCGGGCCGAGCAGGTACAGATATCGGGGGGTCGCCGATTCGGGTGGCGGCAGGTCGGCCGGATCTTCACCCGGATAGAGGCGGGCACGGAGACCGGTGCGTACGATGCCGGGATCGATGCTGTTGACCCGGATCGCGCTTGAATCCCGCGTCTCTTCCGCAAGGGTCTGCATCAGGCCCTCCAGAGCGAACTTGGCGGCGCAGAAGGCACCCCAGTAGGCCATGCCGCGGCGGCCTACTCGGTCGGAGGTGAAGATGACCGAGGCGTCGGGGGACGCCCGCAGCAGCGGCAGGCAGGACTGGGTGAGGAGAAAGGGGGCGGTCAGGTTGATCCGCAGCACCCGCTCCCACTCGCTCAGGTCATAGTCGTCGATGCGGCTCAGGAAGGGTGTGAAGGCGGCGCAGTGGGCCAAACCGTCGAGACGTCCGAACTCTCGCCCGACGATCTCGGCGGCGGCGAGGAAGGCCTGCTCGCTCACCGGTTCCAGGTCCAGGGGCAGGATCGCCGGCTCGGGGTCGCCGGCGGCGTCGATCAGGTCGTAGAGGGGCTCGAGTGCCTCCGGCTCCTTATCGGAGAGGACGACCGTGGCGCCGTGCTCGGCGCATGCGGCGGCCACGGCGTAGCCGATACCCTCGGCCGCCCCTGTCACCAGGATAACGCGCTCGGCCAGCAGGTTCTTCGGGGGTTGGTAGTGCTTCATCTCGTCGGTGAGCTCCGCGCTAGGGTGGTTCTTGTCTCCGCCGGCTTTCCCGCCAGGCAAGCCAAAGCTTCCGCAGGGGTGTGAGTCCGACGTACTGGTCCGCCAGGTCGAAGCGCGACTGGTCGAGCTCGTCCAGCAGCGCGCGCAGTATGGCCCCGCGCACCCGGAGGCAGGCCGGCAGGCGGGCGAAGTCGTCGAGTGGCGGCAGGGCGGCTCGTGCCTCCTGCGCTGCGGCGGCGAGCAGCCCCGGGAGCCTCTCGCGACGGTCGCTGCCGGCGAGCGCCGCGGCGGACAGGCCGTGCTCCTGGAGCATGGCCCGGTGAAAGATGCCGCGGTTCCTGCGCATGAGCGCCCCGCTGTCGCGGATCAGGTAGACGCGTCCGCAGAACCCGCCCAGCCTGCGGGCGGTGGCCAGGGTCGTGGCCTCATGCACGCCATGGCAGCGGGCCATGAGCTCGCACAGCGCGCCCTGGTCGCGCTCGCACGCAGCGTCGAAGGCGGATGCGTCCGCGGCAGTTTGCCGCAGGACCTCGGCCTCGACCGCGGCGGCGATCTGTCGAAACGGGGCGGCCGGCAGCTTGTGGCTTGAAATCACGCGCTGGAGCGCGTGGCTGAGGGGATGTCGCGGCTCGTTCCCCAGCGTGCGCTCGATCTCATCGATCCACCAATTGAGCTTCAGCCGGGCGACCCCGGGGTCAGATACCTCGTCGAGGATGGCACGGACCTCGTGCCTCCAAGCGAGCAAGGCGGCGAGGTGATGTCTCAGCCGCAGGGGGGCGAAACGTACCGAGTAGTAGGCGGATGACCCGGGCGGCGTGGCCCGGTTGGGGAACAGCCATTCGTTCCGCATCATCCGTCCGGTGAGCCAAGCCAGTCCAGGATCTCGAGGGGCCGCTCGATCATCCCGTCCGCCCCCCATCGCCCCGGATCGTCGTCGACGCCCAGATAGCCGAACAGCGCCACGAGCGTGCCGGTTCCCGCCGCGAGGCCGGCTACCACGTCCCGCTCGCTGTCGCCCACGTACCAGCAGTCCGAGGGCCGATGGTCAATCAGGCGACAGGCGTGATACAAAGGGTCCGGGTGGGGTTTCGCCCGCGCTACCGTGTCGCCGCTGACGACACAGGCGGCCCGCGCGCCGAGACCCAGGGTCTCGACCAGAGGATCGGTCAACCACGCGGGCTTGTTGGTCACAATGCCCCAGGGAATGCCGCGCTGCGCCAACTGGTCCGCCAGTTCCAGCATGCCGGGGAAGGGCGCCGTCTCGCGTACCAGGTTCGCGGCATAGAGATCCAGGAACTGCCGCCGTAAGGTATCGAAACCATTGTCACCAGGTTCAAGCCCGAACCCGATTCGCACCATCGCCTTCGCGCCGTGCGAGACGTGCGGCCGGATGGTCGCGAATGGAAGGGGCGCGCGGCCCTGCTGCCCGAGCAGCAGATTCAAGGCATAGGCCATGTCGGGGGCCGTGTCCGCGAAGGTGCCGTCGAGATCGAACAGGACGGCGCCTCCCGGTCGCCGACGGTCAGGCATCGTCCTCAAGGCGGCAGGTCACCAGGTAGTTGACGTCCACGTCGTCCTTGGACAACCGATAGCTCGCGGTCAGGGGGTTGTAGGTCATGCCGGTGATGTCGGTGCTGCGCATTCCGGCGGCGCGAATCCAGCCGTCGAGCTCCGAGGGGCGGATGAAACGGGCGTAGTCGTGGGTGCCCCGGGGGAGCATGCGGAGCAGGTACTCGGCGGCGATGATAGCCAGCAGGTAGGACTTGGGGTTGCGGTTGATGGTGGAGAAGAAGACGAAGCCGCCCGGTCGCACCAGTCGGGCGCAGGCGCCGACCACGGAGGCCGGGTCCGGCACATGCTCCAGCATCTCCATGCAAGTGACAATGTCGAAACCCCGCGGGCGCTCGATGGCCAGGGTCTCGACCGGGACCTGCCGGTATTCCACCTCGACCCCCGACTCCAGCGTGTGCAACTCGGCTACCTTGAGCGGCATCTCCCCCATGTCGATGCCGGTGACCTTGGCGCCACGCACGGCCATGCTCTCCGACAGGATGCCGCCCCCGCATCCGACGTCGAGCACCTGCTTGCCGCTGAGACCGGCCGTGCGATCGATGTAGTCGAGCCGCAGGGGGTTGATCTCGTGAAGCGGCTTGAACTCGCTGTTCGGGTCCCACCAACGGGCGGCCAACTCCTCGAATTTACTAATCTCGGCGTGGTCGACGTTGTGCGGAGAAGCGGACATGCAGGCGTTGCCTCGCTGGCGGCCGGGTGCTCAATGCGGGCATTGTAATGCAACGCCAATAAGAGGGCAGTGGGACGCACCGTTTACGAGGGGAGGCGGAGGTGTTTCCGTTCGCGGGGCGGGCGTTGCCCCCCGCGCCGGGGGGAAGGGGACTGCGAGTCGAAAAAGGAACGCGCCGGCAAGGCCGGCGCGAGATTGCCGTACGTCCCTGTGCGCTGCTCTCGGAGGAGCGGGATCCTTACTTGGACTCGGCGGGAGCCGGAGCCGCGGGGGCAACCGGAGCGGCGTAGGGGTAGGCGTACGGGTAACCGCCGCCGTAGCCGTAGGGGCCGCCCCAGCCGTACGGGCCGTAGCCGTAGTAGTCGCGATAACGGTTGTAGCCGCGACCCCAACCACGCCCGCCGCCGGACATGCTCATGTTGAAGTCACCGTAGCCATCACCGAACATGTCGTTCCACCAGTCGTTGGCGCCGGAGCCCCAACCCGGGCCACCCC
>CAYNBI010000064.1:0-22358 GCA_964395315.1 uncultured Chromatiaceae bacterium | reverse complement strand
GATGTAGGCGTCGAGATCGAACCCAGCGGGCCTCCGGCCCCGCTTGTCCAGCAACTCCGCCTGTTTCATGCGGTGCAGGACGAGCTGCAGGACGTCGTCATAGTTCCACAGCGTGCACACCAGGTAGGTCACGGCGTCGCGCAGGACCAGCCCCAGCGGGTTGACCTCGTAGCTGGCGGCCTCCCGCGCCTCGCGCGGCCGGTAGCTGACCTGGAAGCGCTTATCGGTCAGCAACGCCTGGTAGACGGTTTCCAGCACGCCCTGATCGACCTCCGGCGCCAGGAGCTTGAGGCCCCGCGGCAGGACGCGCACCTTGTCCGGCCAGCGCGCCATGCCCGGCTGGTCGACGCGGTCCAGTACCTTTCGCGCCTGACGGAAATGGGGCTCCATCAGCCGCAACGTCGAGGGCGGCATGACATGGCTCAGGAACCGCTCGGCCAGGACGAAGGTCAGCGCCGCCGGCGGGTCCATGCCGGGCACGTCGAAGACTGCGTTCTCGGCCCACGACCAGCCGAAGGGCTTGGTGCGCATGTCGCACTGCAACGGAAAGCGCGTCGACAGGGTGTTCAGATCCCGTTGGATGCTGCGCAGGTTCACGTCGAAGCCTTCCTCAGCCAGCAACCGTTCAAGTCTCGTGGCTTCGATCTTGCGCGGCGCGCGCGGGATCAGACGCAGCATGGCCCATTGGCGCAACAGGGTGTCCGGCATCGGCTCTTCCCCGTGATGATCAATATGCCTCAAGTCTGCGACAGATTATGTCGCATTGAGAGGCCCCATGATTCAATCAGGTTTGTGACCGTGCAGAGGCTCGACCCGCGCGAGGCTCGCATCGGCATGATGATTAAGCGAGGCCGAGTCGGGTTTCTGGGGGACCGAACGCGGACGCCTGTGTGGAGATCACCGTTCAGCGGAGCGCACGCGGACCTACGAGCTCAAGGTGATGATCGCGCGGCGGTAGTGGATTCCGCGCTGCGAACGCCGGGCGAGAAAGGCGTCCTCGGGTTGGTCGGCTGCCCCGTCTCCGCGCGGATCGGAGGCGGTGGAGACGACGAGGACGGATGGTGTGCGCACGGACGAGGCCCGCGACGCCAACCGCCGCGAACCGGCCGCTGCCAGGTTTCCCTATTCCCGGCCCGGGTCGACCGCGGGATTCCCCATCGCGTCCAGGTCGCCAAGGGGACGCCGGAAGGTGTCGTTGAAGGGATAATCGACCAGGTTCTCACGCGCCTTTTCGGCACCGATCGCGGGGTCGAACGCCGTGAACGGGAGTGACACCAGGAACACAGCACCGCTCACCACGGACGTGAAGAAGGTCGTCGGACGCACGACGACGGCGTCGAAACCTTTCGATCCGTTGAACGGGACCGCGGACTCGCCGCCGCGCTCGTAGTCCCTGGCCATCGACTGCGCCTCTTCCGCACCGGCGATCATCGGCGACGCGAGGACACAGGCCAGCGTCAGGGCACCCCCCAACCGACGCCATGAAGTCTGATCTGCTTTCATCCTGGGCTCCTGGTTTCGTGGTAAAGAAGCCGTTGGCCGGCCCGCCCCGCGCTTCGTCGAAGAGCAGCGCCGGCTGATCCGCTGGCTAGCTCCGATCGCCGCTGCCGCCGCATACATGGCGGTCGATTCCCGCCTCTGCCATGGCCACGGCGCGAAAGATGGCGCGCCCCTTGTTCATGGTCTCCTTCCACTCCAGCTCGGGCCGGGAGTCCGCGACCACCCCCGCGCCCGCCTGGATATGGAGGTTACCATCCTTGATCACCGCGGTGCGGATGGCGATGGCCGTGTCCATATTGCCGTTCCAGGACAGGTAGCCGACGGCGCCTGAGTAGACGCCACGCTTGACCGGCTCGAGCTCATCGATGATCTCCATGGCGCGGATCTTGGGCGCGCCCGAGACGGTGCCCGCAGGGAAGGTGGCCCGCAGGACGTCGACGGCGCTCATGCCCTCCTCCAGCTCCGCTACCACGTTGGAGACGATGTGCATGACGTGGGAGTACCGCTCGACGATCATCTTGTCAGTTACCCGCACCGTGCCGATGCGCGCCACGCGGCCGGCATCGTTGCGGCCGAGATCGATCAGCATCAGGTGCTCCGCAAGCTCCTTGGGGTCGGCGAGCAGTTCCGCCTCAAGGGCCTTGTCCTCCGCCTCCGTGTAGCCGCGGCGCCGGGTACCCGCGATGGGCCGCACCGTCACCACGCCATCCTCCAGCCGGGTCAGGATCTCCGGGGAGGAACCGACGATCTGAAAGTCACCCAGATCCAGAAAATACATGTAGGGGGAGGGATTGAGCCCGCGCAGAGACCGGTACAGGTCCAACGGAGCGGCTTGATAGGGGATCGACAGGCGCTGCGACAACACCACCTGCATGCAGTCCCCTTCGAGAATATAGCGCTTGATGCGCTCGACCGCCTGCTTGAACCCGGACTCGGTGAAGCCGGAAACGAAGTCCGTCTCCTGCACCTCGCGCGGCGGCTGGCAGGGGCGGCGCGGCGCTCCCCGCTGCATGCGCTCCACCAGTTCCGCAATGCGCGCCTCTCCCGCCACAAGGGTGTCACCGGCGGTCGGATCCAAGTGGATGATGATGTACATCCGCCCGCTCAGATTGTCGAAGACCACCACCTCGTCCGAGACCATGAGCAGGATATCGGGGGTACCCAGGGTGTCCGGATTCGGGCAGCGGGCGAGCTTGGGCTCGACATAGCGGACAGTGTCATAGCCGAAATAACCCACGAGTCCGCCGGCGAAGCGCGGCATGTCGGGGGGCTCGGCGACCTTGAAACGGCCGTGGAAGTCCTCGATCCAGGCCAGGGGATCGGCAACGTCCGCCTGCTCGATCAGGACACCGTCGCGCGCGACCTCCACCCTGTTGCCGGACACCCGGAGCAGCGTGCGGCAAGGCAGTCCGATGATGGAGTAACGTCCCCACTTCTCGCCGCCATGCACCGACTCGAACAGGAAAGAATGGCGGCCCTCCGCGAGCTTGAGGTAGACGCTCAGGGGGGTATCGAGATCGGCCAGCACCTCGCACACCAGCGGGATGCGGTTGTATCCCTGCTCGGCCAGGGACTGGAATTCTTCGGGGGTCATGGGACGCTCCAAGGGCTGGGACTGATTCGGGCTGCCTGACGACACGCTAGCACCGCCAACGGCGCTCTGCGCAACCCCCATCCCACCGGCGTCCGATCGTCATCTGACCACCCGGGTCAGGCCGCCTGCTCCAGCAGGCCCTTGATCTGAATCAGGGAGTCGAGCACCGCATCCGGCTGCGCCTCCCGGATGTCGCGCCCATGATTGTAGCCGTAGCTCATGCAAACGATGGCGAAACCGGCGGCGCGCGCGGCCTTCACATCGCTCACCGAGTCGCCGACCATCAGCGCCTCCGTGGGCTCGACCCCGAAGTGCGCCGCGGCGTGCATCAGGGGCATCGGATCCGGCTTCTTCCGCGGCAGGGTGTCGCCGCTCACGACGATGTCGAAATAGCCCCGCACCCCAAGGTCCTCGAGCAGAGGTTCGGTGAACTGAGCCGCCTTGTTGGTCACGCACCCAAGCGGATAGCCCGACGCCCTTAGGTAGTCCAGTCCCTCGCGAATGCCGGCATAGAGATGTGATCGCTTGGAGGTGTTCTCCTGGTAGAGCTCCAGGAAAATGGGGTAGGCGCGCTCGTAGTCGGCCTCGTCGGGCTCGCCGTCCAGGGTGCCCGTCAGCGCCCGGCGCACCAGGCGTTCGACCCCGTTGCCAACCCAGTTACGCACCTCCGACTCGCCCCTGGACGGACGCCCGAGGCGCGCCATCATGGCATCGACGCAATAGGCCAGATCGGGCACGCTGTCCACCAGGGTGCCGTCGACGTCGATCAGGATCATCCTGGGCTGCTTCATGGCCCTCGCGCTCCCGGTTGTGGCTGCCTCAGCGGCTGACGCTGGCCAGCGCCTCGCGCATCTTGCGGATGATGCCGTCGTACCGGTTCGGATCGGCATCGCTGCCCTTGCCAAAGATGCCCGAGCCCGAGACGAAGGTATCGGCACCCGCCGCCTTGATCTCGGCGATGTTGTCCGCCTTGACGCCGCCATCGATCTCCAGACGGATGTCGAGGCCGGACTCGTCGATCATGGCGCGCACCTGACGGAGCTTGTCCATGGCGGAGGGAATGAAGCTCTGCCCGCCGAAGCCGGGGTTCACGGACATCAGCAGCACCATGTCCACCTTGTCCAGGACGTATTCCAGGTAGGTCAAGGGGGTGGCCGGGTTGAACACGAGACCGGACTTGCAGCCCTCGCCGCGGATCAGTTGGAGGGTACGGTCGACGTGCTCGCTGGCCTCCGGGTGAAACGTGATGTAGGTTGCGCCGGCCTTGGCAAAATCGGGAACGATGCGGTCCACCGGCTTGACCATCAGGTGCACGTCAATGGGTGCGGTCACGCCGTGCTTACGCAGCGCCTCACACACCAGGGGACCGATGGTGAGGTTTGGCACGTAATGATTGTCCATCACGTCGAAATGGACGATGTCGGCGCCGGACGCCAGGACATTGTCGACCTCTTCACCCAGCTTGGCGAAATCGGCGGACAGGATGGAAGGTGCAATCAGGTCTTCAGCCATGTAAAAGTCTCCCCGTGCGCACCGGCGCGACCAACGGCGGCCACCGGCTCTAGCCCTAGAATCGAAAGCTCTTCACTCTACCGCAAGACGGGGTGTTTTTCACTTTGCGCGCAGCGCCTCAGCCCTTCGCCGCGCGTGCCGCGGTCACCATCTCGTAGGCCTGGCGGATCTCGTGGGTCTTCTGGGTCGCGAGCTTCATCATCTCCTCCGGGAGCCCCTTGGAGACCAGCTTGTCGGGATGGTGCTGGCTGAGCAGGCGGCGGTACGCGCGCTTCACCTGCGCGTCGGTGGCCTTGGCGTCCACACCAAGCACGGCATAGGCCTGCGCCAGGGTCGGGCCGCGTTCCGGGGCGGTGACGCGCCCCTCGCGCGTGCCCGCACCACCCGTATCGAACCTGTGCTGCAGCCGCACAAGCTGCTCGAGGCTGCGGAAGAGGGCCTCGGGAATACCCAGGCGCTCGCAGATGTAGAGGAGCAGCTCCCGCTCCCGCTGGTCCGGAGGTCCGTCGGCATAGGCCCCCAGGATCTGTATCTCGAGGAACATCTGCATCAAGGTGCGCCGACGGTGACACTCGCGCCGGAACTGCTCGAGCACCTCGTCGAGATCGAACTCTGACGCCTTACCCTGGTTGAAGAGCGCGATTGCGGCGCGGCGGGTGTCTGGCGACAGGTCCATCTGCGCCATCACCGAGTTGGCGAGGGCGATCTCCCGTTCCGAGACCCGTCCGTCGGCCTTCGCGATATGGCCCAGAACCGAAAAGGTAGCGGTGAAGAAGGCGGTTTGGACGCGCTCACGCTCTCCCGGCGCGAGCGCCTCGCCCTGGCCGAGCGATGCAATCCCGCGATCCAGGTTGTGCCCGAGCACAGCGCCGAGCAGCGCCCCAAGCGGGCCGCCGAGCACGAAACCGAAGGCCCCGCCGACGACCTTGCCCCACCACCCCATATGCCGTTTCCCGCTACTTGCCTTTCAGGTACAACTCGTCGCTGAAAGAGTAAACCCACTCGGGGCGAAAGGCGACCAGCACGGCCATGACCCAGCCATTGAGCATGGCCTCAGGCAGAAACATGAGCGGGAAGAAGGGCAGAAAGGTCTGATCGAGCTGGGCGAAGGTGTAGGCGCCGCTCACGATGAGCATCCAGGCCACCAGGTAGCCGGAGACCACTCCCACGAACCCCGCTGTCAGGAAGCCGTTCACCAGGACGTAGACGAAGAAGTGCTTGGGCAGATACCAGCGGATGAGCACCAGGAGGATCTGGGTGAGCGTGATCGGCACCACGCCCCCCACCAAGGCGTTGATCGCAAAATCCTCCCAACCAATTCCGGCGTTCAGGGTGACGCCGAACAGGGCCAGCGAGGCGGCCACGACCGCGAGTGACCAGCCGAACATCAGTGTCACCGCCGTCAGCCCCAGCAGATGGAATGACAGCCCCGGCTCGACGTTGGCGCGCATGTGCCAGAGCAGCAGGAGCGCGACAACAGTGCCCAGGAACACATGCACCTGCTGCGGGTTGCGGAACTTCCCCCAAGGGGCCATGCGCACGGCGGCGGCGAGGCACAGGGCGTAGCCAATACCGGCCAGCCAGATCAGGGACGTCGAAAAAAGCGCGCTATCTAGGGTCATGGATTCAGGCCAATGCCGCAGCCATACACGCGGCGTGTCCAGGGTCGATGATCATAGCAGGTACGGCAAGGCGCAATCCCAGGCTTACTCCCAACGCCGGGGAATCCGGCGGGAACGCACCAAACATCCTTTGATGACGGGCAACCGGCCCCCATGAAGAGAACTTGGGTGATGCGCCCGCTTCTTCACCGCCGCAACCGCTCATCGAGGGTCAGATGCAATACCGCAGACTTGGACAGACCGATATCGAAGTTAGCGCCCTGTGCCTCGGCACCATGACCTTCGGGGAGCAGAACAGCGAGCAAGAGGCGCACACCCAGCTCGATCGCGCCCTGGAAGCCGGGCTCAATTTCATCGACACCGCGGAGATCTACCCGGTTCCGCCGCGGGCCGAGACCCAGGGACTGACGGAGCGCTATATCGGCAGTTGGCTGGAGAGCCGACGCTGCCGTGATCGGGTGATCCTGGCCACCAAGGTTGCGGGTCCCGCGGAGTGGCTGCCCTACCTGCGCGACGGTCAGGCGCGGCTCGATCGGCGCAACATCGAGGCGGCTCTGGACGCGAGCCTGGAGCGCCTGCGCACGGACTACGTCGATCTCTACCAGCTCCACTGGCCGGACCGCGAGACCAACTACTTCGGCAAGCTCGGGTACGCTCACCCGCCACGGGACCTCAGCGTTCCGCTCGCCGAGACCCTGACGGCGCTCGGCGATCTGGTACGCTCCGGAAAAGTGCGCCACGTCGGTCTGTCCAACGAGACGCCCTGGGGGCTGATGCGTTTCCTGCAACTCGCCGCCGAGCACGGGATGCCGCGCATGGTCAGCATCCAGAACCCTTACAGCCTGCTCAACCGCACCTTCGAGATCGGGCTTGCCGAGGTCTCCATGCGCGAGCAATGCGGACTGCTCGCCTACTCCCCCCTGGCCTTCGGGGTGCTTTCGGGCAAGTACCTGGGCGGCGCCAGGCCGCCGGGGGCGCGCCTGACGCTATACGAGCGCTTCAGTCGCTACTCGAACCCCGAGGCCGACCGGGCAACGGGCGAGTATGTGGCGCTCGCGCGCCGTCACGGCCTCGATCCCGCCCAGATGGCCCTAGCGTGGGTGACCAGTCGGCCGTTTGTGACCGCCAACATCATCGGCGCCACGACCCCGGAACAGTTGGAAGCCAATCTGGCCAGTATCGACGTGACCCTATCCGACGAGGTGATCGCCGGGATCGAGGCGATCCACGCCCGGCAACCCAACCCTGCGCCTTAGCGGCACGGCGCAGCAGCGGTTATGGCCGCGGGAAAACCGACCTCATCACCCGGACCGATGCCAAGCGTCAGGTCCGCCCGGCCTTGATTGACGGCGATCTCGACCAAGCCGAAGGCATTCTCGTACCAGAACACCTGTCCAGGGCGTACCTCACAAAAGGTCCGCGCGAAAGGAATCTGGTGACCGTCCGCGTGTAAGCGCTCGTCCCGACCCAGGACGCAGGCGCGGACCCCGGTGATCAGGTTGCCATAGTCGTCCACGTAGACCACCTTGCACAGGTCATCGGGCCAGTCCGCCCCAACCATCGAGGATGGCTGCAGCGGCACCGCATCCGGCATCTCTCCCCGGCACAGCATGGCCGCCACCGGGGCGAAGAGGTCCCGTCCGTGGAAGCTGTTCGACATGCTCTCGGGACGCCAATCGATGCGCAGGACACGTACCTCCCGGGCGCGCCGCTCTACACGGGACAGGAGCCCATTGTCCGGCCCCAGGTACCAACAGCCATCCGCCTCCAGGACGATGACCCCTCTCTCCCCGCCAACACCCGGGTCTACCACGCACAGGTACAGGGTCTGCGACGGGAGATCGCGGGCAAGGCCAGGAAGCAGATAGGCCGCAAGGTCGGGACGGAACGGCGCCAGGTTCGAGATCAGCGCCATCGCGGCAATCCCGGGCGCCACGCCGGAGAGGACCAGTTGCATCTGCCCCACGTAGGGCCCGGCGCCCCCGAAATCCGTCACCAGGGCGATGCGCCGGATCTCGGTCACGGGAGGGACTCCGTTCGCGGGAGCGCGTCCCGATCAGCGCCCAGAATCCAGGCAAAAAAAACCGGGCGAGCGCCCGGCTTTTTCGACCCCTGCGTGGGAACGGACCCGATCAATCTTTTTCGGCCTCGATCGCGGCCGGTTCCTCGATCGGGCGATCCACCAGCTCGACATAAGCCATCGGCGCGGCGTCCCCACTGCGGAAACCGCACTTGAGGATTCGCAGATAGCCGCCCGGCCGCTCCCGGTAACGGGGACCAAGCTCGCCAAACAGCTTGCCCACGGCTTCCTTGTCCCGCAGGCGGGAAAAGGCAAGGCGACGCGTATGCACGGAGTCGTTCTTGGCCATGGTGATCATGGGTTCGGCGACCCGTCGCAGCTCCTTGGCCTTGGGCAGCGTCGTCTTGATCAACTCGTGCCGGAACAACGAGCTCGCCATGTTGCGAAACATGGCCTCCCGATGGGAGCTTGTGCGGCTAAGGTGCCTTCCGGCTTTACGATGGCGCATGGTTATCTACCACAAAATATTTTTTAATCAGTAACTTCCAGGACGCTTTCCGCAACCGCCAACCGAGCGCGACCTCGCAGGTAACGATGGACGCCTTGCAGATCTCTACTTTACTGCGAGCTCGTCGATGTTCTCTGGCGGCCAGTTCTCCAGTCGCATGCCGAGGGAGAGACCTCTCGTGGCCAGCACATCCTTGATCTCGGTCAGCGACTTCTTGCCCAGGTTCGGCGTCTTGAGAAGCTCGACCTCGGTGCGCTGGATGAGGTCGCCGATGAGATAGATGTTCTCCGCTTTCAGGCAGTTCGCCGAACGCACCGTCAGTTCCAGATCGTCCACCGGCCGCAGCAGAATCGGGTCGAACTTCGGCTCGTCCTGCTCCTCGTCCAGCCCGGTCTCGATCGTCTGCGTCCCCTCCAGGGCAACAAAGCTCGAAAGCTGGTCGCGCAGGATCGCGGCCGCCTGCTGCACCGCGTACTTCGGATCGATGGTCCCGTTGGTCTCCAGGTCAATCACCAGCCGGTCGAGGTCGGTGCGCTGTTCCACGCGCGCGGACTGCACATCGATGGCCACGCGGTGGACCGGGCTGTAGGAGGCGTCCAAGGGCAGCTTGCCAATCGGGCGCTCCTCCCCGGCCTCGGTTTCACGCTGCGTAGCAGGCTCGTAACCGCGTCCCCGACGAACGGTGAGCGTCATGCTGAGCTCCCCGTCACCGGTCAGGTTGGCCAGAACCAGATCCGGATTTGCAATCTCGGCGGAGTGGTCGAGCGCGATGTCGGACGCCATCACAGGACCAGGACCCTTTTTCGACAGGGTGAAGGTCGCCTCGTCCTTTCCCTCGATGGAGATCGCCAGCTCCTTGAGATTGAGCAGGATCTCGAGCACGTCTTCCTGCACGCCCTCCAGTGTCGTGTACTCGTGGAGCACCCCTTGGATCTCCACCTCCGTGACCGCGCAACCGGACATGGACGAGAGGAGGATTCGACGCAGCGCGTTGCCCAGAGTGTGGCCGAAGCCGCGTTCGAGCGGCTCCAGCGAAATCCGGGCGTGACTGCGCACCCCGTCGACCGGCTCCACCTTGACGATGCGCGGTTTGAGGAAGTCGCTAACAGCTTCAGCCATGCAAAGACCCTCTGTCTCCCTTTACTTGGAGTACAACTCCACGATCAGGTTTTCGTTGATATCGGCCGGGAGATCGGATCGTTCCGGAACACGCTTGAACACGCCCTTGAGCGCGTTGGTGTCCACCTCGATCCAGTCGGGCAAGCCGTACTGCTCGGCCAGCGCAAGGGCGTTCTGAATACGCACCTGCTTCTTGGCCTTCTCGCGGACCTCGACCTGGTCCTCTTCGCTGACCTGGAAGGACGGGACGTTGACTGCCTTTCCATTGACCAGGATACCTTTGTGACTAACCAGCTGCCGCGCCTCGGCACGGGTGGAGCCGAATCCCATCCGGAACACCACGTTGTCCAAACGCCGCTCAAGCAGTCGCAGCAGATTCTCGCCCGTGGCCCCCTTGGAAGCCGCGGCCTTGTGGTAATAGTTGCGGAACTGCTTCTCCAAGACGCCGTACATGCGGCGTACCTTCTGCTTCTCCCGCAGCTGCAGGCCGTAGTCGGACACGCGGCGGCGCCGGTCGGTCGACTGGCCCGGCATCTTCTCGAGATTGCACTTGGTATCGAGGGATCGGGCCCGACTCTTCAGCGAGAGATCTGTCCCCTCGCGACGGGCCAGCTTACAGGTGGGGCCGGTGTACCTTGCCATGTTCTTAACCTACTCAGCGATTAGACGCGACGCTTCTTCGGCGGACGGCATCCGTTATGGGGAATGGGCGTCACATCCGTGATGCTCGTAATCTTGAATCCCGCGTTGTTGAGCGCGCGGACAGCGGATTCACGACCGGGTCCGGGCCCCTTGACGTTCACGTCGAGGTTCTTCAGCCCGTATTCCTTGACGGCTTGTCCCGCGCGCTCGGCGGCGACCTGCGCCGCGAACGGCGTGCTCTTGCGCGAGCCGCGGAATCCGGAGCCGCCGGAAGTCGCCCACGCCAGCGCATTGCCCTGGCGATCGGTGATGGTGATGATGGTGTTGTTGAAGGATGCGTGGACGTGTGCGATTCCGTCCGCCACCTGCTTCTTCACCTTCTTCTTGGTTCGGGTCTGTTTGGCCATCGAGTATTCCCTGACTAGCGAACGCGGCTAGCGTTAATCATCTCTTGATCGGGCGCCGCGGACCCTTGCGGGTGCGCGCGTTGGTTCGGGTACGCTGGCCGTGCACGGGCAGGCCCCGACGGTGACGGATACCGCGATTGCAGCCGAGGTCCATGAGACGCTTGATGTTCATGGAGACCTCGCGGCGCAGGTCGCCTTCAACCGCGAACTGGGCAACCGCGGCGCGCAGCTTGTCGACCTCTTCCTCGGTCAGATTCTGGATCTTGGCATCCTTTGGCACGCCCGCGGCGTCGCAGATCTGCGCCGCACGGGTGCGGCCGATGCCGTAAATCGCGGTCAGCGCGATGACGGTATGTTTCCTGTCAGGGATGTTGACACCGGCGATACGGGCCATGCTCTACTGTCTCCAAAATCCACAAGCGCGCGGAGCGAAAACCGCGCAGGTTACCAGTTCTGGTATAAAAGTCAACGAAAGGGACTCAACCCTGACGCTGCTTATGCTTGGGGTCCTTGCAGATCACGCGCACCACGCCGTTGCGGCGGATGATCTTGCAGTTACGGCAAACCCTTTTTACTGAAGCCCTGACTTTCACGATCTTTACTCCCGATAAACTCTTAGTCTGCGCACGCCCCGGCCCGGGGAAGCGCTGATCCATTGAGCGTTCTCCGTGGCCCATGGATGTGACGCCACCTTCAAGCACCCACGCGATTGAAAATACAGCCATCCAAGAACTGCCCTTCTTGGCTGGCGTGCCGATTTTGGCCAGGACAGCCAATCATCAGCGGCTCCCTAACGGATCAGCCCTGCTCCAGGTGCCTTCAGGTTCGCCTTCTTCATCAGTCCCTCGTACTGGTGGGACATCAGGTGCGCCTGAATCTGCGCCATGAAGTCCATGACGACGACCACCACGATCAGCAGCGACGTACCGCCGAAATAGAAGGGCACGTTCCAGCCCACGATGAGGAACTCCGGCAACAGGCAAACCGCCGTAATGTAAATGGCGCCAGCCGCCGTCAGCCGCGTCATCACGCCGTCGATGTAGCGCGCGGTCTGTTCACCGGGGCGGATGCCCGGGATGAAGGCTCCCGAGCGCTTCAGGTTGTCTGCGGTCTCTTTCGCGTTGAACACCAAGGCGGTGTAGAAAAAACAGAAAAAGATGATCGCGAGCGCGTAGAAAATGACGTAGACGGGCTCACCCGGCGAGAGCTTGCTGGTGATGTCCGCCAGCCAGCGGAGATCCTCCGAGCTGCCGAACCACTGTCCGAGCGTGCCTGGAAACAGGATGATGCTCGACGCGAAAATGGGCGGAATGACGCCGGCCATGTTGAGCTTGAGTGGCAAGTGCGTGCTTTGGGCCGCCATCAGGCGTCTACCCTGCTGACGGCGCGCGTAGTTCACCGTAATTCTGCGCTGCCCGCGCTCCACGAACACCACGAACGCGGTCACGCCGAGCGCCACGACAAAGAGCGCCAGCACCGCCAAGGCGTTCATCTCGCCGGTACGCACCAACTCCAGCGTGCCGCCGATCGCGGACGGCAGGCCGGCGACGATGCCGGCGAAGATGATCAGCGAGATGCCATTGCCGATGCCGCGCTCCGTGATCTGCTCGCCTAGCCACATCAGGAACATGGTCCCGGTTACCAGCGAGACGGCCGCCGTAAAGACGAAGCCGTATCCGGACTGCACCACGATCGCCGAGCCCCCCGCCGACTGCCCCTGCAGCGCGATGGAGATGCCAATGGCCTGGAACGTGGCCAGGACCACGGTGCCGTAGCGTGTGTACTGTGTGATCTTGCGCCGGCCCTGCTCGCCTTCCTTCTTGAGCTGCTCCAGCTTCGGGATGACCGCGCTCATGAGCTGCATGATGATGGAGGCGGAGATGTAAGGCATGATCCCTAAGGCAAACAGGCTCGCCCGCTCCAGCGCGCCCCCCGAGAACATGTTGAACATGTCCAGGATAGAGCCCTGGTTCTGATCGAACAGAATTGCCAGCGCCTCCGGATTCACGCCCGGCACCGGGATAAAGGTGCCGATCCGATACACCAGCAGCGCACCGAGCACGAACAGCAGGCGATGCCGCAGCTCCGTGAGCCGCCCCATGCCGCCAAGCGCTTCGGCCATGGAGGAAGTAGTCCTGGCCATTATGGTCTCGCGTTGATCCTATGCTTCGACTGTGCCGCCCGCCGCCTCGATTGCCGCCCGGGCGCCCTTGGTGACGCCGACACCGCGAACGGTCAGCGCCCGATCCACTTGCCCGGAGGCGATGATCTTCACGGTCGTGATGACGCTGCCGATCAGGTCGGCCGCGCGCAGGGTCTCCAGACTCACGACGTCTCCCTCGACGCGCTTGAGCTCGCCCAGGCGCACCTCGTCCGCGGTCATGCCCTTGCGCGAGCGGAAGCCGATCTTTGGCAGCCGACGCTGTAAGGGCATCTGTCCGCCCTCGAATCCGACCTTATGGAAACCGCCGGCACGGGACTTCTGTCCCTTGTGCCCGCGCCCGCCGGTCTTGCCGAGGCCGCTGCCGATGCCGCGCCCGACTCGCTTGCGGTCGCTTTTGCTGCCCTCTGCGGGCCGAATGTCATTCAAGCGCATGTCAGGATTCCTCCAGCACCTTCACCATGTAGGCGACCTTGTTGACCATCCCGCGCGTCGCCGGGGTATCCTCGACCTCGACCACCTGATGCATGCGCCGCAGGCCAAGGCCGCGCACACACGCCTGATGCGAGTCCAGACGCCCGTTCAGGCTGCGCACCAGCGTGACTTTCATCGTCTTCTTGCCCATTTGCTACCCCAGGATCTCTTCGACGGTCTTGCCACGCTTGGCCGCGACAGCTTCCGGGTCGGACATGGTACGGAGCCCATTGATCGTCGCCCGGACCACATTCATCTGGTTGTTCGTCCCGATGCACTTGGCAAGGACGTTGTGCACGCCGAGCACCTCGAAAACGGCGCGCATTGCCCCGCCCGCGATGATTCCCGTGCCTTCCGATGCGGGCTGCATGAACACCTTCGCGGCGCCGTGGCGGCCGTTCACGGGGTATTGCAGCGTCGTGCCGTTGAGCTTGACCTCGACCATGTTCCTGCGCGCACTCTCCATGGCCTTTTGAATGGCCACCGGGACCTCACGCGCCTTGCCAGTACCGAAGCCGACGCGGCCCTTGCCATCGCCAACCACGGTGAGGGCTGAAAAGCCGAACTGGCGGCCGCCCTTCACGACCTTGGCCACGCGGTTGACTCCGACCAGCTTCTCGAGAAATTCGTCGCCTTCCGGCTTGGGATTGTAATTCGCCATGGTTCAGCCCTTAGAATTGCAGTCCGCCTTCGCGCGCCGCATCGGCCAGGGCCTTCACCCGGCCGTGGTAGCGGAACCCGGAGCGGTCGAATGCCACCTTCTCGACGCCCGCCAACTTTGCGCGCTCGGCGATTGCCTTGCCGATCGCGGCGGCGGCGGCGCTGTTGCCGGGGTGCCCGGCGATGGACTCTCGCAGCTGCTTCTCCACCGTCGAAGCGCTGGCGACAACCTTACCGCCGTCCGGCGAGAGGACCTGAGCATACATGTGGCGGGGCGTGCGGTATACGCACAGACGGAAGGCACCGAGCTCGCGTATCTTGGCGCGGGCGCGCGCCGCGCGGCGCAGGCGTGCTTGCTTCTTGTCCATATCGGTAACCCTTACTTCTTCTTCGCTTCTTTACGCAGGACTTGCTCGTCCGCGTAACGCACACCCTTGCCCTTGTATGGCTCGGGAGGACGGAAACCACGAATTTCCGAGGCGATCTGGCCGACCTTCTGCTTGTCCGCGCCGCTTACGACGATCTCCGTCGGCGAGGGCGTGGCCACCGCAATGCCCTCTGGCACCGGATAGTTCACGGGGTGCGAGAAGCCGAGGGTCAGGTTCAGGTTGTTGCCCTGGGCCTGCGCCCGATAACCGACCCCCACCAGGGTCAGCTTGCGCTCGAATCCGGCGCTGCAGCCCACAACCATGTTGTTGAGCAGCGCGCGGGTCGTTCCTGCCTGCGCCCAAGCCTCCTTGGTCTCGGTGACCGGAGACACCTTCAGCTCGCCGTCTTCATGGGCGACCTTTACCAGCGGGTGCACGCTCCATTCCAGGGTGCCCTTGCCTCCCTTGACCCAAATCTGCTGGCCAGAGATCTCGACGCTGACGCCGGAGGGGACGGGGACAGGTGCTTTCGCTATGCGTGACATCTTTCGCCTCCTCCCGATCAGGCCACGAAGGCGACAATTTCGCCGCCATGACCGGCCTTGCGCGCGGCGCGGTCGGTCATCACCCCCTGGGAGGTGGAAACGATCGCCGTGCCGAGACCGCCCCACACCTTCGGCAGGTCGTCCTTGCCGCGGTAGATCCGCAGACCTGGGCGCGAGACGCGCTCGAGCCGCTCGATGACCGGCTTGCCCCGAAAGTACTTGAGCTTGATCACCAACTGGCGCTTAACGCCTTCGCCCTCGAGCGAGACCTCGGAGAGGTAACCCTCGTCCTTCAACAGGTTGGCGATGGCAAGCTTCTGCTTGGACGCGGGCATGGCGATTGTCACCTTGCCGCGAATCTGGCCGTTGCGGATTCTGGTCAACATATCCGCAATCGGATCCGACATACTCATAGCCGACTCCTCGGGTCAGTCCGCCGTTGCGGCGCGATACCCGGCTCGTTGATGAAAAAATCTTCGGCGGGAGAATTCCGTTACCAGCTGGCCTTCACCAGTCCGGGTACGTCCCCGCGCATCACAGCCTCCCGCAGCTTGTTGCGGCCCAGGCCGAATTTGCGGTAAACACCATGCGGTCGGCCGCTGACCCTGCAGCGGCGCTGTTGCCTGGTGGGGCTCGCATCCCGCGGCAGCTTCTGCAGCTGCCCAATCGCCGCCTCAACCTGTTCCTGGCTGGCATTGCGATCGGCGATCACCGCCTTCAGCGCGGCCCGCTTGGCGGCATACTTGCTCGCTATCTTGGCGCGCTTGACGTCACGCGCCACCATGCTCTTTTTCGCCATGATCCGTTCTCAGCTCCTGAAGGGAAACTTGAATGCCTCGAGCAGCGCCCGGCCCTCTGCGTCGGTCTGGGCCGAGGTCGTAATAGTGATGTCGAGGCCACGCAGGGCGTCAATCTTGTCGTAGTCGATCTCCGGGAAGATGATCTGCTCCCTGACGCCCATGCTGTAGTTTCCGCGCCCGTCGAATGCCTTCGGGTTGAGCCCTCGGAAATCGCGGATACGCGGAATCGCGATGTTGATGAGGCGGTCGAGGAACTCATACATCCGCTCACGGCGCAAGGTCACCTTGCAGCCAATCGGCCAGCCCTCGCGGATCTTGAATCCCGCTACCGACTTGCGCGCGTTGGTCACGATCGGTTGCTGGCCTGCGATGGAGCGCAGGTCCGAAACCGCATGATCCATGATTTTCTTATCGGCGATCGCCTCGCCAACGCCCATGTTGAGGCTGATCTTCTCGATCCTCGGCACCTGCATCACGCTGCCGTACTGGAAGCGCTCCATGAGCTGGGCGACGATTTTCTCCGCGTATTCTGTCTGCAATCTGGACATGGCTGAATCACTCAAACGTCGACGACTTCGCCGTTGGACTTGAACACGCGCACCTTCCGGCCGTCCTCGAGCGTCTTGAACCCGACCCGGTCCGCGCCGTCCTTCGCCGGGTTGTAGAGGCCGACGTTGGATACGTGCAACGGCATCTCCTTGTCGACGATGCCGCCTGGGACACCACGCTGGGGATTCGGTTTCTGGTGCTTCTTCACCATGTTCACGTTCTCAACCACGATATGGCTGTCGTTGAGCACGCGCAGCACGGTGCCACGCTTCCCCTTGTCCTTGCCGGTGAGGACGACGACGTCGTCACCCTTCTTAATCTTGCGCATGACCCAAAAACCTCACAGAACTTCCGGCGCCAGTGAAATGATCTTCATGAAGCGCTCGCCTCGCAGTTCCCTCGTCACCGGACCGAAGATACGGGTGCCGATGGGTTGCAGCTGGTTGTTGAGCAGCACCGCCGCATTGCCGTCGAAACGGATCACCGACCCGTCCGTGCGCCGCACACCCTTCTTGGTGCGCACCACCACCGCGTTGAACACATCGCCTTTCTTGACCTTACCCCGCGGAATCGCGTCCTTTACCGTCACCTTGATCACGTCGCCGATGTCGGCATAGCGCCGGTGCGAGCCGCCGAGCACCTTGATGCACTGCACACGCTTGGCGCCACTGTTGTCGGCAACGCTCAGGTTGGTCTGCATCTGAATCATTGTTTTGGTTCCTATATATCGCCCGGCTTCACCAGCCGTCGGGGCCTCGAATCAGGCGTCTGCGGCCTGGCTCAGCGCGCCTTTTCCACAATCTCGACCAAGCGCCAAGTCTTGGTCTTGGACAGCGGGCGACATTGCTCCACGACTACCCAATCGCCGGCGCCGCACGCGTTCTCCTCGTCGTGGGCGTGGATCTTGGTCGAGCGGCGGATGAACTTGCCGTAGAGGGGATGCTTCACCTGGCGCTCCACCACAAGCGTAATCGTCTTGTCCATCGCATTGCTCAGGACGCGACCCGTCAATCTACGGTTGGTCTTTTCTTCCGCGCTCATTTCCCGCTGCCCGCCTTCATTTCAGTCATTACCGTCTTGATCCGCGCGATGTCGCGTCGTACGACGCGCATCTGAGAGGGCCGCGAAAGCTGGCCTACGCCGCGCTGCATGCGCAGGCTGAACTGCTCCTTTAGCAGCTCCTGGAGCTGCTTTTGCAGCTCTTCAGCGCTGCTATTCCTCAAGTCTTTCGCTTTCATCACATCACCGTCCGCTTCGAAAAGGTGGTCTGCACCGGGAGCTTGGCCGCCGCCAGCTCGAACGCCTCGCGCGCCAGCACCTCCGGCACTCCCTCGATTTCGTACAGCACCTTGCCAGGCTGGACCAATGCCACCCAGTACTCGACGTTGCCTTTGCCCTTGCCCATGCGGACCTCCAGGGGTTTCTTGGAGATCGGCTTGTCCGGGAACACACGGATCCAAAGCTTCCCGCCGCGGCGGACCTTGCGGGTGATGGCGCGTCGGGCCGCTTCGATCTGCCGTGCCGTCAACCGTCCGCGGGTGGTTGCCTTGAGGCCGAACTCTCCGAAGCTCACGCTGCTGCCCGACTGGGCGAGGCCGCGATTGCGACCCTTGTGTTGCTTGCGAAACTTGGTTCTTTTCGGTTGCAGCATGGATCAGCCCCTCTTCCCAGCGGTCTTGGGCGCTTGGTCTGCCTCTGCCGGGGCGCCGAAGACCTCTCCCTTAAAGACCCAGACCTTAACGCCGAGCACCCCGTAGGTGGTCACCGCCTCCGCGAAGCCGTAATCGATGTCGGCGCGCAACGTATGCAGCGGAACCCGGCCCTCGCGGTACCACTCGCTGCGCGCGATCTCCGCGCCATTCAGGCGACCCGCGACGTTGATCCGAATCCCCTCGGCGCCAAGGCGCATGGCGTTCTGCACCGCCCGCTTCATCGCGCGCCGGAACATAATGCGCCGCTCGAGCTGCTGGGCGACGCTCTCGGCAACCAGTTGTGCATCGAGCTCGGGTTTGCGGATCTCCTCGATACTGATGTGTACCGGAATACCCATCATCTCGGAGACCTGCTTGCGCAGGGAGTCGATATCCTCGCCCTTCTTGCCGATCACCACCCCTGGGCGCGCCGTGTGGACGGTGATGTGGGCATTCTTCGCCGGGCGGTTGATCTGAATGCGGCTGACGGACGCATCGGAGAGCCGCTTCTTGAGGAAGGCGCGCACCTCGAGATCCTTGTTCAACAGATCCGCGTACTCCTTCGAATCGGCGTACCACTTGGACGTCCACTCCTTGACGATGCCAAGGCGGATCCCGTTTGGATTTACTTTCTGACCCATGCTGGATTCTCTCGAATGCTTAGCGCTCGGCAACCGTCACGCTGATATGGCTGGTGCGCTTGACGATACGGTTCGCGCGGCCCTTCGCCCGGGCGCGGATACGCTTCATGGTCGGTCCCTCGTTGACCTGCACCGCAGAGACCTTGAGCTCGTCGATATCCGCACCCTCGTTGTGCTCGGCGTTGGCGATGGCCGACTCCAGGATCTTCTTGACGATGCCCGCACCCTTACGGGTGCTGAAAGTGAGAAGGCTCAGTGCCTGCTCCACATGCAGCCCGCGGATCTGGTCGGCGACGAGCCGCACCTTCTGCGCCGAAACGCGCGCGTACTTGAGTTTTGCTTCAGCCTGCATTTGCGCTTCCTCGGCTACTTCTTCTTTGCCTTTCTGTCGGCCGCATGCCCCCTGTAGGTCCGGGTCAGGGCGAACTCCCCGAGCTTGTGCCCGATCATGTTCTCGTTGACCAGGACGGGTACGTGCTGACGACCGTTGTGCACCGCGATGGTGAGACCGACCATCTCGGGCAATACCATGGAACGGCGCGACCAGGTCTTGATCGGCCGCTTGCTGTTCTGCGCGACCGCCTCTTCCACCTTCTTGATCAAGTGGTGGTCTACAAAGGGTCCCTTTCGAATCGAACGTGGCACTGGCTCAACCTCGACTGTTTATTTCTTGCCGCGACGACGCACGATCATCTTGTCGGTGCGCTTGTTGCTACGGGTCTTGTACCCCTTGGTCGGAACACCCCAGGGAGACACCGGGTGACGACCGCCCGAGGTCCGACCTTCACCACCACCGTGTGGATGATCGACCGGGTTCATGACAACACCGCGAACCGTCGGCCGGCGTCCGTGCCAACGCGTGGCACCCGCCTTGCCCAGCTTCTGCAGGCTGTTCTCCGTGTTGCCAACCTCGCCAACGACCGCACGGCACTCGGCATGGATCCTGCGCATCTCTCCCGAACGCAGACGAAGCGTCGCGTGCTTTCCTTCACGGGCGATGATCTGGGCGGAGCTTCCGGCCGCCCGGGCGAGCTGCGCGCCCTTACCCGGCCGCATCTCGATGCAATGCACCAGGGTGCCGAGCGGGATGTTCCGCAGAGGCAGGCAGTTCCCCGGGCTGATGGGCGCGTCCTCGCTCGCCTGCACGCGATCGCCGGCCTTCAAGCCCTTTGGCGCGATGATGTACGCGCGCTCGCCGTCTAGATATTTCAGAAGCGCGATGTGGGCGGTGCGGTTCGGGTCGTACTCGATACGCTCGACTTCGGCCGAAACGCCGACCTTGTTGCGCTTGAAGTCGACCACCCGATAACGCTGCTTATGGCCCCCGCCGCGGTGGCGAACGCTGATGCGCCCCTGGTTGTTACGGCCGCCCGACTTGCCTTTCTTCGCCAACAGGGGCTCGTAAGGAGCACCTTTATGGATGCCCGGAGTGACCACCTTGACGACGAAACGCCGCGCGGGAGAGGTCGGATTGGTCTTTACGATTGCCATCTTACCTGGTCCACATCTGTCAATTTGTCGCGCGGTACGTCCGCGGCCGTTCGCCTGCTCGGCTCCGCGCCGGGGGCCCTACCGAGGTACGCTTGCCCGCCGATTGAGGCTGCCTCAAGCCCCGCCGCCGAAATCGATGTCGTGCCCGGCTTGGAGACGCACGTATGCCTTGCGCCAGTCCTTGCGCTTACCCATCCGCTGGCCGAAACGCTTCTTCTTGCCCCGCACGTTCAGTACCTGGACGCCCTCGACCTTGACGTCGAACAGGGCCTCGACCGCCCGCCCGATCTCGCGCTTGGTCGCGTCGGGGGCGACCCGGAAGGCATACTGCGCGCTCGCATCCGCGGCGATCGACGCCTTTTCCGAGACGATTGGCGCCAACAGAACCTTCATCAGCCGTTCCTGATTCATGCCAGCCGCTCCTCAAGCTTGCGGATTGCACCTTCTGTTGCGACCACGTGCTCGAAGGCGATCATGCTTACCGGATCCGCTTCCTGGGCGGTCACCACATCGACATTGGCCAGGTTGCGTCCGGCAAGGAATACGGGATCGTCGAAGGATTCGACTACGATCAACGCGTCGCTCACGCCCAACTCGCGGAGCTTCTGGCTGATCTCCTTGGTCTTGGGCGCGGAGAGAGACAGCTCGGAAGCCACCACCAGGCGCCCCTGGCGAGCCAGCTCCGAAAGGATGGATCGCACGGCGCCCCGGTACATTTTCCGGTTTACCTTCTGCGCGTAGTCCCGAGGGCTGGCCGCGAAAACAACGCCACCACCTCGCCACAGCGGGCTGCGGCTGGTTCCGGCGCGCGCACGACCGGTGCCCTTCTGCCGGAAGGGCTTCGCCCCGCCGCCGCTGACGGCGGCGCGATTTTTCTGCGCCTTGGTGCCGGAACGCGACGCGGCAAGGTAGGCGGTGACCACCTGATGCACCAGCCCCGGCTTGTAGTCGGCGGCGAACACAGCATCGGAGACTTGAAGTGTGCCTCCGGTTGCGCCTCGAATCTGGATTTCCATGACAGATTAGCCCTTGTTCTTCTGCTTCACGGACGGCGTCACCATCAGGCGCCCTCCGGCGGGTCCGGGCACGCCACCCCTGACCAGCAGGAGATTGCGCTCGGCATCTACGCGCACGATTTCCAGGTTCTGCTGGCAACGATTGACGTTGCCCAGCTGCCCCGCCATGCGCTTGCCCTTGAACACGCGTCCGGGCGTTTGGCACTGGCCGATGGACCCCGGGGCGCGGTGGGAAACCGAGTTGCCGTGGGTGCTGTCTTGAGACCGGAAATTATGACGGCGGATGGCGCCGGAGAAACCCCGGCCCTTGGTCACGCCGCGAACATCCACTTTCTGGCCCGTCTCGAACATCGTCACGCCAAGTTCCTGGCCGACCGCCAAATCTTCACCCTCGCCGGCTGCCAGGCGGAACTCGTGCAGCGTATCGCCCGCAGCGACGCCCGCCTTGCCGAAATGGCCGGCCATCGGCTTGTTGACGTGGGACAGCTTGCGGGCCCCGGCGGTCAGCTGCACCGCGCGGTAGCCGTCGGTCTCCGCAGACCTAACCTGAGACACGCGGTTCGCGTCGACCTCAATGACCGTCACCGGGACGGTCGCGCCGTCCTCGGTAAAGATCCGGGTCATGCCCGCCTTGCGTCCGATCACACCAATCGTCATCGTCGTGTCCTCAGCTCAGCTTGATCTGCACGTCTACGCCGGCGGCCAGATCCAGTTTCATCAGGGCATCCACCGTCTTATCCGTCGGATCGACGATATCCATCAACCGCTTGTGGGTGCGCAGCTCGTACTGGTCGCGCGCGTCCTTGTTGACGTGGGGCGAGATCAACACGGTGAACCGCTCCTTTTTCGAAGGCAGCGGCACGGGACCGCGCACCTGGGCCCCGGTCCGCTTGGCCGTATCGACGATCTCCCGCGCCGACTGATCGATCAGGCGGTGGTCGAATGCCTTCAGGCGGATGCGAATTCTTTGGTTTGCCATTGCGCTTACTCGATAACCTTGGAGACCACGCCGGCGCCGACGGTACGCCCGCCTTCGCG
>CAYNBI010000063.1:0-22574 GCA_964395315.1 uncultured Chromatiaceae bacterium | reverse complement strand
CTCGGTTTCAATCGCTTACGCGCTTGAAAATGGCGTTACGTACATGTGCCGCGGGGAGCGCTGAATCGATCAGCGTTTCGCTGATCGCCAATAACGATAAGCCGTGAAAGAAGGAGAAGAAAGCGACTTGGACGCTCTGATCGCGGAGGGACTGACATGGAAACGGTCGTTGAGTTTACGATCGACGAGGCAGCCTGCTGCATTGTTTCTGAGAGTGAGGTCGTCGCCGACACCCCTGACCGACCAGGCATCAATTCCGAAGAGCCGGACGGGCTGCAAGTCGTCGGCAGCTGCGCTGTGCTTGGGCGGCGCTACCTAATTCTTTGTTCGGCCCCCTCATCAGACCCGAAAAGCGGTGACCTTACTTCGATCGTAGAACTGCTCACCCCGCGCGAGCTTCAGGTCGCCGAAGACGTCGCCCGCGGCTACCAGAATAAACAGATCGCCAAGCACCTCAGGATCAGCGATTACACGGTCGCATCTTATCTGCGGCGCGTGTTCGTCAAGCTTGGTGTTCGAACTCGCGCAGCAATGGTTGCGCGAATGATGACCGAGGGTTCCCCGGCGCTGTGGGTGGGCAAGCAATCGGAAGTTTCGGGGATGCGTGAGTCCGGATCGCCAAGACCACCAGGCAGGAGCCCTGTTTGACTTGTTAAAAGCGCGAGCGGTGGCGACAGCCCGATTCGGGACTGGGGGAAGACGCCGTGGCGATACCAACGGCGAACGGAACGCCGACTCAGACGCTTTCGGTCTTCCTGGTCCGGACGCGTGCTCGTACGCTGTCATGGTAGGTGTCGAAGCGCTGACAGCGGGTCAGAAACGCCTGTGTGCTCTTGGGCATGGGTACCCGCGCGCGGGTGATGTGGTTGATCAGCGTGACCGCGTCCAGGATGAGTTGACGCCCCTTTTTCGCGCAGCGCTTCTGGTCGCGAGCGGCGTTCGCTGGGAGGGTGGGCGCGAACCGAGTCAGGCGATCTCCGGCCACGACGAAGGCGGGCCAGACCTCGAACACGACCGGGTCGGTGCGCAGCGTCTCACATTTGAGCTTGGCGGCCTGCGCCAGGTCGCGGATGGTGGGAACAATGCCCCGGAAGAAATCACAGGGTCCGAGGCTCTTGACTAGTGCGTCGGCGATTAGATCCAGGTCCCGCATGGTCTGGGCGATCTTGATAAACCGGCTCTCGTAAAAGTCCTCGATCGGCACCGAGAAGGCCTTGAACGGCTCGCCCCACAGTTCGTCTATTGCCTCGTCGCCGCCGCGGTGACGGACCATGCGGCCAAGTTCGAGGGCGTCCAGCAGGCATTGGCCGCATTGGCGCATGAGTGCGTCGTCGGGGACGATCTCCACCCCCACGGCCTGTAGCTCCACGACCTTGGTGAAGATATCGGCCGCGCGGTTGAACAGCGCCCCGGCGAGCATAGCTCCCTTGACGCGCTTGCGTTCGGGATTGGCCTCTCGCTCGTAGGCCCGGCGCGCCTCCTCGAGGCGGTTGCCCGGGATGTTGATGCCGTGCTCGACGTGGTTGAACAGGCGGCGGGTGAGGGCGTGGATGAGCCGCTTCTTGGCCTCCAGGCTGTCCGCCGGTGGGTCGTAGCGCTTGATCCAATAGCCGTCGTAGTAGACGCAGGACTTATCCCCGATCTGGCGTCGGGTGCCGTTTGCGATGTTCTCTGGCATGGCGCGGTGCGTTGCCCGTGTGCGGAGGCTGCCCTTGAGTGTAGCGCGCGGGATGATTCGTGCCGCGGACGGGGTTCACGATCATGGACGGGCGTGAGGCCTTCAGTCCCAGGAGAAGCCGCCTTGCGGTGGGCTTGGCGGGGGGAAGACCTCGATCGCGGGGGCGGTGGGTTGAAACTGGCTCGCAGCGGGAAGGTAATCGCGGAACTCATCGAGCGCCGCCTGGACAGGAATCGACTTGCCGAAGCCTGCGGCGTAGGGAGATTCTCCCGACGGCACGTTTTTGGCGACGTTCACGCCGATCAGGATGCCGGTCTCGCTGATCAGCGGACCGCCGCTGTTGCCCGGCAGGATCTGCGCGTCCGTGAAGATGCTCTCGGCGGTGATCTGGGTAATGACCCCGGAGGTGACCGAGTCCTGCATCCCCAGCGGATTGCCGATGGCGAAAACGCGCATTCCCTGGGATAGACTTTCGGTGTCGTCAAGCGCGAGGTGCGGGGTGCGGAAACCGTCGACCTTGAGCAGGGCGAGGTCGTGGTCTTGGCCCACGCCGATCAGTTGCGCCTCCAACTCAGTGCCGTCCTTGAGGATGATGTCGAAGGAGGTTGCGACCGCGGCGCTGCTGCGTTCCCAATCGAAGTCTCGGCGAATCTGCTTGAGGTCCCTCTTCAATCTCTGCAGGTCGTCGTTCAGCGTCCGTACCTTTTCCTGCTCAGCCTGATAGCGGCCCGAGAGATTGTCGTAGGCTTGCTGGGCCCAATGCCGCGCTTCGTCGTCCGTGGTGCGCTCCAACACGCGCTGATATCCATCCAGGTCCTTCTTCATCAGTCCGAGCTGGGATTGGGCTACCTCGGACTGCTGCTCCAGGGTCCGCAGGTCCGCGTCCTTGCCCTGGAGCCCCTGGTCGCGTTCCCCCAGCTCGCCGGTTTCGGCCGGACGCACGACGTGCCGGTTGGTCAGGATATGGCCCTCCTCCGAGCAGAAGAAGCCGGAGGCCTGGCCGACCGCGCTCTTTACCGTGACAACTGCGAGGGTCGCGCGGGCGATGGGGGTGATGGGATCGTAGTTGCCTTGCAGCTGGGCGGCGAGATCGATCGACGACTCCCTGGCCGTTGGCTTCGCGGTCTCGGTGATGTCCAGGACCTGCTCCGCCTCGACCCCTGGCGGGGGATCGTCGGTGAAATGCCAGCCCCCCTGCGCGTCCTGGTAGCGGTAGATCTCGGCGCCTGCGACCGCCCACCAGCAACCAAGCACCAGCCCGGCAATGCCGGCTGGACGAAACAGCGAGGCGCGAGGCCTGTCGGGCAATCCCGCGCGGGCTTGACGACGCCTGTTCCTCACGAGTCTGAGTCCGCCTCCGGTTGCTCTTCCTCCTCAGGTCCCTCGTCCGTCACCGGCTCCCAGCTCGCGTCCGGGTTGTAGGCTTCGATGGCAGCCGCGACGGCACCCGTGTCCTCGCCCAGGTCCTTCTGGTAGACGATCCCGGACTGATTGACCTGGAAGGTCATGACCCCGCTGTTTCCATACTCCGCTGGCCAGGCCACCAAGGCGAACCCCTTGGTCATGTGCCCGTCCTCCAGGTAGTTTTTGGCCCCGCCAGGGGCCTGCTCGCCTTGCGCGGTGAGGATGTGGTAGAGATAGCCGAAGTAGGGGCGCGGGCCTTCCGATTTGTCACCGCCGTAGCCCTTTGCCACCGCCTCGGCCACCAGCGAGCCCATCGGGCTCTCGGGCTCGTCTTCCGCAGCCGGCCAGTAGAGCCCGTCGCGCGAGCCCTCGCTGCTGAAGAACTTCTGCGCGTACTCACGCTTCCCGTCCTCGTTGCGATCCGCCTCCTCGTACTCGAACTGGGCGTCGACGTACGCCCGCACCACGCCGATGGTGGTGAGCTCGTTGCGGCCGACGCGTCTGTCCATCAGCTCCTCGACGCCCGCGGGCGTGTCGAAGTACCAGCCCTCGGGTCCACGCACCAGCGGGATGGGGAAGGGCCAGTCATCCGGGCCTATGACCAGTACGGCATGCTCGTCGTCCTCCTGCTCGATGCCCGCGGCCTCCAGCGCGGCTTCGATGAAGTCGGCGCGCTCCTGGGCGTCGCTCACCGGGTCGGGCGAGGTCAGGTTTTCGAGCTCGGGGCCGAGCACGGCGCGCAGGCCCTCGGGTCCCTCCTCGGATGCGGCGTCGATCAGGGCCTGGGCGGCAGCCTCGGGGGTTGGGAAGATGGTCTGCTCGGCCATCGCCGGAGGGCCTGCGAGCAACATGGCGGCCCCGAGGGCGGATGCGAGTTTCTGTATGGGCAGGGTGGTCTTCATCTTGATCTTCTCCAAGTGCGGGTGAGCTCAACGGCAAACGCAGTGGTGACGTTCAACGGCGTCGCCCGCCGCCGCCCCGGTTTCCGCCCCCGCGACTCTTGGCGCCGCGATGGCTGGCCGCCCGCGCATTCCCGCCCTTGTGCGACTTGAAGGCGCTGCCTCCGGACGATCGTTTTGCCGGTTTCGCCGCCGGTCGCGCAGCTGGCTTGGCGGCCGGTCTGGCCGCCGGCCTCTTGACCTGCTGTTTGGGTTTGTTCAGCTTCACGTCCCGCTTTTGCGGCGCCTTGGCCTGCCGGGTCTGCGGGCGCTGCACATCCCGCTTCTGCGGCGCCCTCGCCGGACGTGCCTCGGGGCGCTTCACATCCCGCGCCTGCGGGCGCTGTGCGTCGCGGGTGGCCGTTCGCGCGCGGTCTGGCCGTGCGAGCCGGTCCTTATCGCCGATCTGAGGGCGGTCCCTGCCGCCGATTTCCGGCCGCTTGCGGTTGGGGTCGCGGCCCCGCGCGATGTCGCGCCTGCCCCGGTCCTTGTTGACGTTGGCAAACTTGTTCTGAGTTTGCTTGCCACGGTAGCGAACGCTCCCGCGCCGTTCGGGGTTGTGTTCCCATTTCTTGACCTGGTTGACAGTGAGATCGCCTCGGTCGCGGCTGATGTTGATGTCGCCCCGATTGATGTTGACGTTGCGGTTGATGTCGATGTTTCCCGGCCGCCGCCAGCCGCCGCCCCAGTAGTTGGGGCTGTTCCAGTATCCAGGACGTCCGTAGTACCCGCGCCCGCCGTAGTAGATGCGATCGTAACGGTCGTTGTCGTTCCACATGATGGCGGCGGTCAACAGACCGCCTGCCAGCGCGCCCGCGCCGAAGGCTACGAGGCTGTCGGTGCTCGAGGAGCCCGAGTCGGTCACGTAGGTGGTAGTCGGGGTGGTGTAGGTGCTGGGATAGTAGGTGGTCGCCGGAGGCGCGGTCTGGCCGTAGACCGCCGAGGGATCATAGGAGGGTACATACACCACCTGGGGATCGGCGGGCTGGATGACGATGGTCTCCTCGCCGGCCTGCGCCTGCACACCCTCTTCCTCGGATGGGGCGAGCTCCACCCTCTGTTGTTCCGAGCTCTCCAGATTGCCCGCCGCCTTGGCCTCGCGGCGCAGGGTCTGAACCGCATCGGTCACGTCATCCTGCTGACCGAGGACCGCGTCGCCCAGATCCTGGGTCCAGTCGAGGTTCTTGTTCATGTAGGCCAGCACGTCCGGGAAGAACAGCAGCGTCTTGACGCTCTGGTCCCATGGCTCGTCCCCTACGGCCTGTTCGATGGCCTCTTCCTTGATGTCGGGGTTCTCTTTCTGCCAGCGCGCCGCCTGCACTATGTCGAGCGGATAGGTCGACGCCATGAACACCTGGGCGAGCAAGGCATCCGGGTAGAGTGCGACTGGGGCCACCAGCTGCTCGATCTGCTCCTGCGGGAACAGGTCCTCGGCCGCTTGCTCGCCTTCCGCCGCCTGTGCTTCCGCGGCAGGTTCCGGCGTTTGCGCCTGTTGCTCCTGCGCGGACAGGATCGCACCATGTAACAGCCAAAGGGCCGTGGTTGCGGCCACGGCCGCGCGTTGCAGAACCTTCATCTTCGCTGTCTCCTCCCCAGTTGCGTCCTTGGTAGTTTCCTTCAATCCGTGGGATTCCACCAGGGGCAGGGGCGGCACACGGGGACTCGCGGGGTGCGGCCTGAAAACCCGTGCTGTGCATGGCGCCGGAATTCGGCTAGCTTTGGTATGCGCGCTGCATCCGCCGCTGGTTGCCGCAACCACGCCCTGGGATGCCCGCGGTGAGGTCCCGATGGTCATGATGCGAAAAGAGATTTCGATCGCTGCCTGCCTCCTGCTGTGCGCGATGCTTTGCGCGCCCGCTTCGGCCGTCGACACCGCCGCCGGGCTCGAGACGCCGCCGCCTGGCCGGATCAGCGCAGTCAACAAGCGCAAGCTGAGGCCCATGATCGACGCCGCGGCCAAGCGGTACGGTGTCGATCGGGACCTGGTGCACGCGGTCATCGCCGCGGAGTCCGGCTACAATCCCGCCGCGGTCTCCCGCGCCGGCGCCATCGGCCTGATGCAGGTGATGCCCGCCACCGCTGCCGACTACGGCGTGGACTCGGCCGAGGAACTGTTCGCGCCCGAGACCAACGTCAATGTCGGAACGCGCCATCTCAAGCGCCTGATCACCAAGTACCGGAGCGTCGGCCAGGCGATTGCCGCATACAACGCCGGCGAGGGAGCGCTCGAGGCCGATCGGGCCATGACCTATCCGGAGACCCGGCGCTACGCGGTGCAGGTCATCGAGTTCTATCGCCGCAACAAGGGTAAGGCGCCACTGAAAATGCGGGAGATTCAGATTCCGTCGCGCCGCCGGTTCAAGACTCCCTCGGTGGTGGGAAATCTGGACCCCAAGCTGCACGCCGCCGACCCTGGCGACAAATCCATGCTCGTGTTGGAGTGGGAGAAGTAGCGCGCGTCCCCTGTCGCGGGCGCCCTTCCCGGAGCACCCGCGACGGGGCGGCTATGACCGGGTTGAGACCCTTCAGTACATGTGCTGACCGCCGTTGATGGAGAGGGTCGAGCCGGTGATGAAGTCTGCGTCGTCCGCGACCAGGAAGAGCACGGCGCGGGCGATGTCCTCCGGCTTGCCCAGGCGGCCCATGGGGATGGTCTTGATGATCTTCGCCAGGATTTCCTCGGGCACGGCACGCACCATCTCGGTGTCGACGTAGCCGGGGGCGATGGCATTGACGGTGACGTGCTTCGAGGCAAGCTCCAGGGCTAGGGCCTTGGTGAATCCATGAATGCCGGACTTGGCCGATGCGTAGTTCACCTGCCCGTACTGACCCGCCTGACCGTTGACCGACCCGATGTTGACGATGCGCCCGAAGCCGCGCTCGCGCATCCCGCCGACCACGGAGTGACAGGTGTTGAAGCAGGACGAGAGGTTGGTCTGTATGACCTTGTTCCAGGTCTCGAAGGTCATCTTGGCGAGGACGCCGTCACGGGTGATGCCCGCGTTGTTGACCAGGATATCGATCGGCCCGATCTCCTGCTCGATCTTGGCGATGCCCGCGGTCACGGCGTCATAGTCGCTGACGTCGAATTTGTATGCCGGGATGCCAGTGCGCGCCGTGAACTCCTGGGCGGCCTTGTCGTTGCCGCCGTAGTTTGCGGCCACGGTATAGCCCGCGTTCTTGAGGGCCACGCTGATGGCCTCGCCGATACCCCGGGTGCCCCCGGTAACCAGTGCCACTCTTGCCATTGATTCCTCCGAAATTCTGGTGGGTGTCTGCGACGGCCAGCGCCGGCTGGCTGTGTTCTTCGGGTTCGATTCGGCGCCGGCTTCGTGCGTCGGGGTGGCTTTCCGCCGCTCCGACCGTCCCAAGTGTAAACGCTTTGGATGCCGCTGGCCGTAAAGATCCATTCGGGAGGGGACGGATACCCATGAAAAAGATGGGTCGCCATGCGGTGGGCGACCTGTGCCCACGTCCTCGATGCGGCCGAGGGGGACCGGGCCGATGCGGGTACAAGGTTAGGGACCGCCCCATCTCCGACTAAAATGAAGGTAAGGGAATCCTTGTTGTTCGCTTCACGTCCCTTGCTGCGGGGCAGCCGCCGGACGAACCATGTCCCGCCGCGGCCCCCGCATGCCGGGCGGTGAGGCGAGTTGCACGGGGCTGCGAGGTTCGGGACCCCGGGGAGAGTACCGGAATGGAGCTGCGTCCGTCGTCCGCCCGTTGGTTCGAGGTCGTCGTGCCGGAGGCGGACGCGGGCGATACCATGGAGGCCTTGGCCCGACGCGGCCGTGTCCAGTTCGAGTGGACAGGCGCCCCGGGTGATGCACGCCGACTGGATGCGCTCGCCAAGCAGATCGCGCGCTACCGCGCACTGGCGCGCCAATGCGAACCCTATTGGCCCGCGCCTGTGTTCGAGCGGCGCTGCTGCACCTTGCCGGTGGAGGTGGCGGCGGAGGCCGCGCTGCGCCAGATCGAGCGTTGGCACCGCGATGCGGCCCCCTTGCTCGAGCGCCTGGAGGACCTCGAGCACCGGCTGCGCGTGCTCGGCCTTTGGGGGCCGATGCTGGAGTCCCTCTCGGGCTCCGACCTGGACCTCGGTGCGCTGGGAGGGGCGGGCCCCGTGCTCGCCGGCGTCTGCCTGCTGACGCCGTTAGGCAACGACTCCACGGCGGACCTCCCCGGCGGACTGCACGCCGACGTGCCGGGGGGCCGTCGGCGGGTCTTGCTCGGCGTCGTCCCGCGCGAAGCTCTCGGGGCGGTGTGCGCGCCGCGTCAGGACTCGTCGGCCGAGTGCATCCCCGTACCCGCATGGTTCTCCGGGTCGGCCTTGGCCTGCGCCAGGGAGCTGCCGTTGCGTGTTGCCGGGCTCCAGCGCGAGGCCCGGATTCTGGAGCAGGAGTTGCGCCGCCTAGCGGATGCGCGTGGCGTACACCGCGCCGCCGGGGTGATGGAGCGGGTCGACTGGTTCCGCGAGACGGCGCGCAACATCCGTTGCGACGGCCGCTATTGCTGGATTACCGGCTGGACCAGCGAAGGCGACGGGGGCGAGCTGGATCAGGCCCTGCGGGATGTCGGCGTGAAGTCGGATATCGCCTTCATGGATCCGCCGGTGGACGCTCCTCAGCCGTCGGTGCTGCATAATCCCGTCTGGCTCAGGCCCTTCGAGGTCTTCACTCGCGCCGTTGGCGTTCCGGGGGTCAAGGAGGCGGACCCGACGACCTGGGTCGCCCTGCTGGTTCCATTGCTGTTCGGCTACATGTGCGGGGATGTGGGCCACGGGGCGGTGATTCTTTCGGCCGGCCTCCTGCTCCGACGGCGGACGCGGCTGTGGCCTCTGCTCGTGTTCTGCGGCGCCGCCGCCACCGTCTTTGGCTTCGTCTACGGGGGCGTGTTCGGCTATGAGCACTTGCTGGAACCGCTGTGGGTCGCGCCGATGGACGACCCATTGGTGGTGCTCCTGGTGCCGTTGCTGTTCGGTGCTCTGGTGCTGTCGGGGGGCGTCCTGTTGCACGTCGTCCAAACCTGCTGGCGCGGTCAGGGACGCTCGGAGGGGGCCGTGGACGCGGCGCAGCTGCTGGTGTACTGGGGAATCCTGCTCGCCTTTCTCGACCCGCGCCTGGCCTGGCTCTCGGTCATCGGGGCGGCGCTGTGCGCCGCGAACCGTTGGTGGGCCGAGCGCACGGCGATTTCCATCCTGGCGGCGCTGGGTGGTCAGCTCGAGAGCACATTCTCCCTGCTCCTCAACACCTTGTCGTTCGCCCGTGTCGGTGCGTTTGCCCTTGCCCACGCCGCGCTCGAGACCGCGATCATGGGCATCGCCGATGGTGCCTCGACGCTGGCGGGCGTTGCGGTCATCGTGGTGGTCGGCAACTTGCTGGTGATCGTTCTGGAAGGCGTGGTGGTCAGCATACAGACCACGCGTCTCGTCCTATTCGAGTTCTTCGTGCGTTTCTTCGAGGGTGGAGGACGGCCGTTCCGCCCGGCTTCGCCACCCCCTGCGGGGCCTGCGCCCAAACAAACTCGTTAGTCGCCGGGTCCTTCGGATAAACTACTGGAACTCCGAAGTTTTCTGGCGAATTCAAACATGGGTGCCAAAGTCAACGCCGCGGCTGTCGTGCTGACCTTCATCGTCTGGGGGCTCGCGGGTGGTTTGTTCGGCAGTCTGTTCGCCGGTCTTCACCAGGTGCTTGTCGTGATCGGGCTCAGCGGCTGGCAGCCGCTGGTGGTGGGCGCGGCGGCGGCGGCGATGACGACGTCCGCCTTCTACAGCGCCATGCCCGTAGCCCTGGTGGGCGCCATGGCCGGCGTCCTGGCCTCCATCGGCTATCTGATGGCGAGCGGTCACCAGGTGCGGCTGCTTACGATCGCCGGTGTGGCGGCGGTCGCGGGATTCATCGTCGGCGGGTTCTATTCCTGGATGGCCACGGGAGGCGGCAGACCGCTGGCGGAGACCCTCACCGGGCTGCTGGCGGGGATCGTGGCCGGTGGCCTGCTGTGGGCCGGCCTGCTGTTGTATGGCGAAGAACTGGGCATGTTCGTGCTCGCCGCCGGCGTCGTCTCCCTGGTCGGCAGCCTGTTCAAGCTCTCGGAGCGCGGCATCGTCTCCGCCATTTCCGGGCGCTGCCCGCGCGGCATATCGGCGCCGGTGGTGGCCGCCCTGATCGCATCGGTAGTCGGCGCGAGCGTGTGGATCATGGGTGGAACAACGGCGGCGGCGCTGGATCCTACGACCAAGGGTGCAATCGATCAGGTGTTGCATCAGGTCCCGGCCGGTTTCTTCGGCGGCATGCTCGGCGGCGCGATTACCGGTGCGGTGCTGGAGTTGTTCGGGATGCATCTGGAGGACGATGAGCATGTGGTGTAGGGCCCGGACCTCGCCTCATCGGTTACACTGAACGCGATACATCGGGAAGCGAACGTCCATGCGAAGACCATCTGCCCTATTGCTATTCGGCCTTTGGCTCGCGCTGCCGACGCAGGCGCAGGCTGAGGGTGGCGGCAGCCCGGCGAGCGAGGCTCGCGCAGGACCTGCCGCATCAACGCCTCCCTCGGCGGAGGGGGCTGCGCCGAAGGCCGCGCCGGCGGCTCCCCGAAAGTCCGACCTGCGGCCACTGATCGCGGGTGCGGCCAAGCGTCACGGGGTCGAGCTGGCCCTGGTGAACGCGGTGATCGCCGCGGAGTCGGCGTACGACCCGCAGGCCGTTTCCCGGGCCGGGGCGATCGGTCTGATGCAGGTCATGCCCGCCACAGCCGCGGACTATGGTGTTGCGGATGCGGCGCGCCTGTTCGATCCCAAGGTGAACGTGGAGACCGGTATCCGCCATCTCAGACGCCTGCTCTCCAAGTACAACAACGACTACGGGCGCGCCATCATGGCGTACAACGCCGGCGAGGGCGTGGTCGACCGCACCAACAGCTACGTCACCTACGCCGAGACCCTCGCCTACACCGAGGCCGTGATCAGGCAGTACCGCCGCAACGGCGGCACCCAGCCTACCGAGGACGCCCTGAGAAAGGTGAGGCTGCTGCGCGGCATGAAGAACTCGGGTAAGGCGCAACGTCTGCTGGCGCAGTATCTGGACCTTTCCCTCCCCGAAATGCGGGTTCGTCATAACCGCTCGATCCGGCTGGTGGACCCGGGACTCAACGATGAAGGTCCCAGGAGCCGCCCGATGATCGTGCTCGAATCGCGCAAGGGCGACTGAGGTCTCGGCGGCGCTCGCCCCCCAAGCGCTTGCGGCGAATCACTCCGCGCTCACGGAAAACGCCGCCTCCGCGGTGACCTTGTCGATACGGATGCGCATCTCGCAGTAGGCGTTCTGGGCCATCGGCTCGTCCCCGCAGCTGCAACCCCCGACGGTCTCGACGAAGAATATCCCGACCTTGACGCGAACGGCCTCCGCGTCCTCGGCGGCATCCAGGACGGTGACGGTGATGTCGGCCTCGTCGACTAGGCCGCCCTGCGGTGCGGCCGCTTGCAGGGGCAGGACGCCGGCTGGGAGGCATGCCAGCTCGGACTTCAGGGTTTGCTGGAAGGAATCCGTCTGCCAGTCACCCAATGTGCGCGCGAGTGTTGCCATCGCCGTTGAACCTGCTGGTGCTGAGACGGGACCTGTCGTTTGGGGGAGACCCGCGCCGCGTCAACTCGCTCGTCACGGGAGGGCGGCGAGTCGTCTGGTCAGGTGCAGGCGCACGTCCGGGTCCTCGGTCAAGGTGTGGAACAGATGATGGGGTCCCGTGGCGGCGTCGATCCGGGCCTGGAGATCGCCGCGGACCTCGGCGTAGAAGTCCAGCAGCCGCAGATCGAAGTTCCGCAAGGCGGCGGTGAGCGGGTCCTTGCGATGGCGGGCCAAGATCCGCTCGCCGCCGTCGCGGTGGAAATCGCCCAGACACAGATGGACGGCGGAGAACAGGGTGACCCATCCGTTGTACCAGAGCATCAGGTCGGTATCGAACGCCTCGGCGGGAGGTCCGTTTCCGGCCAGGACCTGCGCCAGCAGGTCCCGCTCCTTGACGGTCTCCCCTTCGTCCAGAAGCCGCGCTCGCCCGTAGGCGTCCACCGTGGAGCTGGTGAGAAGGATCGGCCGGTCCGGGTAGCGGGCGAGGACAAAGCTGGCGTCCTTGAGCACGGGCGCGGTCTTCTCCGGATCGTGCGGGTGGCGCTTCAATCGGGGCGAAGGAGCGGAGGAGAGGACCCGCACTCGGTGTCCGCGCCGCCCCAGCTCCTGCGTGAGGCGCCCGAACACCCCGCGTCTGAGCACGTCCATCGAGAAGCTCAGCGCGGTCTGCTTGTGCACCAGGCAGAGCTGGATCTCGCGGTAGCGGGGAGCGCACTCGACGATATTCGCGATCTTGGCCACCGGGATGCGTTCCTTCAGCTTCCCGCGCTTGTCTACCACCACCTCCTGGTGGAACTCGTCGAAGCTGATCTGCAGCAGAACGCGGGCGGGGGGCCAGCCTCGGGGCCGTTGCCCCACCGCCGATGCCATGTCGCCGAGCACCCGGCGCGTCGTTTCCATGTCATTGGCGAAGTCGCCGTTGAGCAGGATGGCGAAGCCCTGAACCCTGCGCATGGAGCGGATGGCGCGCGTGAAGGTGTCGAGATGACGGCTCAGGTCGCCGCCGGTGAAGAGCAGGTTGTCGGTGTGGGCGTTGACCCAGCGGAACAAGGGCTCCGGGTCGGGCAAGCCGCGCAAAGGCGGCCGCCAGATAAACATGCAGTGGCGGCAGGTCTGGGGGCACCCCATCGCTGGGATCAGCCCGAGCTTGGCGAAGCGCTCTCCACCGCCGGGATCCGGCAGGGCGTCGATCAGGGCTAGACGCTCCAGGTCCTCCCGGCCTAGCAGGTCCCGGTAGCGCGCTCGCTCCAGTCGGCCGAGCTCGCTGTAGGCCTGTTTCGGGGTCTGCGAGAACAGCCCGAGCCCTTCCCAGGCCGACAAGATCGCGCCCGCGACGCGATCGGCGTCTCCGCCGCGCCTGGCGAGCAGTTCCTTCATCTGGTGCGCTTGAACGTGGGACCCGGCGGGTGTGGCGGCGAGTCTTTCGACGTAGCCGCGGACGAATGCGTCGGCGTCCGCGGATGTCAACAGCAGCTCCATCAGGAAACGGCGCGCTGGGTTGCGGAACGCCGCAAGCAGCCCGGCGCGGTGCGCGGGTGGAACGTTGGCTCGAAGCCAGTGATAGGCGTAGAGATAGCTCAGGGGGAAGCTGAGCGCGTCCGCATCGGGGTGGTCGGCGAGGAGCCGCCTCATCGCCCCGCCCGTCATGCGGTTGACCTCGGCCTTGAAGCGCTGGCGCAGGCCGTCGAGAAAGATGCTCTCCAACTCTAAGGGCCGGGTTGCGTATTCGACTCTTTGGCTCTGCGGGCTCATGGGTCGCACCCTAACCAAGAGCACGGTCCGCCGGCAAGCAGGAAACCCGCGGCGCGGGCCCTGCCGGATTCGCGTGCCCGATCTGTCGTAGACTCTTGCCAGACGCATGGTGGGAAGGGGTGGCGCGCTCGGCGTTGGAATCGGCCGCCAATGCGCGATCGCCTGCGGCAACGAAGATCACGTCAAGAATCATGGATATCGTCCTGTTGAAGACCTTCCTCGAGGTGGCGCGTACACGCCATTTCGGCAAGGCCGCGGAGGCGCTCTGCGTGACCCAGTCCTCAGTCAGCGCGCGCATCAAGCTGCTGGAGTCGACGCTCGGGCTGGAGCTGTTCAGCCGCAAGCGCAACGACATTCAGCTCACCCCCGCGGGGCACCGGCTGCAGCGGCACGCGGAGACCATCGTGCGCGGCTGGACGCGGGTGCGTCAGGAACTCGCGCTGAGTGGCCGCTTCGCCAAGACCCTGGCGATCGGCGCGCAGGCAGACCTGTGGCCGGCGTTCGTGCGCGACTGGGTGCTGGCGCTGCGTCGCACGCGGCGGGATCTAGCCCTGCAGGCGGAGATCCTGACGGCGGAGGCCCTGGTCCAGCGTCTGACGACCAATCAGATCGACATCGCGTTCTTGTTCGAGCCGCCGCAGCTTCCGGGGATCATCCTGGACCAGGTGGCGCGGATTCCCCTGGTGATGGTTTCCGACCAGCCGGGGCTGACCGCCGAAGCGGCGATGCAAAGGGGTTACGTGCTGGTCGACTGGGGCAGCACCTTCATGCTCAGCCATTCCCGGCACTTTCCCGATCTGCCGGCCTCGGCGCTGCGTGTCTCGCAAGGGGGGATGGCGCTCGACCTCCTGCGCCGTGATGGCGGCAGCGCCTATCTCGCGCGGCAGATGGCGGGAGACGCCCTCGATCGTGGCGAGCTTCACCTGGTCGCGGATGCGCCGGTCATCGAGCGCCAGGCGTACGCGGTGTACAAGGGCGACAGCGAGAACTTGGAGGCGCTCGGGGACCTGCTCCGCCTCGGGATAAGGAAGCCGGACTGACGGCGGCTCCCGATGGCGCCGTTAGGTCACGGGCTGGCCGGGGACGGGCGGCGAGAGTTCCCAGTCGAAGCGTGGCAAATTGTCGAAGGCGTTGCGGATGCCGAGGTTCCAGCTTCGGGACATCTGCTTGAGCAGGGGCGAGTCCGCTTCCAGCTTCAAGCGATGGCTGAGCATCAGGCTGTCCTTGGGGTAGACCGCCACCTCGAAGGGCGGGCCCACGGTGACGTTCGAGCGGGAGGTGGCGTCCAGCGACACGACGCAGAGCCTGGCCCCGTCGTCCAGGCTGAGCTTGGGGGTGGCGATGCGGTCGAGGGCAGGCTTCCCGTATTTGTTCTCCCCGATCTGCAGGTAGGGGGTCTCGGGAGATGCGGCGAAGTAGTTGCCCTGAGGGTAGATGAGGAAAAGCCCATGGGCCTCGCCTGCGATCTGTCCACCCAGGATCAGGGTCGTCTCCGCGCTGACGCCGCTTTGCTGCAGCGCGGGACCATGATCGCGCTGCACGCCGAGACTGACCTTGCCGACGTACTCCGCCGCCTCGAACAGGTAGCGCGCGCTCAGCAGATTGGCGTCTTCTCCAGGCTGCTTCAGGTCGCGGCGTATGCGGTTCAGGACCTCCTGGGTGGTGGCGAGATTACCGGCGGACAGCAGCATGAAAATGCGGTCCGGGGCCGGGGTGAACACGTGCAGCTTGCTGAAGGTGGTGACATAGTCGACCCCCGCGTTAGTGCGTGAGTCCGACGCCACCACCAGGCCCTGATCCAGGACCAGACCGAGGCAATAGGTCATGGGAAGGCTCCCCTGTACTTCGCGAGCCGAAGCCCGGACATTCTAGCCGGAAAGGTCACGCGGGAAACACGAGGAATACGCCCGCCGGCGGACCGGCGGGCGATCCCCTTGTCCAGCGAACCACGTCCCCGCAAAATAACGAGGTTTACGGCGCCAGCGCTGTTTGCGGAGTTATTTCGCCGGGGGCAACACATGAGTATCGACTGGAAGAGCTATCCCAGCGATGGGTTCTTCGATGAGCTGATCGACGGCGGCAAGGCGCGCCCCTACGCGGCGGAGCTGGCGCACGGCGTCGCCGCAATGGAGCCGGAGGAGCTGGCGGCAAGGCAGGAGGCAGCCAACCTGGCGATCAAGGAGATGGGCATCACCTTTACCGTCTATTCGGACGAGGGAGGTGCCATCGATCGCTCCTGGCCCTTCGATGTCATCCCCCGCATCATCCCCAAGGCGGAGTGGGATCGGGTCGAGGACGGGCTGAAGCAGCGGGTCGAGGCCCTGAACCTCTTCATCGACGATCTCTACCACGATCAGCGGATCATCAAGGACGGGGTATTTCCCGCCGCGGTGCTGGACAAGTCCGTGAACTTCCGGCCCCAGTGTGTTGGGGTCGATCCCCCGCTCGGCATTTGGGCCCACATCTGTGGCTCCGATCTCGTGCGGGACGCCGATGGGACCATCTACGTCCTGGAGGACAACCTGCGGGTGCCGTCCGGGGTTTCCTACATGCTCGAGAACCGGCTGGTGACCAAGCGTGTCTTCCCCGAGCTGTTCGAGGACTACGCTCCCCTGCCCGTGGACGGCTACCCCTCCCAACTCTTCGATACCCTGGCTGCCCTCTCCCCGCGTCCGGCGGACTACCCGGAGGTGGTGGTGCTCACCCCGGGGATCTACAACTCCGCCTATTTCGAGCACTCCTATCTGGCCCAGCAGATGGGTTGCGAGCTGGTGGAGGGCCGCGATCTGTTCGTCGACGAGGACGACCGCGTATACATGCGCACGGTGGACGGGCCGGCCCGGGTAGACGTGATCTACCGGCGCATCGACGACCTGTTCCTCGATCCAGAAGTATTCCGACCCGACTCGGCGCTCGGCGTGCCCGGCTTGATGCGCGCCTGGAAGGCGGGCACGGTGGCCCTTGCCAACGCCCCGGGTGCCGGCGTCGCCGACGACAAGGTGGTCTATGCCTTTGTGCCGGAGATCATCAGGTACTACCTGGCTCAGGACCCAGTCATCCCCAACGTGCCCACCTACCGCTGCATGGAAGCGGACGCCCTGGCCTACACCCTCGAGCACATGGAGGATCTGGTCGTGAAGCCGGCCAACGAGTCCGGCGGCTACGGCATGTTGGTGGGGCCGGCCTCGACCAAGGCAGAGCGGGAGGCCTTCGCCGAGGTGGTGAAGAGGGACCCGCGCAACTACATCGCCCAGCCTGCCCTCAGGCTGTCCACGGTCCCCACCGTGGTGGGGAACGGGGTGGAGCCGCGGCATGTGGACCTGCGCCCCTTCATCCTGTCGGCGGATCGCCAGCAGGTGACCATGGGCGGACTGACGCGGGTGGCGCTGCGCAAGGGGTCGCTGGTGGTGAACTCCTCCCAGGGCGGCGGGAGCAAGGACACCTGGATCGTGGACGTGCCGGAGGCCTGATTATGCTTTCACGTGTAGCCGAGAACATCTATTGGCTTTCCCGCGATCTGGAGCGCGCCGAGGACACGGCACGCATTGTGATGGTCAACGCCAACCTGCTCCTGGACCTGCCCCGCGGCGTCGCCCCTGGCTGGCGGCCGCTGGTCGACATCACCGGGGCCAACGCCCTGTTTGAGGAGCATTACCGCGACTATGGCGAGCGGCAGGTGGTGCGCTTCCTGCTCGGTGACGAGCGCCACGCGGGCTCGATTCTCCATGCCCTAGCGGCGGCCCGGGAGAACTGTCGCACCATCCGCGATATCGTGCCCAGGGAGGGCTGGGAGCAGATCAACGAGCTATACCTGTACGTGCGCGACGAGCTCCAGCTCGGCATGACCAAACGCGGGCGCTACGACTATCTGCGACACGTGATCCTCGGCACCCAGACCATTTTCGGACTCCTTACCGGGACCATGCTCCATGACCAGGGCTTCGAGTTCCTGCGCATCGGTCGCAGCCTGGAACGGGCGGACATGACCACCCGCATCGTGGACGTGCGCTCCGCGAGCCTGCTGCCCGAGGACGCGGACGACCCGCGCCCGTTCGGCACTGCGCAATGGGTCAGCGTGCTCAAGTCCCTGACGGCGTATCAGATGTATCGCCGCAGCGAGCAGGTGCGGGTTCAGCGCGGGCCGGTGCTGCGCTTCCTGTTCCAGAGCGCGGAGTTTCCGCGCGCGGTGCACCACTGCATCGAATCCGCGCGCATGTCGTTGGAGCGCCTGCCGCGCAACGAGGCGGCGCTGCGGGTTGTGGGCAGGGTCAAGCGCACCCTGCTGGGGGCCGAGGTCGAGCGTCTCGACCAGATTGATCTCCACGAGTTCGTCGATGACCTGCAGTACGGCATCGGAGAGCTTCACGACGAGATTGCGCGGACCTGGTTTCCTCCGGCGCTGGAAGAGGCCGTCTAGCGTTTCCCCGGAGTCCGTTTCGGTTCCCCGCAGGAGGGGAAGCATGAGCACTCGACATTCTGCAGCGCAGGTTCGGCGATGAGCCGGACGGACCCGAGGGCGATCGTCGAATCCTACCTGGCTGCGATCGGCGCGCATGACTACGAGGGCGCACGCCGTCATCTTGCCGACACCGGTTTCCGCTACGAGAGCCCGATATCCAGCTTCTCCGATCCGGACGATTTCATTCAACAGCTGTCGCTGAGCGCCGCGATCGTCCAACGCATCGAGCCAATCAAGGCTTTCGTCGATGGGCGGGACGTCTGCCACTTCCTGCGCTTCACCATCCAGGTGTCGGAAAAGGAATCGGTCAAGGTCGCGCACTGGGCCCGGGTCGTCGGGGGACGCATCCAGCAGCTCGATGTCGTTTTCGACGCCCACGTCTATCGCAGGATGTTCGAGGCCCCGCCCTGAGGCCAGGTCCGCCGACGGGCGGGCGTCGGGGAACGGCTCCCAAATGGATTATGCTTAGCGCAGGGACGCCGAGCCGTCCGGTCTTTTCCCGGGACGCAGGATTGACCCCGATGAGAGCCAACGCAGTACCCCGCGATGCGGAGCCGGACACCGCGCCGGCCGTGGTGCAGACGCGGCCAACATTCTTCGAGTGGCGCGACTGCTGGACCCTGGAGGTGGGGTTTATGGACGAAGACCACCGGCTCCTAGCGCGGTTGCTGAATCGGATCGCGCGAGACTTCGGAGACTGGTCCGACCCGTCCGGGATTCCCGGCGTCGCCACGGGGCGATCCGGGTCCGCTCTTCTCGAGGCGCTTGACGACCTCGCGCAGCATGTTCGCGACCACTTCCAACGCGAGGAGGACGTGATGCGCACCCTCGGCTACCCGGACTATCCCGCGCACAAGAGCGAGCACGACATCCTGCTCGCGGAGTACGCCGTCATGGTGCGGGGGATGCGCGCCTCGGGGCGGGAACTCCTTGACATCTCCACCTTGGAGACCCTCAAGGATTGGCTCATGGGCCATGTGCTGGAGGTCGATCGGCAACTTGCGGAGTTCCTGAAGCACGCCCCCGATTCGGAGACCCGTACCACCCCGGACGAGTGATTCGCTCCCTGCAGAGACGCTGACTCGTGGCCATCACAGCCTGGAACGGCTCGCCGCCCCGCGCCGTTCTCTACTGCGCTGACAGGGGTGCAGGGCGGATCCCCCTTGGCCGCGGAGATCGAGTCCCCATCTGACGGAAGGGCTTCTTGAACCGTTCAAGACGCCCTTTCATCGCAAAGAGACGTGGTGCGGAGAAACATGCGAACCGTCGTGCTGCTCGACAACGGCTCGTCACGGGCCGAGTCCACCCTGAACCTGCGGCGCCTGGCGTCAGCCCTGGCAGAGCGGGTCGGGGAGCAGGTGCATCCGGTGTCCCTGCTACATGCGTCCCGCGTCCCGGCCGGGGATCTCGGCGGCTGGCCCGCCGACACCTTTGAGTCCTTTCTGCGCCGGCGGGTCACGGAGGGCGCGCGGGACTTCCTGATCCTGCCGCTGTTCTTCGGGCGCAGCGGCGCCCTCACGGGCTTTATCCCTGACAAGGCCGAGGCCGTCGGCCGTGATCTAGGTCCGTTCGCCCTGCGTCTGGCCGATGTCCTCTGTCCGCTGCCGGAGGGCGAGCCCCGTCTCGGGCGCATCCTTGCCGACAATATCCGTCGGGCCGCGCGCGACCGGGGGGTCGATCCCCGCCGGGTGGTGCTGGTCGATCACGGCTCGCCGTTGCCGGAGGTCAACCAGGTGCGCCGGGTCCTCGCGGAGTATTTGCGGCAGGATTTCGGGATCGGGACCGCCCTGGGAGAGGCAGTGATGGAGCGGCGCTCCGGCAGCGAGTACGACTTCAACGGGGAACTGCTCGCGGATGCATTGCGCCGGCTCGCGCTGGCTGACCGTGACGCGCCGGTGATCCTGTCTATGCTGTTCCTCTCCCCGGGCCGGCACGCCGGCACCGGGGGCGACATCGAGGAGATCCGCACCCGGGCCGAGCTGGAGTTCCCGGGGTTCCGTGTCTTTCCGACCTCTCTGGTCGGCGCGCATCCCGGCTTGGTCGACATCCTCGAAAGCCGCTACCGGCGGGCCGTCCAAGCGGCCTGAACGGGCATACCTTGGGCGTTGTCGCCAAGGGTAGCCTTCCCGCCTCGATCCGCGGGTCGATCGGTATCCGCGCGCCCGCGGTCACTCGTTCTCGCGCACGGCCGTGAGCCCCGCCAGCTCTCCGGTGACCGGATCGCAGTCGATGCGGACCAGGATCGGGGAGCAGCATACCATGCAGTCCTCGACGAACATCTGGCTCCCGGCGGAGCAGTCCAGGGTGATTTCCGTCGGGCTGCCGCACCAGGGGCAGTCGATGGTCGCCGTGTCATACATGACCTTGATGACCCTGCGGTCCGGCTTGCTCAGGGCTTGAATGCCTCGATCGCGGCGGAGACCACGTAGTCCTCCACCCCGCGTCCTGGGGCCCAATCCCGGATGAACTCGCGCGACTCGTCCTTCGGCCGGATCGAGATGCGCGTGAAACCCGCGGCCTCCAGCATCGCCTCCAGTTCCTCGATCATCACGGCGCCGGCCATGCAACCGGAGTGCAGCCGCGGGTCGGCCTTCATCTCCGGCGGCATCTCGGCGGTCGCGACCACGTCCGAGATCGCGAGGCGTCCTCCGTTCCGGAGCACGCGGAAGGCCTCGCGGAAGACCTGCGGCTTGTCCGGCGACAGGTTGATGACGCAGTTGGAGATGATGACGTCCGCGACGCCGTTGGCCACCGGCAGATGCTCGATCTCCCCGAGCCTGAACTCCACGTTGCCGAAGCCCGCCTGGCCGGCATTGCGCCGCGCTTTGCTGACCATGTCCGGGGTCATGTCGACGCCGATTACCCGGCCCGCCGGCCCCACTTCACGCGCCGCGAGAAAGCAGTCGAACCCGCCGCCCGCTCCCAGATCGACGACCAGCTCTCCCTCGCGCAGGGAAGCGATTGCCCTCGGGTTTCCGCAGCCCAGCCCCATGTCCGCGCCCGTGGGTACGGTGCTCAGGTCGTTCTCGCTGTAGCCCAGCCGCAGGGACACCAGGGTGTTGATCTGCACCTCCTCGGAGACGCCGCAACACCCGCTGACCTCGCCGCAGGGTGAGCCCGTGTCGGCGGCCAGGGCCACGCGGCGATAGTCCTCCCGGACCCGCTGCCGGATCTCGTCCGAGCGCTGCGAGGCGGCAAGGGGGGTCTTGTCGTTGGTGTCGGTCATGGGACTTTCTTCCGATGGGTTTCCGTGGTCGTGGGTGTGGCGCCACCCCGGCGCGCTCGCGGGGCGCAAAGGTCCGGCGACGGAGCACTTTGAAACATTTGGGTTACATCTTCAATGTTGCAAACCAAAACATAAGCGATTACTAATATACTTAACATTCTGAATAACAGTTTCCGGAGAGATGTCCATGTTCAAATCCGTTCTACTGACTGGAATCGTTGGGGCCTTCCTGTTTTCGGGCGCCGCCAGATCCGCCGACACGGCGGGTGCCGCCAGCCTTGATCTGGAGCCGGCGATCAACGGCGCCGTTTCCGCCACCGGCTTGTTTCCTTCCCAGGCCATGGAAGAAGAGTTCATGTCTTACATGCGTTGGGTAAGGGCTCAGGATATGAGCCCGCTGGTGGCTTTCGAGTCCACGATCGATGGGGGTGCAGCCGTTAACGATGTCTTGCCCTCGCAGGAAATGGCGGAGCAGTTCACGGCTTATCTGCACTGGGTGGATGACGAGGGGCTGAGCCCCTTCTACGCCTTCATAGAGAGCGACCTCGACTGATCTTGCTCCCCTGCGCGGCGAGGGGGGCCTCGACGCAGGCCCTCTCGTCCGGGGTGTTTTGGATCGCGCGCTAGACATCGTCCGGCTGCAGGAGTAAGGATCGCTCCTGGGACTCGCGGTCTCGTCGCAGGCACCGACGGTACCGCGGCTGCTTGGTGACCTATCGCCACACGGCCGGCAGATCATGAACGTCGTTTTCCTCAGTACCTGTGACTCGGACCTTCTTCCTCTCATTCTGGCGGTCGAGCACCGGGTTGGTCTGTCGCGACTGATTGAGATTTCCTATCCGCCGCCGTCTTCCGATGCGGAAGCCTCGCCCAGGCCGGTCTGGCATCCGCGGCGTTACCTCAGGAAAGCCAGATCCTACCTTTCCAGCTGGCTGAACGGCGCGGATCGCCAGTTGATGAGAGACGCCTTTCCGGAACCGGAAATACAACCTTTGCCGGACAAGACCCTGCAGTTGCTCCACGACCAGGTCAATGCGCCAGTGGGGATCGCGCTGCTCAGGGAATGCAAGCCTGACCTGTTGCTGACGGCCGGAGCGCCGCTCCTCCGACCAGAGGTCTTCAGCATCGCCACGTTAGGCGCGGTGAACATCCATTTTGGATGCGCGCCCGATTATCGTGGGCTCAATACGACCTTCTGGCCGCTCTATCACCGTGATTTCGACAAGGTCGGCATCACGATCCACTACCTGGACGCGAAGCTGGACCACGGCGCGATACTCGCCAGGGGGTTCCCCGCCATGGACCCGGGCGACGGGCCAATGAACCTGTACATCAAGAGCGTTAGGCTTGCCGCCAGTATGCTGCCGGATGTGGTTTCGGCCTTTGCGAACGGTTCCCCGCCGGTCGGGAAACGACCTGAAGGCGAAGGCCGGCTGTTCCGGGGCAGGGATCGCCGCAGGTGGCATACCTTGTGGTACCGATGCCGCCGCCGGTG
>CAYNBI010000062.1:0-22766 GCA_964395315.1 uncultured Chromatiaceae bacterium | reverse complement strand
TGATGTGGGCCGCGACCAGGCCGTCGCCGACCCGCTCGCAGGCGTCGGCACCGGCTCGCACCGCCGCGTTCACGGCTCCGGTCTCGCCACGAACCAGAACGGTCACGTAGCCGCCGCCAACAAACTCGCGCCCGATCAGTCGCACCTCGGCCGCCTTGGTCATGGCGTCCGCCGCTTCGATAGCGGGCACCAGCCCTCGGGTTTCAATCATGCCAAGTGCAATACCCATGGTCTCGCTGGCCATTTCGTCTTCTCCTGTTGTGTCTAGGTTGGTTGACTATTCAGTGGTTGGGCGCTGGCGGCACTCGCCGGTCGCCCGATTCGGGTTGTCTGTGGATCTCAGCTGGCGCGTTCGCGGGTAGACGCCACCAGAACGGGCTCCACCTCCTTGTGGGGGCGGGCGATGATGTGGGCCGCCACCAGCCCGTCCCCGACGCGCTCGCACGCATCCGCTCCAGCGCGAACGGCCGCGTTTACGGCGCCGGTTTCTCCGCGCACCATAACGGTCACGTATCCGCCTCCGACGAACTCGCGCGCGATCAGGCGAACCTCGGCCGCCTTGGTCATGGCGTCCGCCGCCTCGATCGCCGGAACAAGACCACGGGTCTCGATCATGCCGAGTGCAATGCCTGTCACTTCGCCTGCCATCGTTGGTATCTCCTGCTCTTAGGGTTCGCTTGCCGGCAGTGCCGCGCCGGGGCGTCGAATCGTACAAACCATTACTGCCGTTTCTTCGCTCAGGCCGCGGTTGCGGTCCGGGGCGGTGCCTCTCGGGATGCGGCGTCGACCGTCTGTTCGCCGTCCCAGTGATCTATGATCCCGCCGATGGTCAGATCGGTAAGGATCGCCTTGTTACTCATGGCCAGTCGTCCGGCCGAGCCGCTTACCGTGAACACCCAGTTCCCGACGCGGGTGCCCACCGGATCCGTGGCAACCACCAGCTTGCCCTTGCCGTCCCGCAGGACGCGCAGGGCGCAGTGATCGAGCCCGGCCACCCGGTAGGTGCAGTAGAGGGTACCGACCACCTGGCTGATCTCCATGCCGGGCCCTCAGGCCTCCTCCTCCCAATCGTCGATAATGCCGACGATGGTCAGGTCGCTCGGGTATTCCTTGCTGCCGGCGGCTTCGCGCGCAGCGGAGCTGCCGACGCAGATGACCCAGTCCCCCGGCTTGGCGCCTACCGCATCTACGGCGACGGCTTTGCTGCTGCCGTCCTGAACCACCTGTAAGTGCTTGTGTTCGAATCCGGGGATCCGGTTCGTGGACACCAGGGGTTTGAGGACCTTGACGATCTTCATGTCAGTGCCCCGCCCGTGCCGGCTCAAGGGTGGATCCGACGATCTCGATCGGGTTCGCGGCGTCGCAGTCACGCACTACCCGCAATACGTGCAGAAGGCCCTTGGCGTGCAGTTCCGGGTAGCGGGCCGCGAGCGCGTCGGCGATGCGGTTGCAGTGACCCACTGAGCGCTCCCGAGCGCCGGGGACCCCGCCGTGATAGTCGTGACGGACCACAACGGGCACCGGCAGGCCGTGATTGACGTTCAGGCCAGTGAAGATCCTTATCCCGACGTCCAGGTCGGCCGCGCCTTCCTCCACCGTGGTGAGATAGGCGAAGTAGGTCAGGTTGCGCAGCTGGATCTCTTCGAAGCCGACGCCGGCCCCGATGAAGCGCTCGGCGTGACCGATGTCCTGGAAGCGGCCGCCGTGGACCTGTCGCACCAGGTCGATCTGCGAGATGTTGTTCTCGATTAACCGGGCGATCAGGGTAACCATGCCGTCGCTCGGCATCCCGGCGCCCTCGGAAACGCTGGCCCGCACCAGGTTCGCCAAGTGCTCGCGGGCGTGGTGCCGCGTCATGCGTACCGTCTCGTCATAGACCTGACGGGCATCCAGCCAGCGGTCGAGATCACACGTCCCCGAGGCATCCGGAACATGCACCCGGATGATATCCGTGTCCGTGTCCATGCCGATCAGCAGTAAATCCACGGAAGCGCCACAGCAAAAGCCGTTCTCGACGGCCTGGCGAAAGCCTACGAGGCGCTCCCAGCCAGCTCGGGCGGCGGCCTCGTCATTGGAGTCGTGGGCGGCGCAGCCCTGGTGACCGGGATCCCCGGAGCTGAAGTGATACAGCACCGTCTTGAGATAACGCGTTGGCCCGTCCGCCGTGTTTGGGACGCCCTCGCGGAAGCGTCGGAGCTCGGTCTCGACCCACTTCTCCACCGTGTTCTCAATGTCGAACAGGGCGCCGGCGTAGCTCTTGCGGCGGACGTTGCCGTAGGGCAGGCGTAGGACGTAGCTGATGGCGTGGGCCAGGCGGCCGTCGGCGCAGGGCGTAACATCGATCAGGTGGAAGCCACAGTCGAGCAGGAACTGTTGGAAGGTCGGGTCGTCACGGCCCCCCAGGGGATCGCAGGTGTAGAACTCGTCGCTGACCTGGCGATCGTTCTCGAACACCACCCAGGCGAATAGCCGTCGCATGTCGAGGCCCGTGATCCACGCATCGTCGAGCAGATGGCCTGGCAGCTCGATGCCGAGTTCCTCCTTGGCGATACGCTTGGCTCTCGTCGCGAAGTCCGGCGTGCAGCGGTGACTGGCAATCTGCTTGAGCACCGTGACGATCCGGTCGAAGGAACCCTTGACCCCCTGTTCGTAGGCCGCGAGCCGGGCGTTGGCGTAGGCGTCGGTGAGGGGATGGGTCGCGCCCACCGGGGCGCCGGCCATCGGGTTCGCGTCCGGGTGCGGACGCACCTTCCGGTCCAGGTCCGGGCAGCTGATTTCCGTGGCCGCCCCAGTCTTCACGCGCAGACCCGCCGCGGCTGCACGGAATGCCTGCAGACCGGGTGCCTTGGGCCGCGGTGGCCGTGTTGGTCGGGTCGGCCCGGCCTTGTCCGGTGCCGGCGCGCCACGACGACCGCTGTGGAGCCCCACCGGTGCAGAAGCGGGCTCCGCGCGGATCGGCTCGGCCGGGCGCGAAGCCGCGGCCGTCCGTACCAGCGCGATCCCGGCACCACGGGACTGGAACCCGCGGGGCGAGGTCACCCGGCTACGTCCGGCTTGTCGGCCTTTTGCTTTTCGGCTCAGGGTCGGCATGATTCCGCTATCACTCGCTTACGACTGGCTTCAGTGCTGCTGTCGGTCGCTGTATCTCGAAGTTCGGGCCGTCTCAGCCCCGAGCTCCTCCGGAGTAGGTGATCAGAGCACCGCGCTCGGTGTTGCCGCTGCTTCCTGTGACCCGGCTCACGGGTGCCGGGACCTCTTGGTTGCGCTTGCTGTCCACCGGCGGCATGACGCTCGTAGGGCCCGGACGGGTGGGGTTGCGGCGCCTCGCGGACGCTCCCTCGGTACCGGTGACCCGATCCCCACGATCCCAATCGTCGCCGGTGATCTTGGACCCGGCGGACTGGCCCTCCCCGGTGATGCGGGCGCGGGGCGGTCCGACGGGCTCCTTTACTGGCTCTTCCGATGCCTTGGCCGCCAGGTCAGGCTGGGTGGCGCGCTTGGCGCCGAAGCGAAACTGCTCGGTACCCGTGATCTTGCCCACGGCCATATCGAAGGGCCCGGTGATCTGGCTTCCGGTCTCGTATCGGGTGCCGGTGACCGCCCCTCGCTGTTTGCGCGCCTGGAAGGCCTCCCGCGCGGGGGACATCACCGTGAAGGATTGGCCTGGGGCTTCGCCGTCGAGGATCTGAGGGAAATCGGCATCGCCGGGGGCCGCGCCTTTCCCGCCGCAGGCCTCGGCGAACTGGTCCTTCCCCACATAAGGGGTACCGCTGACGTTCTCGCAGGCGCCTCGGGAGTCGCCCGTCGCGACGCCTCCGATGCTGGGCTGGATGCCGGTCATGCGCGGGCCGGGGGTTCCGGCGAGCTGCCGGATGCGCGCGCCGATTTCCTTCTGGCTGTCGGGGTCGCACCAGTCGGAGGACTGCTCGAGGCCGGCGTAGGGGGTACCGGTGACCGCCTTGCAGGTGCCGGGCTCGTCACCAGTGACCTTGGCCGAGCGGCCTGTGCGGGTGCCCGAGACGATCTGGCGCTTACCCGTCATCGATTGGCCAACCTTGGCGAGCTCCGGCTCGGGAGTGACGCCGCAGAAGGACTGGTACTGGCCCCGGTCCGCGTACTCGTCGCCGGTGATGATGCGGCAGGTTCCGGGCTCATCGCCGGTGACCTTTGTGGAACGGCCGACCTGGGTGCCAGTTACGGTCTCGCCGGCGAGGGTCACGGACGTGCCGACCTTGGGCGGAACCTGGGGAGAGCGCTCCTTGTCGATGCGCCCGTTGCGAATGGACTGGGCGTCAGTGTACTGGGTGCCGGTGGGGCGCACGCCGGCGCCGTGCTCGTCGCCAGTGACCTTGGTAGAGCGGCCCACCTGGGTGCCGGACAGGGGCTGGTTGCCGAGGGTGCGTGCCTGACCCACCTTGGCGGGAGTCGGGGCCGGCTTGGTGCCGCAGTAGGCGTCGTAGTGGCCGGCGGCCAGGTACTCGGTCCCGGTGACGGTCTTGCAGGTGCCCGGCTCGTCGCCTGTGACCTTGGGCGAGCGGCCGACCTCGTTTCCGGTCACCCGGTTGCCGTGCGTGGTCGCGGTCACGCGAACCTTGTCGCTCGTCGTCGCGGCCGGGTCGGCCCGGCAGAATTCCCGGAAGATCTCCGCGCCCATGTACTCAGTGCCGGTGATGGTGCGGCACGTGGCCTGCTCGTCACCGGTGGTCTTGCCGCTGCGGGAGACCTTGGTACCCGTGATGGTCTGGCCCCGGGTCGTCTCGCTCACACCCACCTTCCAGGGCTGGTCGCTCGCGCCGCCCTTCCTGCGCTCCGCGCGAATCTTACCGGCGGATTGGGTCTTTCGCTCGCCGGAGCTGCCGTTCTTGCTGCGCGCCTCCCGCACCTTCTGGGCCAACTCACGGCTGGATAGGCGCGGGTTGGCCTGACGCGCCAAGCCGGCGGCTGAAGTGGGGGTATCGCTGGCAGCCTTGCCCCGGGTGGACATGGCCGCGCGGCGCGCCAGCACCAGCAGACGGCCGGTGGGCTTGTTCGCGCTGATGTTGATGTTGCGCCGGAGCCGCGCGCCGTTGCCGTTAGGGCGGGCGGCCGGGCTCAGCTGGCCCTCACTCGGGGCCTTGGTCTCGGCAGACTTGTTCCCCCTGCAATTGCCCCCGCAACCGCAGCCACAGCCTTGCTTGCGCTCCACCGACTCGGCCGGGGCCTTGCCGCGGGGGGCACCGTCGCGAACGCGGTCGTTGCTGGTCATCGCGCGGCGTCCGGACTGGGACAGGGCAGCGCGGCGGGCACGTGAGGCCTGCCGGGCGGCGGAACCCGGGGTCGCAACCACGGAACCGGCTCGGACTCGAGTAGGCGCGGAGGACGCTGACGCGGCGGGTGCCGAAGCGGCGGCACGGATCGACGAGGGACTGGCGGCAGGGGCAGCCTGAGCGCGGGTGCGGTCGCCGCCGCGGGTACGCTCCGGCGCGGAGCTACCGATGGCCTGCTTGCCCATCGAGGACATGGCCCGACGGCGTGCCAAGGCTGCTTCACGGCTGCTCGAGGTCGATTTCGCTTTGATGTTCATCTTCTGTTCCAGAGGCCTCATGCATCGTCCGACAGGCAGACCACACGGATCTGCGTCCTCATTCCGGGGACCGCCTCACGTCCGTCAATTCGTACTACCCCGGGGCGAGGCGAAGCGGCATCGCCCCCGACCTGTTTCGGAAGCGGATGGATCCGGGAGACGAGCTCCCGGATCGTGCGCCGAGGGAGGGGCGAGACCCCTTCTCAGCGTCGCCCCGGCGCTACTCAGGCGCGACCCTGAAAAACCACGAAGCAGGAACCCTGGCTCTGGGTGTAATTGTCGTAGCCTGTCAGGCGGACGTGGTGATCCGGGTAGGAGCGATGACAGGCCTCGAGCTCGGCGACCACGTCAGCCAGCTCTTGGGTGCCGAAGAAGGGCAGCTTCCACATGGTCCAGTAGTCGTGACCCGAGTCACTCGGGTGGGCGTGCTCGATGGCCGGGGTCCAGCCCTGGGCCAGGATGTAGGCGATCTGGGTGTAGATCTCGTCCTGGGTCATAGGCGGGAGGAAGCTGAAAGTCTCCAGGGTCTGCTTGGTCTGGTAGTCACCCATGGTGTTCTGAAAAGGCATGGCGTCTTTCCTAAGTGTTCGGTTGATCTGGCGTTCGGTTGTCGGTGCCAGGCCCGCCTCTGGCGAAGGCGGGCCGCAGCATTGCGAGTCTCGTCCGTGTTACTTGGAGACGTCGAGCTTGTCGACGGTTTCGAACTCGAACTTGATCTCCTTCCAGGTCTCCATGGCGATGGCCAGCTCCGGGCTGTGCTTGGCAGCCTCGGTGAGGATATCGCGGGCCTCCTTCTCGATTTCGCGACCCTCGTTGCGGGCTTTGACCGAGGCCTCCAGGGCGACGCGGTTTGCCGCCGCACCGGCGGCGTTGCCCCACGGGTGACCCTGGGTACCGCCACCGAACTGCAGCATCGAGTCGTCACCGAAGATCGTCACCAGCGCCGGCATGTGCCAGACGTGGATGCCACCGGATGCGACGGCGAAGACGCCGGGCATCGAGCCCCAGTCCTGGTCGAAGAAGACGCCGCGCGAGCGGTCCTCCGGAACGAAGGACTCACGCAGCTGGTCGACGAAGCCCAGCGTGGACTGACGGTCGCCTTCGAGCTTGCCGACGACGGTACCAGTATGCAGGTGGTCACCGCCGGACAGGCGCAGGCACTTGGCCAGCACGCGGAAGTGGATACCGTGCTTCGGATGACGGTCGATTACGGCGTGCATGGCGCGGTGGATGTGCAGCAGCATGCCGTTCTCGCGGCACCAGTTGGCCAGGCCGGTGTTGGCGGTGAAGCCACCGGTCAGGAAGTCGTGCATCATGATCGGCGAGCCGACCTCTTTGGCGAACTCGGCACGCTTGTACATCTCTTCCGGCGTGGCGGCGGTGACGTTCAGGTAGTGACCCTTGCGCTCGCCGGTCTCCTGCTGGGCCTTCTGGATGGCCTCGCCGACGAACTCAAAACGGTCGCGCCAGCGCATGAACGGCTGGGAGTTCACGTTCTCGTCGTCCTTGGTCATGTCCAGACCGCCGCGCAGGCACTCGTAGACGGCGCGACCGTAGTTCTTGGCGGAAAGGCCAAGCTTCGGCTTGATGGTGGCGCCCAGCAGCGGACGGCCGTACTTGTTGAGACGGTCGCGCTCCAGCTGTATGCCGGCGGGCGGGCCACCGCAGGTCTTGATGTAGGCGATCGGGAAGCGGATATCTTCCAGGCGGAGGTGGCGCAGGGCCTTGAAGCCAAACACGTTGCCGACCAGCGAGGTCAGCACGTTGACTACGGAGCCTTCCTCGAAGAGATCGATGGGGTACGCGATGAAGGCGTAGAAGGACTCACTGTCTCCGGGCACGTCCTCGATGCGGTAGGCACGGCCCTTGTAGTATTCCATGTCGGTCAGCAACTCGGACCACACGGTGGACCAGGTGCCGGTGGAGGACTCCGCGGCCACGGCGGCGGCGACCTCCTCGCGGGGAACGCCAGGCTGCCCAGTGCACTTAAAGCAGGCCAGGAGATCGGTGTCCAAGGGGACATAGTCCGGCGTCCAATACATGTCCCGGTATTCTTTAACACCGGCGTCGTAGGTCTTCACGCTCATGCTCAGCTCCTGTGGTCTATTCGAGGTCTGCTTCGGCGGCCGAAGCCGTTGGAACTTGGGGTATTATCGTGCTGCGGGGACGCTATGCAAAAATCGATAATCTCGATCAAAAACATCGATTGTTATCGATATGTTGCGCGCTGGCAGACGGGCAGAAACCAGGCGGCAGGATAGCGGCGCCCTTTTGTAAAACGAAATCAGTGTTTCTGATAAGAAAGATTCAAAAACCTTATGATCATTGCGGATCATGCTGGAGAAGAACGCCACATCTAAGTCGATATATCATTGTTTTAAATGATAAAAAAGAATTTCTGAATATGCAGAACCTGCAAGAATTACCGCCTGCAATCGTGGTTCAATGGGGAAAAAGTGGCAGACTTTTCATGATTTAGTATTTTTTTATATATATATAAGCTAACTTTTCAAGGCGGGTACCGCCGTTTCGGCCCGCTTGCGTTCGGCGCGGGCGCACTGTCTCGGATGCCGTACAGGCGGCGCCCTCACCCCGCACCTCGCCCGCGCCTCGAGACAACGCGTCCTTTGGCCCTTGCTGAAAAATGGCTCAACCCAAAATGCTCGACATGGCGGACCCCAGGACTCGTCCGACAGTGGAGAAAATACTCCGGCGCGTCGCGAAGGCTCCTTTCACAACTTGCCGAAGGCATGTAATCTTGTCTCATCGCTAGCAGAGGTGCGGCTTCTCGTCAGGGCGCGTCGAATGATGGCGCTTCGCGCGTTGCCCGGATGCGTCTCGCGGCCGCAACCGTAGTCGCGAGGTTGTCTTCCACCGAGAGCCGGCACGGTTTCGATCCGCAGAGGCAGTCCGTTGCCTCAGCGCAAAAATTGGGTTAGTGACGCCAAAGATGGCAACGATCGCGCTGATCGGAAACAAGGGCGGAGCGGGGAAAAGCACGCTCTCGGTCAACCTCGCATCGGCGTTGAATCGACGCGCCAAGACAATCATCCTGGATGCGGATCCGCAACGCTCCGTGCTGCAATGGCGCGCGATGGGCGTGGGTCCCGCTGTCGCGGTCATCGACGCCGTAGCCGACCTGCCTGGCACCCTCGCCGCTCACGGCGATGCATTCGCTCATCTCGTCATCGACTGCCCTCCTTCGGTCGACGCACCGCAAACGCGCACGGCTTTGCGCTTGGTCGACCTGGCCCTGATCCCGGTGCAGCCGTCGCCACTGGATATCTGGGCAACGGTCCATATCGAACGCGAAGTCGAAGCGGCTCGTGAACAAAATGCCGGGCTGCGCGCGCTGCTCGTGATCAATCAGCTCGAGCCTCGCACACGTTTGTCGAAGATGATGCGACAGGCACTGGCCGAGCTGTCGATTCCGGCGGCCGGTACCGCCGTGCGACGCCGCATGGCATTTCGCATGAGCGCGCTCGAAGGCCGCAGCGTATTCGATTTTGGCAGCCGCGGAAGAGACGCCGGCGCCGAGATCCAGCAACTGATCGAAGAGGTGATGGCCATATGACGGCTTCCGACCCAGCAGGCGAGAAATTAGCGGCATCCATTCGCAAGGTCAGGGCACGCGCGACAAACGAATCGACGCCCACTCCCAGCGCGGCGCCGTCTGCCGCGCGCCCGGACCCTTCCCCGAACACCGCCCCGGGGCCACGGCGCGCTGGATCAACCGATCCCTATCACTACGGCCGGCGTATCTGGCCGGACTGAGACACAACCGGCGCTGCGCCGACACCCGCGACTAGATCGCGCGCCCCGCGATGAGGGCCCGGTGCAGGCGACGGGTCTTCTCGACCATGCGCAAGGTCGAGCGATTGTTGTTGAAGCGTGGCACGTCCGCTAGCGCGACCCACAGCACCTGGTGCGACTCGTCGTTGCCCGGAATCTCGATGTCGTCGTCCATCTCGACCAGAAAACGGATGTCGTAGTGCGTATGGCGCGGCCCGCGCGGACTCTCCGGGATGGCATGAACATCTACGTCGAAGATGGGATCGGCAACCAGACGGATATGGGAGGCGTCGAGACCAGTCTCTTCCGAGGTCTCGCGTAACGCGACCCGCAGGATATCGGCGTCGCCATCAGCATGCCCTCCGGGCTGGAACCACTGCTCGTGCTTGCGGTGGTGCAACAGCAAGCAATGCGTGCGAGCCGGGTTGACAACCCAGGCCGATCCCGTGACGTGCCCAGGCCAGAGATCGCAGTGAAAACAGTCGGTATGGGCCTCGACGAATGCCCGCGTCTGCTCGACATAGGCTGCCTCGTCCATGAACCGGGTCTGATGCCGTTCGAGCAAATTCAACAGCTCCCATCGATGCATAGGGCCTCCGGCTAATCAGTGCGCGACCGGATTCTCGATCGCCGCGATCGCGGCCGCCGCGGCCTCGTCGATGTCACCTTCCCTTCCGGCGAGGGTCAGCCGTCCGAAGGCGCCGACAGCATGGGCATCGACGAGCGTAATGTTCGCAGCCTTCTCCGCCTGATTCGCGGCGTAGATGATGTAACCGGCCGGCTCGGTTTCCAGGATGAACATGCTCTGCCCGGGTAGCATCATCGAACCGCGCCGGTTTTGCCGATTGATCAGCACCGTGTGATCAGGCGTCATGCCGCGAATGATCTCCTGCCAAGCGATCCGAGGGTGCTGTCGATCCGTATGCTGCGAGCGCAGGTAGGACAATAGGATGCGTCCAGCCTCGCGCACGTCGTCCTGATCGCGCTGATGTATCACCATGGTGCCGTACTCGCGCTCGACGACCTGTTGGCTGAGATGCACGCGTGTCGCCTTTAGCGCGATGTCGGTAAGCCGGTGGACGGCCATGCCGGGTGAAATCTCGATCCACAAACAAGCGTCACCCGGGACCGGTAGAAAGCCCTGCGAGGCAGTCGCCATGTACTCGGCGAGCTGCGGCTGTAGCGAATCGATGTAAACGTAGGTCCTTAACTTGATCATGTGGGTCAATCACTGCACCTGCTCTCGCAACGTACCCGGCGGAGATCGAGTCGATCGCGCCTCCCATTGCGTTCCCTTGCGGCTTATTCGGTTCGTTAATGGCCACCTCGGACCATGCAAGGCGTGGAAATCATGGCAACCGCCCCGCGGCCAGACAGCTGGCAGTGCCTGCTATCGAAGCAGAGCTAGTCGAAGATTTGCGTGTTCAAACATCAAACCAGTACCAAATCACCCATATTGTCGACGGTGACGCCCCTCGCGGAAAAGGTGATAGTTTCTATCGGAAACATCGCCATAACTCGATGCGTAGTGGCGGCACCCTCGATACGGAGAGGGCATCAGGTCACCCATACGAGGGCGGAGTTGGTTCATCAAAGCGGTGGGCCGCTCAGAACACGAGATTCATCATGACCATCATCACCACGAGGAAGAGTACCGTCATGATGCCGCCCGCGCGCAGGAAATCAGGAACGCGATAGCCGGCTGGGCCCATTATTAGGGCATTCACCTGGTGGGTGGGGATCAAGAAGGAGTTGGACGTCGCGATCGCAACGGTCAACGCAAAGACCGCCGGATCAGCGCCTACGCCGAGTGCGATGTTGACAGCCAACGGCACGAGAAGCACTGTCGCGCCGACGTTCGACATCACCAGGGTGAAAAAGGTCGCCAATATCCCCACCGCGGCCTGTATCACCCAGCCGGGCGCCCCACCGACAACCACCAAGACTTGCTCGGCGATCCACTTGGCAGTCCCGGTGGTCTCGACCGCCAATCCCAGGGGAATGAGCGAGGCGAGCAGAAACACCGTCTTCCAACTGACCGCTTGGTAGGCCTCCTCGATGCTCAGCACCCGCGCGAGGATCATGCCCATTGCTCCCGTCAGCAGTGCGACCGAGAGACGCAGGTCGGTAAACAGCACCAGGCCAAGCGCAATGGCGAAAAAGACGCCACTCGCCATCAGCTTGTGTGGGCGTTGCTCCTCGTGCGGATACTCGGTCGTGACGACAACAAAGTTGCGGTCCTTTGCCAAACGGGCCAGTGAGTCCCAGGTCACGTGAGCCACGATCGCATCGCCGGCCTGCAGGGGAAGATCACGGATCCCCTCTCCCTCGCGCAGCGTATTGCCACCGCGGTGGAGGGCCACCATGGATAGTCCGTAGCGCTTGCGCATCCACACGTCGCGTGCGCTCTTTCCGATCAAGGACGAGCCAGGCGGGACCACGACCTCGGCAATGCCTGCCTTGCCTGCGGACAGGGCATCGCCAAAGGCCTGGAAGTCCTCCCGTACGACCAAACCGTACTTGTATGCGAACGCCTGACAGTGTTCCGGTTCGGCCACGACACCGATGGCGCTGGAAGGCTCGAAGGGAACGTCTCTGGCAACCCCGTTGGGGCCGATTGCCAAGTCGTTGCTACCGCGCAACATGGCGACGACACGTATCTTGTTGGCCTGCTCGACATCGTTCAGGATCATGCCGACCAGCGGGCTATCCTTCGGGATGAGCATCTCCCGCATGCAGAACTTGACCCCGTACGTCCGCTGCAGATAGTCGATGGAGTCCGTGGCATTGGCCCCTTCGCTTTTGTTGGTCGGCAGCACGAAGCGGCCCGCCAAGACGAAATACGCGATGCCCGCGGCGAGCAAGGCAAGGCCCACCGGAGTTACCGAGAACAGACTCCAGGTCTGCATCTCGTCAAGGCCCCGCATCTTCAACCCCTCGTTGGAGGCAAGGATCAGGTCGTTCAGGAGGATCAGCGGCGATGAGCCCACCATTGTCACCGTACCGCCGAGGATCGCACAGAAACCCATTGGCATGAGAAGCCGCGACATCGGCAGACCGGAGCGGGCCGATATGCGGCTAACCACGGGCAAGAACAGGGCGGCCGCGCCGACGTTCTGCATGAAAGAGGAGATCACACCGACCGTGCTGGAGATGATGGGAATGATCCGCGACTCCGTGGTCCCGCCGATCTTCAGGATGAAGCTGGCGACCTTGCTCATGATCCCGGTCTTATCCAGCCCTGCTCCGATAATCATCACCGCGATGATCGAGATCACCGCGTTGGAAGAGAAGCCGTCGAAGAGGTGCTCGGTATCTACCAGGCCCTGCTCCAATCCCATGAGGGGCGCGAACAGCGAGGTAAGCCCCAGAAGGACCATGACCGTCGCGGCGGCCACGTCGACTCCCACCACTTCAAAGACAAACAGATAGACGGTGAAGAGCAGCATCGCCGTGACCCAGGCGATCTCGACCGTCGGCACGACGGTCGACATGTAGAGGGCGATGGCCGCGAACACGGCCCCGGCAATCCATTGCTTGAGGGTGAGCCCCCCCCGCACGGGGGATACGCGATCCTCATCCGCCGGGGTGGTCATGGATGCCTCTCCTATCAGCCCAGTCTTAAAGAAAGAAACTGCGTGACGAGCCGCGATGCGAAGTGCTTGGGGCTACCGGTCCGCAACGCTTGGGTGACGCGCGACCCAACCGATCCCGCACCGCAACCATTCGCCAGGAAAAAAGTCGCAAGGCCCATGAGGATATTCAAATGAACAATTATTTTCAAAGATTTTAATATTGCTGACTTCCCCAGGCACTGACTCTTCCTGATCTGCCGCCGGTATCCGCAGCCCGTGCTTGACGTCACCGGGGCCACAAGCGGCGGCTGAGCACTGCGTTTCGCACAACCCGCCCGCTGACTTGACGCCACGGATCAGTGCGCATCTCCGAGTAAGTACGCCTGCAGGGCTCCCGCCGACAGGCCATGAGCGCCGCTGACCTCAAGCAGCGTGCCCAGTGGTGGTGCCGGCAGGCTCGTAACGACCACCGCAGCCGCCATGGCGAGGCTCGCCCCCGGGTACTTCAGACTAAACGGCTTGAGCGCCGTGCCGAAGGAGCGCCTCAAGCGATTGCCGAGCAGGTCCACGCTGGCCAGCTCGTCGAGGCAGAGATGGGTGACGTACCCTAGGGCGAGGAAGGCAGCTGCAAGCCAGGCATCGAGCGCGGAAAGCCCGACCAGGTGATAGGCCGTATTGGCGCAGACGAGCCCCACGAATGCCACGGCCAACCACGAGTGCCAGATTCCCCGGTGCACCGTGAGGCGCGCGAAGAGCTCGAGCACGCCATAGCGTACCGCCACGAATACCCCGCCCCAGATCAGTGCCAGCTCGAAGACGGGTAAGCGGCCGACGAGCGATAAGCTCACCACGAACGAGGCCATCACCCCCAGCAGGGTGAAGAACCCCTGGACCGGCTTCGAGTTGTCGGCATCGATGTCCGGTAGCAGCCCGCCGATCACGCCGACCAGGAAAAGTATCTGCGTCTGCTCCGGCCCGGCCAGTCCAGCACTGTACACACCCAGTGCCGCCGCGCTGCTGATGGCGGCACCGCCGTACAGATGTCCGATAAATTTTGCCATCCAAACAATAAGCTATCAGATTGATTTCATGTTCATTAATAGAAGGATAGCGCACCGAGAACAGGGTTACCAAGGACGGTCCATGGCCGGCATGGAGCAGGTGAGTATCTTCCAAGCCGAAACCGCGGGTTTTGAGGTCCTCGAACCTCGGCTCGCTCCCCCAGACCACCGCCGCCCGCTGCGCTAGAACGGTCTTCTGCGCCTGAATCACTGCCGCGACGTTGGCTGACAGCTAATTGATCAGCGTCTTGCGCAGGCGCGGACGCACGCGTCCCAAGCCCTGCTCAATCTCAGCAGACAGGCATTCAACGCCAATCAATTGCTTAAATTGTATATGGTTACAGAATAAACATGACGTGGTACTTAAATTTGATAGGTGACAAGCGACGTGGAGCAGCCATTTGAAAGTTTCGTTATTTCATGATTTATTAATGTTCCTATGCCTCGGGCGATCTGCGGTGTACGCCCATGCGAGCCGGGACCATCATCTAGGGCATGGCTTGTGCGTGATGGACTCCGTATCCGAATCCCGGCCAGAACCGTCTGTGCCGCGCCGAGCCGGCGGCGGATTACCCGTTGCCGAAGGCGCTCAGGTGGGAGGGGGACGAGATGACCCATCGATTGCGCATTCTGGAAGCGGCGTTCTGGGCGGCCGCCCTCGCCGTATCGACCGTTGTCGCGGATGAATCGGCGCCGGCGTCCGCTCCCCCGCCTGAAACGCTCGCCTCAGCCGACGTGGGTCCCCCCACCGTACTGGCGGAGGCACCCCCGCCGCAATCCAGCGCCCATCCACCCCCGGCCCGCGAGCCACTCCCGCCCCCACCTCCCTGGCCCGCGCTACCCGCAGAGCCGGAGCCCGTGGACCAGTGGCTCGACGAGGTGCGAACACAGCGCCGCGCCTGGGACGAGCGTCGCCGTGCGGCAAAGGACGCCGCCGACGCCCGCAGACGCCGGATCGATCCCTGGGGGGCCGCCCAGCAGGACGCGCGGGAGCAAGAATCCAAACGTCGTCGCGATGCCTTCCGCGAGACGATAGAGCGCGAGCGAGAGGCCTTCCGCAACTCCGGCCCGTGGACGATGCAGCCCGCTCCTAGACAAGAGTCGCCCCCGCAACCGCCGACGGCGAACGATCCGGCGGTGCCCGGAGGCCAGAACCCGGCGCCGCCGGAGCCTTATCCGCCGTTGCCAGGCTGGGACAACCGCTGGTACTACCGGGGCTTCTGATCCGGATGGCGCTCAAGATTACCCGTGATCCGTGGCCCCACGTAGGCCCGTGTCTTGGGTCCTAACACACGCAGCGCGAGACGCTGCAAATCGCCTCATCCACGAGGGCTGACGAGATCGTCTTCCCGCGGCTCCTGGGCCACCGGGGCCGAATCACCCCTTGTCGTGACGGCAATCAGCTCGATCGCGTTGGCGTCCGGATCGCGGCAGAATAAGGCCTCGCGGCCGGATCGACTGCGCTGACAGGCCACCCCCGCCCCTTCCAGGCGCCTCGCCACCGCGTCCAGATCGCTCACCGCCAAGGCTAGGTGCCGATCCCGCCCGCCATGGCCTGGTCGACCCTCGACGGGATCCGGATTCGCAACCTCCAGGAGATGGATCTGCCGCTCGCCCACCCACAACCAGGCCCCCGGGTAACCCAAATCGGGACGCTCCGGGTCGACCGCGAGACCGAGAAGCCCCTCGTAAAAGGACAGCGCCCGCCTGGTGTCGCTCACGATCAAGCTGACGTGGTGAATCGCAAGGATCTCGCCCATCCCGCACCCCTCTGCTCCACAGCCAATCAGCCGCATTGGTCGCGGCACCCGGGTGATATACTAAAAGGCTTTCGAGCGCCCTCGCCAATACGCTGCACGCCATGAACCCGGATCTGGAACGACTCGAAGCCTACCCTTTCGAGAAGCTCAGCGACCTCAAGGCGGGCATCAAGCCACCGTCGGACATGCACCACATCGCCCTGTCCATCGGCGAGCCGAAGCACCCAACGCCGAGTCTGATCAGCGAGGCGCTCATCGCGCATCTGCACGAACTGTCCGTCTACCCCACCACCCGCGGATTACCCGCGCTGCGCCGGGCCATCGGTGCCTGGCTAGAGCGCCGTTTCCACCTTCCGACCGCAAGCGTCGATCCGGACCGTCACGTGCTTCCGCTCAACGGAACCCGCGAAGGCCTGTTCTCCTTCGCCCAGGCGGTGGTCGACCGCGGCCGCGCGCCGCTCGTGCTCATGCCGAATCCGTTCTACCAGATCTACGAGGGCGCGGCCCTCCTGGCCGGAGCCGAGCCGCGTTACCTCCCCTGCACCGCCGAAAGCGGATTCATCCCGGACTACGACGCGGTGGAGGCCGACACCTGGAAACGATGCCAGCTCCTCTACCTCTGCTCCCCCGGCAATCCAACGGGCGCGGTGACCGACCAGGCAACCCTGCGGGGACTGATCGGCCTGGCGCTGGAGCATGACTTCGTCATTGCCGCCGACGAGTGCTACTCCGAGCTCTACTTCGACGAGGACGCCCCTCCCGTCGGCCTGCTGCAGGCGTGCGCGGCGATCGGTCACAGCGACTTCCGCAGGTGCGTGGTGTTCCACAGCCTGTCCAAGCGCTCCAACGCCCCGGGGCTGCGCTCGGGCTTCATCGCCGGGGACGCGGCCATCATCGAGCAATTCTTCCGATACCGCACCTACCACGGCTGCGCCATGCCGCTGCACCACCAGCATGCCAGCATCGCCGCCTGGGGAGACGAGGGGCACGTTGTCGCCAACCGCCGCCTCTACCGGGAGAAGTTTGCCGCGGTGCTGGAGATCCTCGAGGGGGTGCTGGCCGTGTCCGCACCGCAGGCAGGTTTCTACCTGTGGCCCGAGACGCCGATCGACGACACCGATTTCGCGCGCGGGCTGTTTGCCGGCCACAACCTGACGGTGCTTCCCGGACGCTACCTTTCGCGCGACCGCGGCGGCCCGGATCCCGGCGCAAACCGCCTGCGCCTGGCGCTGGTGCCCCCGCTGGCTGAATGCGTCGAGGCGGCCGAGCGCATCCGCCACTACGTACAAACCCTGTAATACCAGACACGAGAAACCTCGGAGCATGCCATGAGCGACAACCAGCACATCATCCAAGAGGCCTTCGAGCGGCGGGCCGAGATTACCCCGCGCAGCGTCGAAACCCTGGTCCGGGACGCAGTGATGGACACCATCGACCGCCTCGATCGCGGTGAGCTGCGGGTCGCCGAGAAGCACAACGGCGCCTGGACGGTAAACGACTGGGTAAAAAAGGCGGTGCTGCTGTCCTTCCGCATCGAGGACAACTGGTTCATCAAGGGCGGCTTCACCAACTACTACGACAAGGTCGCCTCCAAGTACCAGGACTACAACTCCCGCGACTTCCGTGACGGCGGCGTACGCGTGGTGCCGCCGGCCACCGCCCGACGCGGGTCCTACATCGCCCCCAGCTGCGTGCTCATGCCCTCCTACGTCAACATCGGCGCCTACGTGGACTCGGGCACCATGGTCGACACCTGGGCCACGGTCGGCTCCTGCGCCCAGATCGGCAAGAACGTGCACCTCTCGGGCGGTGTGGGCATCGGCGGTGTGCTGGAGCCTGTGCAGGCCGCACCCACGATCATCGAGGACAACTGCTTCATCGGCGCCCGCTCGGAGATCGTCGAGGGCGTCATCGTAGAGGAAGGCGCCGTCATCTCCATGGGCGTTTACATCGGCCAGAGCACCAAGATCTTCAACCGCGAGAGTGGAGAGGTCACTTACGGGCGTGTCCCGGCCGGCGCCGTAGTGGTGCCTGGCAGCTTGCCGTCCAAGGATGGCGGCTACAGCCTCTACTGCGCGGTCATCATCAAGCAGGTGGACGAGCGCACCCGCAGCAAAGTCGGCATCAACGAGCTGCTGCGCGACATCTGAAGGCGCGACCGGGAGCGCCAGCACACCAACGCCACCGAGAACCGAGGCCTACGATGGTCACCCTCTACGGCATCCGAAACTGCGACACCATGAAGAAGGCCCGCGCCTGGCTGGATGGGAACAGCGTCGACTACGCGTTCCACGACTACAAGAAGCAGGGCATCGACGAGGGGCTGTTGCGCGCCTGGGTCGCGGAGCTTGGCTGGGAGAACCTGCTCAACCGTCGCGGCATGATGTGGCGCAGACTGCCGGAGGAAGCGCGCGCAAACATGGACACGGAGCGCGCGGTTCGAACCATGCTCGAGACGCCGTCCATCATCCGGCGGCCAGTGCTCGACACCGGCAGCGCGCGTCACGTCGGTTTCTCCGCCGAGCGCTACGCGGAGATCTTCGGCTGATGTCCGCGACGCTCGATCTCGCACGTGAGCTCATCCGCCTCCCCTCCGTGACCCCCGAGGACGCGGGCTGTCAGGACCTGATGGCCGAGCGCCTCGCCCCCCATGGCTTCCGGATCGAGCCCCTGCCATTCGGAGAGGTGACCAATTTCTGGGCGCGGCGCGGAGATGCCGCGCCACTGTTCTGCTTCGCGGGCCACACGGACGTGGTTCCTCCCGGACCGCTCGAGAAATGGACCTCACCTCCCTTCGAGCCCGAGATCCGAGACGGACTGCTCTATGGCCGAGGGGCGAGCGACATGAAGGGATCGCTCGCCGCCATGATCACCGCTGTCGAGGCCTTCGTCGCCGCCCACCCCCGGCACCCGGGATCCATCGCCTTCCTCGTCACCAGTGACGAGGAGGGGCCGGCGCGCGACGGCACCCTCAGGGTGGTCGATGTCCTGGAACGGCGGGGGGAAAAGATCGACTGGTGCCTGGTCGGAGAGCCCTCCAGCCAAGACCGTTTGGGAGACACGATCAAGAACGGGCGCCGCGGCAGCATCAACGGATGGCTCACCGTGCACGGCAAGCAGGGCCACGTGGCTTACCCTCAGCGGGCCAAGAACCCGTTTCACGCCGTCGCGCCGGCCCTGGCCGCTTTGGTGGCGGAGGAATGGGACCAGGGCAACGCCTTCTTCCCGCCCACGAGCTTTCAGATCGCCAACCTCAACATGGGCACCGGTGCGGACAATGTGATTCCGGGCACCCTCACCGCCCAGTTCAACCTGCGCTTCTCGACCGAGCTGGACGCCGCGACCATCAAGCGGCGCGTACACGCCATCCTGGACCAGTGCAGAGTCGACTACGAGATCGACTGGCGCCTGTCCGGAGTGCCCTTTCTGACACCCGCCGGAGCCCTGATCGGCGCCGCCTGCGACGCGGTGCGGGACATAATTGGCTGCGATCCCGAGCTGTCCACCGCGGGCGGCACCTCCGACGGACGCTTCATTGCCCCCACCGGAGCACAGGTGCTGGAGCTCGGGCCGGTGAACGCCACCATCCACCAGATCGACGAATGCGTCGGCGTGGATGAGCTCGACACCCTCTCCGCCATCTACCAACGCGTGCTGGAGCGGCTGCTCGTCCGCGCCTGAGGGCGGGGGCCGGCGATCGAAGCGGCCCAGGGTGCGGCGTCCAGGCTAAGCTTGGGGTCATCAGGACAAGACAAGATCCGCGGCCAACCCATGCCGAGCGACAGCGATCCCCAGCCGGACACCGTCACACTGGACTCCGTCAGGCGCGCCGCCGACATTCTCCGTGGGCAGGTCGCGGACACCCCTTGCGTCCATTCGGCGACCCTGTCCGCCATCACCGGCGCGCGGGTCACCCTGAAGCTGGAGAACCTGCAGTTCACCGGTTCCTTCAAGGACCGCGGCGCCTTCATCAAGCTCAACGCCCTTACCCACGAGGAGCGAGCCCGCGGCGTTATCGCCATGTCCGCCGGCAACCACGCGCAGGCCGTCGCCTACCATGCCCGCAATCTCGGCATACCGGCGGTGATCGTGATGCCGCGCTTCACCCCCAACGTCAAGGTCGGCCACACCCGCGCCTACGGTGCCGAGGTGGTGCTGCATGGTGAGGGCGTCGCCGAGGCCGGAGAGCGTGCCGAGGAGATCGCCGCCGACCGCGGCCTGGTGTTCGTGCACCCCTATGACGACCCCGAGGTGATCGCCGGTCAGGGCACCGTCGGCCTGGAGATGCTGACGGCCGATCCGGCGCTGGAGATACTGCTGGTGCCGGTCGGCGGCGGCGGGCTGATCTCGGGAATCGCCATCGCGGCCAAGGGACTGCGTCCGGACATCGAGGTCATCGGCGTCGAGAGCGAGCGATTCCCGGCAATGCTGCGGGCGTTGGAGGGACAGACGCCCGACTTCGGTCCTTACACTATCGCCGATGGCATCGCGGTCAAGCGCCCGGGGACCCATACCCTGGCGGTGATTCGCCGTCTGGTCGACCGCATCCTGCTGGTGGACGAGGCGGACATCGAGGCCTCGGTCCTATTGCTGCTGGAGGTGGAGAAAACGGTCGCGGAGGGCGCGGGCGCAGTGCCCCTGGCAGCGCTGATCCGCTACCGGGAGCAGTTCGCAGGACGGCGGGTGGGGCTGGTAGTCTCCGGCGGCAACATCGACCTGCCGGTACTCTCCTCGATCATCCAGCGCGGTCTGGTGCGCAGCGGCCGTCTGGTGCGCCTGACCCTGGAGATCCGCGACCTGCCCGGCGAGTTGGCGAAGGCCGCGACCCTGGTGGGAGACGCCGGGGCCAACATCGTTCAGGTGCTGCACCAGCGCATCTTCACCGAGCTGCCGGTGCAGAACACGGAGCTCCAGTTTGTGCTTCAAACCCGGGGTCCGGAGCACCTGGACGAGCTGACCACGGCCCTGCGCGCGGCAGGCTACCGCCTCCGATTCGACCGCGGACCGATGGAATGAAGCGCGAAGGCTATGCCGCCCCGCCCCTGGACGCCTTCCCCGATCGCCGCGGCAGGCTGAAGCCCGTCTCGCGCCACAGCACCGGCTCGGACAGGGCACCCCAGCCCCAGCGCAGCCAGGCGAGCAGCCGCACGGCTAGCCACAATGCCCATGCCAGCATGAGCACCCGATACACGAGAAGCGGGACGGAGACGACCCACACCCGCGGCAACTCGGGCTGGCTTCGGTCCTGATACCACTGGAGCAGCGCCGACGACGAGCCGTTGCCGGCGATCTGCATCTCCGGCAGTCCAAGCAGGCCCTGGTGCACGGCGGCGACCAGGGCATACAAGGCCGCCAGGGCGAGCAGCGCCAGCCCCGTCTGCATCAGGTTGAAGCGCCAGGGCGGCAGGTCCCGTTCCAGGCGGGCGCGCAGACCCAGGGCGAAAAGGCAGCCGGCCACCAGCACGCCGATCCACACCCCGCCCTGACTGAGGCCGAGGCCGAGCAGCAGCCAATCTCGCCCCTTGAGCGGCGTGATCGCGCTGCGGCCAAGCCCAATCGCCAGCGGGATCAGAACCACGACCACCCCCCAGAACAAGACCGCCGGCCCGACCTCTGGACCGCCCGCCAGCAGCACCCAGCGGTCCGGCGGAGGCTCGACGCGCACGGTAGCGTTCACACCCTCGAGTCCCACGTTCGGGACCGGCGGCGCGTAGTAGACAGCGAGAGGCTCGGGCTGCGCCCACTGGATCTCCCAGCGCTGCTCGCCGGGGACCAGCGGCAGGGTGACCTTGTTGCCCTCCGGCCGCAGGGGCCGATCCTCGCCGTCGATGCGCACCCGTTCCAGCCGGCTCCCTTCCGGCAACAGCAGCTCATGCCTGCCTCCCTGGCTGCTGCGCAAACGCAAATCCAGCGTGCTCTGCGTCGTCCTGGGTCCGGGGACGAGGCGATAGCCGCTCTCGTCCAGGGTCAGGGTCGGCCCCGGGACGCCCGCCGGTCGGGAGAAACGAAGACGCACCTCCTCGCCCGGCCAGGGACGCCAGGTCGGCAGCCAGCGATCCAAGCGTCCGAGGTGGTGCACCGGCGGTATACCCTCGGCCTCCAGGTGCCACAGGGTGCTCAGCTCCAGCCGCCACTCCTCGCCGAGGCGGTTGTCCTCCACCGCACGCAGCGCCAGCGTATCCACGGGCGCGAGCATGGAACTCCAGCCTGCCCTGTTGCTGCCAGGGGGAAGGCTCACCCTGACACGGCCATCGCGAACCTGAACGCCTTCGCTCATGACCCGCTCGCCGGGGATCAGCGGCACCTCCAGCAACACGGGAAAGGCGGGAGGCGACTGCCGCACGATCTCCGTCTCCACCCGCCAGCCCACCCCCAGGTAGAGGTTGCGCACGACATGCAGTAGGGGTGGGACCTCCGCCGGCGCCAGCTCGTCGGCGGACGCGATCTCCCGACGCGGGCGCACCAGTCGCACCTGCGACCCGACACGGCCTCCGGCCTCTATGCCCTCCACCCGCCAGTCGCCGGGATGGACCTCGACCTGCCGAGGGCGCAATGGCAGCGGGAGCTCGATCTCGGCCCGCGACGGCAGAGGCCCGGAGAGCAGCAGCTGATGCCTGCCCGCTGGGATCACCGTCGAAAAGCCTCCGTCGCCCTCCCGGCGCAGGCCGTCCAGCGGCGTGCCGTCCAGCGTCAGGTGAGCGGGCACCCAGCCGCTGGCGCTGCCCGGAACCGGCAGGGCGACCGCTTCCTGGGCGTCGACCGTGAGCGCGAGGCGCAACCGACCGCCCTCGGTCTCGATCACCATCAACGGAATTTCGGCACAGCTGGGCAGGCAATCCGGCGGCTCGAGCAGCCGCGCCTTGAGCTCCTCCAGCAGTTGCGGAGAGGGAAACCCCTCGGCGACGGAGGGCGTCGGCGCGCCAGAAACCCCCAGGGCGAGCAGCACGACGGCCGCACCTGGCACGCGGCGCAGCACCGCCCCGAGGATGCCCGCCAGGGTCAACCCAAGCGCCAC
>CAYNBI010000061.1:0-22882 GCA_964395315.1 uncultured Chromatiaceae bacterium | reverse complement strand
CGCGAGATGCTGGTCGCCTACGGCGTCCTGATCGGGTTCCTGGTGGCTGGCGAGGCGATCCTTGGTTACCTGGGGCTGAAGCAGCCCGCGCTCGGCATCGCCGGCGGCGTGGTGCTGTTCGTGATCGCCATCCGCATGGTGTTTCCCGAGTTGGGGGGCATGCCCAAGGCGGAAGAGGCGGAGGAGGAGCCCTTCGTCGTGCCGCTGGCGGTGCCGATGATCGCCGGCCCGTCGGCGGTAGCGGCCATCCTGCTCCTGGTGAGCCGGGAGCCGGGTGCCATCTGGACCTGGTGGGGTGCGGTCACCGTCGCCTGGGCGTTGAGCGCGGCGATCCTGCTCGGGTCCGGTCTGCTGATGGAGATGCTCGGCCGACGCACCCTGCGTGCATTGGTACGCCTGACCGGAATGCTGCTGATCATGATGGCGGTGCAGATGTTCATGGACGGCGTCACCGGCTATTTGTCCACCGCGCCCTTGCCCTGATTGGAGTTCACTGCACCGACCAGGTAGTCGACGATCCGCGATTCCAACCAATATTCCGGGCGCCAGGGAAGGGTGCCCGCGACGAAGCCGACGTGCCCGCCGCGCCGCGCGAGCTCCAGGGTCACGCCGGATCCGAGCTCGTCCTCCCGCGGCACCGTGTGCGGGAACATGAAGGGGTCGTCGGCGGCATGGAGAATCAGCGTGGGTGTCGCGATGCGCGGCAGGAAGGGGCGGCAGCTGCAGCGTGCGTAGTAGTCCTCGGCACCGGCGAAGCCGTTCAGCGGCGCGGTGATGCGGTCGTCGTAGTCGAAGAAGTCGCGAATCCGGTCGAGATCCACGTCGAGCGGGGAGGGGAGCTGGGCGAACTTGGCCCGGTAGGTGGTCTTGAGCCGGTCGATCAGGTGTCGCTGGTAGATCCGTGAGGCGCCGGTATTCAGCCGCAGCATGGCGTCGCGCAGGACGAAGGGCACGGAAACCGCGACGGCGGTCTCGACCAGCGGATGGGGCCGCTCCCCCAGGTACTTGAGCAGCATGTTGCCGCCGAGGGAGAAACCCACCGCCGCCAATGCCGGCCCCCGCGGGCCGTCGGCCAGGTACCTCAACGCGGCGGCCAGGTCGTCGCTGGCCCCGGAGTGGTAGCTGCGGGGCAGCCGGTTCGGCTCCCCGCTGCGTCCGCGCAGGTACAGGAAGACCGGCCTGAAACCCGCCTCCCGCAGGGCCTTGACCAGGTTTCCGGCGTAGTGCGACTGCAGGTCCCCCTCCAGCCCGTGGACCACCAGCACGGTCGGACCCTCGCCGTCCCCGATCGCCAGGTCGAGAAAGTCCCCGTCTTCGAGCTCCAGACGCTCATGCGCGAGGCGCAGCGCGGGTCTGCGTCGGAACAGGCTCGGCCAAAGGGTCTGCAGGTGTGGACCGCGGGCCCACCAGGCGGGACGGAATGCGCTCTCGCGTATGCGGCCCATCGAACGAGTGCGGCTAGGGTGTCTGGCGGCCGTAGAGGGCGGCGTACAGCCCCGCGTTGTCGATCAGCTCCTCGTGGCGGCCCTGCTCGACGACGCGCCCGTCCTCGAACACCAGCACCCGGTCCGCCTGGCGCACGGCGCTCAAACGGTGGGCGATGATGATGGTGGTACGCCCGGCGAGGAACTCCGCGAGCGCCCGGTGCAGGCGGCCCTCGGTCTCGGTATCCAGCGCCGAGGTTGCCTCGTCCAGGATCACGACCCGCGGGTCCGAGAGCACCATGCGCGCCACGGCCAGACGCTGGCGCTGGCCGCCGGAGAGCCGGATCCCGCCGCGCCCGACCATGGTGTCGAGCCCCTGGTCGAGCTCGCGCACGACGTCCGCGAGCTGCGCCACCTCCAGCGCGCGCCACAGCTCGGCGTCCGTGACCTCCCGCCCCAGGGTCAGGTTCATGCGCACCGTGTCGTTGAACAGGGCCGGGTGCTGGAGCACCGTGGCCACGTTGTCGCGCACCACCTCCATGCCGATCTCTTCTACCGGGACCCCGTCGTAGAGGATGCTGCCCGAGCTGGCGGGATAGAGGCCGATCAGGATCTGCACCAGGGTAGTCTTGCCGCCCCCGCTCGCGCCGACGAAGGCCACCTTCTCGCCCGGCTCGATGCGCAGGGACACCCCGTCGAGCACCGGCGGCCCGTCGCCGTAGGCGAAGCGCACGTCCCTGAGCTCTACGGACACCGTGCGCTTGTGAACAAACGGGTTTTCCCGGTGGGGATAGGCGGGCTCCAGGTGCATCGTCAACAGCCGGTTGATGCGGTTGAGCGCCGCCGTGGCGCCGTGGTAGGCGTACTGGATGCCGAGAACCTCCTGCACCGGCCCCATCATGAACCAGAGGTAGGCGAACACCGCCAGCATCTGGCCGATGGTGAGGTCCGAGAACAGCACCATCAGCATGCTCACCGCGCGGAAGACATCGAAGCCGAACAGGAAGACGGCGAAGGAGAGCCGATTGCCGGCGTCGCTCTTCCAGGTGTAGGCGGTGGAGTAGGCGCGGATCTCGTCGGCCTTGCCGACGATGCGCCGGAGGTAGTGGCGCTCGCGGTTGCTGGCGCGGATCTGCTGGATGGCGTTCAGGGTCTCGGCGAGGGAGTCCTGAAAGACCTCGTAGGCCGCGTTCTCGCGCCGCTTGAGCTCCTTGACGCGGCGCCCGAACACCGTGGTCACGTAGATCACCAGCGGGTTCAGGAACAGGATGAAGAGCGCGAGCTGCCAGTGCATCCACAGCAGCACGATCGCGGTGCCCAGGATCGACAGCACCGCTACCAGGAACTTGGCCGTGGCGCTGCCCACGAACTGGTCGACCGCGTCGAGGTCCGTCACCAGGTGCGAGGCCACCTTGCCGCTTCCCAGGGTCTCGTACTCCGCCATGGAGACCCGCTGCAGGCGCGTCAGCAGGTCGCGGCGGATGCGGAAGATGACGTCCTTGGATACGGCGGTGAACTGGCGCGTCTGCCACACGGCGAGCGCGAGGCTCAGCATGCGCAGCACCAGCGTGAGCATCAGGATCGCCAGGATGTAGAGCACAGGTCCGTGCCAGGCTTCCGGGAATACCTGATTCATGGCCGCGACGGCCGCCCCGGGCTTGCCCAGCAGCACCTCGTCGACCAGCAGGGGAATCAGAAGCGGCACCGGCACGCTGACCAGCGCCCCAAGGATGGCGATGACGTTCGCCAGCACGAACTCGCGCCGGTGCTGGAGGACCATTCGCGCCAGATCGTGCCAGTCGTAGGGCGTCTCGCGCAGTTGTGGCGCCTCGCCTGCCGCGAGTTGCCGCGGCGCAGGTGGCGCGTACTCCGCATCGCCGAGAAGTGGCTTCGAGGCAACTGTCGTCATGGTGATTGCGGTCTACGGCGCAAGGCGGAAGGGCTAAGCGTACAAGGGGCGACGTCCGGCAACGGAATTGCTCTCTTCCTCACCGGAAACATGCGTTTCCGTCCCCAACCATCGGCCACGCTGTCCGAACCCAAGACTGCTTGAGCAAGTTCGCTCCGCGGCCGTCGTTGAGAATCCAAAACCCGCTCGCCTATAATCGCCCGGTCCCATTCATCCGACTCCACCCAGATGCCGTCACGGCGGGGCCATTTCAAATGCGCACACGACTACTCGGAATCTTCGCCGTCATCGCCGCCGGTTACGCCGGCGCCGGCGTGGGGGAGGACCTGATCCAGATCTACGATCTCGCGGTGCAGAGCGACCCCGTCCTGCGCGAGCAGGAGCAGATCCTGTACGCGACCCGCGAGGTCAAACCCCAGGCGCGTTCCCTGCTGCTCCCGAGCTTCGGGGTGACCGGCGATCTGACCTACCAGAACGACGACACCAAAGGGCGCAGCGCACTGACCAACTCCACCATTCGGCGCAGCGACACGTACAGCAGCCGGGGCCTCACCGCGGCGGTCTCGCAGTCGATCTACAACCGCGGCGACTGGATCAGGCTCGACCAGACCAACGATACGATTGCGGCCGCGGAGGCGCGGTACCGGGATGCACAGATCGAGCTCATGGTGCGCACCACCGAGGCCTATTTCGCCGTGCTGCGCGCCTCCGACCTGGTGCGGGTCCAGGAGTCGCTGCAGCTCGCCAACGAGCGCCAGCTCGAGCAGTCCAATCAGCGTTTCGAGGTCGGGCTGGTCGCCATCACCGACGTCAACGAAAGCCAGGCGGCCTACGACCGCTCCCGTGCGGACGTGATCAGCGCCAAGGTTGCGCTGAACAATGCCTGGGAGGCCCTGCGCCGGATCGTGGGCCCGATCAGCGTTCCGCTGGCGCGCCTCGGGGACAAGCTACCCCTTACGCCGCCGCAGCCCAACGACATCGACCAGTGGGCAGAGACTGCCCTGAAAAACAATTACGGCATCATCGCCGCTCAGGAGCAGGCCCAGAGCGCCGAAAAAAGCATAGACATCGAGCGCGCCGGTCACCTGCCCACTCTCGACCTGCAGGCCGGCTACGACGTTTTCCGCAGCGAGGCCGAATTCGGGACCGATCGCGACACCGCCTTCGTCAGCCTGAACGTGAACATTCCCATCTACCAGGGCGGCTTGGTCACCTCCCGTACCCGGCAGGCCGGCTATGACTACCGGGCCGCGCAGGACCGGCTCGACCAGACCCGCCGCCTGGTAATCAATAACGTCAAAGACGCCTTCCGCGGTATCCTCTCCAGTATCAGCGACGTGCAGGCGCGCCAGGCGGCTATCGTTTCCGCCCGCAGCGCGCTCGAGTCGACGCAGGCGGGGCTGGACGTCGGCACCCGTACCCAGGTGGACGTGCTCAACGCGCAGCGGAACCTGTTCCAGGCCGAGTTCGACTATCTGGTTGCGCGCTACGCCTACATCATCAACGGCGTCAAGATCCACCAAGCGACCAGCACACTGAGCCGCGATGTGCTCGCCAAGGGCAACGCCTGGCTGAACAGCGCCGATACGGTGCCGCCGCCGACGAACTGAGGCCGTGGCGAAGGGCGTGGAGCCCCGATTGCGGCCGGGTGTTCCCGCCCGGCCGTCGCCCCTTTCTGAACAGTGAAGCGGGAAAGCGATGTCCGGCAACAGCTTCGGCAAGCTCTTCGTCACCACTACCTTCGGCGAGAGCCACGGTCCCGCCATCGGCGGCATCGTGGACGGATGCCCGCCGGGTCTCGCCCTCAGCGAGCAGGACCTGCAGCGGGATCTCGACCGTCGGCGCCCCGGCAAGTCCCGCCACACCACCCAGCGGCGCGAGTCGGACCGCGTCCAGATCCTCTCCGGGGTGTTCGAGGGCGTGACCACGGGCACCCCCATCGGGCTGCTGATCCACAACGAGGACCAGCGCTCCAAGGACTATGCGGAGATCGCCGCCAAGTTCCGACCCGGTCACGCGGACTATACGTACACCATGAAGTACGGGTTTCGGGACTACCGCGGCGGAGGGCGCTCCTCGGCGCGTGAGACGGCCATTCGAGTGGCTGCCGGAGGCATCGCCAAGAAGTATCTTAGCGACAGGGCCGGCATCCGGATTCGCGGCTACCTGTCCCGGCTCGGGCCGATCCGCCCGCGCGGGTTTGACTGGGACGAGGTCGAGCAGAACCCCTTCTTCTGCCCGGACGCGGAGGCGGTGCCTGAAATGGAGGACTACATGGACGCCCTGCGCAAGTCCGGGGACTCGATCGGGGCGGAGGTCACGGTGGTTGCCGAGGGGGTCCCGCCGGGGCTGGGGGAGCCGATCTTCGACCGTCTGGATGCGGACATCGCGCATGCGCTGATGAGCATCAACGCGGTCAAGGGGGTCGAGATCGGTGCCGGCTTCGCCTGCGTCGAGCAGAAGGGCAGCGAGCACCGCGACGAGATGTCGCCAACCGGCTTCCTTGGGAACAATGCGGGCGGCGTGCTGGGCGGCATCTCCAGCGGCCAGGACATCGTCGCCCGCATCGCGCTCAAGCCGACCTCCAGCATCCGGCTCCCCGGCAGGACAATCGACGCGGAGGGAAGGCCGACGGAGATCGTAACCACCGGGCGCCACGACCCCTGTGTCGGAATCCGCGCCACCCCGATCGCCGAGGCCATGCTCGCGATGGTGCTGATGGACCATTGGCTGCGCCATCGCGGCCAGAACGCGGAGGTTCGGCCCGGCACGCCTCGCGTCCCGCCACTGGGCGATTAGCGGCTCGGCGCGCCCCCCAAGAGCGCGCGTGGGTTCGGGCTCTGACGGGTTACTTCAGCACCACCACATCCGCGCTGTTTCATGCCTTATTGGCGTCTGTCCGGCTTCTACTTCTTCTACTTCGCCGCGCTCGGTGCGCTGGTCCCGTTCTGGGGCCTGTATCTGCAGGATCGGGGCTTCTCCCCGGTCGCCATCGGACAGCTCATGGCGATACTCATGGGCACCAAGATCGTCGCGCCCAATGTCTGGGGCTGGATCGGCGACCACGTGGACTCGCGCATGCCCATCGTCAGGCTTGCATCCCTGCTGTCTTTCCTGATCTTCGCCGGGATCTTCTTCGCCGAGGGCTTCTGGGGCATGGCCCTGGTGATGGTCCTGTTCAGCTTCTTCTGGAACGCATCGCTGCCGCAGATGGAGGTGATCACCTTCAATCATCTCGGCAGCCGCATCCGCCGGTACGCCACCATACGGCTATGGGGTTCCGTCGGGTTCATCCTGGCGGTGCTCGCCCTCGGTGAGTTCATCGAACGCAGCGGGACCTCGGTGGTGCCCCAGGTGGTGCTGGCGATTTTCGTCGGCATCTGGCTCAGCAGCCTGGTGGTCCCAGACGTCACGCGGCCTCACGGGGACCAGTCCTCCGCATCCGTATTCAGCCAGATCCGGCGCCCCGAGATCGCGGCCTATCTCGCGAGCTGCTTTCTGATGCAGATGAGCCACGGCTCCTACTACGCCTTCTACTCCATCCATCTGACGGAGGCCGGCTACTCGAGCGCCCAGGTCGGCGCCCTCTGGGCCTGGGGGGTGATGATGGAGGTGGCACTCTTCCTGCGGATGCATTGGTTTCTGGAGCGTTTCGGCGCGCGCGGGGTCCTGCTCGCCAGTCTGGCCCTGGCCTCGGCGCGCTGGCTGCTGATCGGGAACTTCGTCGACATCCTCTGGGTGCAGATCGTGGCCCAGGCGTTGCACGCCGCGACCTTCGGCGCGTTTCACGCCTCGGCCATCCACCTGGTTCATCACTACTTTACCGGTCGGACGCAGGGACGCGGTCAGGCCCTGTACAGCAGCTTGAGCTTCGGCGCCGGCGGGGCGGCGGGCAGCCTCGCGAGCGGCGTCCTGTGGACCAGCGCGGGCGCCGCGGTCACCTTCGGGTTCTCGGCGGCCGCGGCAGGGCTCGGTTGGCTCGCGGCCTGGCTGTGGGTGGACAGGGAGCGGCGTTTCTGAGGAGACGGGCTCGCGGGATCGTCTCATTTACACAACAAGATCAGTGCAAAGGTTTAAAAAACCGACCTAATTCTCAGTTTTTTATTGGAAAGATTTTCTCTCAGGTGCTATCTTTTTACGCAACTTTCCCGAGTGAGACGCCTGGTCGCGGCCCAGCCATGAGAACCATCATCGCGACATTTCTGATCCTGGTCTCTTCATCCCTGTCCGCGCAACAGGTCGATGTGCGCAACGCTCGCATCTGGACGGCGCCCGACCACACGCAGCTGGTGGTCGATACGGCTGCCGCCGTGACGCACAAGGTCTTCTCCCTCGAAAATCCTGACCGTTTGGTCGTAGACATCCCTGATGCACGCCTGACCGCCAAGCTCCCCGTGGTCGAGGCCGACGAACCCCTGCTCAGCGGCGTGCGCAGCGGCATCCGCGCAGGCGACGACCTGCGTCTGGTGCTCGACCTCAAGCAACCGGTGCGGGCCAAGAGTTTCGTGCTCGAGCCCAACGACCAGTTCGGCCACCGGCTGGTGGTGGATCTGACGCCGAAAGAGGCGGCCGCTGTGGCGGCAACCGGAAAGGGCGAGCACCTTTCCGTGCGCACGGCGCCGAAGAAGGCGAGGGAGGTGGTGATCGCAATCGACGCCGGGCACGGCGGAGAGGACCCCGGCGCCATCGGGGCGGCGGGCACGCGGGAGAAGCAGATCACCATGGCCATCGCCCGCAAGCTGTCGCAGCTGATCAAGAAAGAGCGCGGCATGCGCCCGGTGCTGATCCGCGATGGCGACTACTTCGTCAGCCTGCGCAAGCGGACCGCGCTGGCGCGCAAGCATCAGGCGGACTTGTTCGTCTCGATTCACGCGGATGCCTTCAACGACCCGCGGGTCCGCGGCTCCTCCGTCTACACCTTATCCCACCGCGGCGCCAGCAGCGAGGCCGCGAAGTGGCTGGCCGACAAGGAGAACAGCGCCGATCTCATCGGGGGCATCGATGTGGCCGAGAACAGCGATCTGGTCACGGTGCTGCTGGATATGACCCAGAACGCCACGCTCGAGCACAGCGGCCTGGCCGCGAACAAGGTCCTCGCCAGTCTCAACAAGGTGGGCAAGGTCCACAAGAACCGGGTGCAGAAGGCTGGGTTCGTGGTCCTGAAGGCCCCGGACATCCCGTCCATGCTGGTCGAGACCGCCTTCATCTCCAACCCGGACGAGGAGAAGCGCCTGCGCAGCGCAGACCATCAGTACCAGATGGCAAAGGCGATCCTCGGCGGGATCAAGGCCTATTTCGAGGCCTACCCGCCACCCGGCACATTGCTGGCGGCCGCGGGCGGAGGGGAGCGCAAGCACGTCATCGGCAATGGCGACACCCTGAGCGAGATCGCGCGCCAATACCGGGTCAGCCTGAGCTCCCTGCGAACGGTCAACAGCATCGAGGGCGATCAGATCCGCATCGGTCAGGTGCTGACCATCCCGGAGAGCTGAGCGCCCGAAGCGGCCTTGCGCCGGCGCGGGCTTTTTGCTTCCATCGGCGGATGACTCGTCCCATCCGGCTGCTACCCACCCAACTCGTCAATCAAATCGCCGCGGGAGAGGTGGTCGAGCGTCCGGCCTCGGTGGTCAAGGAGCTGGTCGAGAACAGTCTCGATGCGGGCGCCGACCGGGTCGAAATCGACATCGAGCAGGGCGGCGTAAAGCTCATACGCATCCGCGACAACGGCGCGGGCATCTCAAGGGACGAGCTCGGGCTTGCCCTTTCGCGCCACGCCACCAGCAAGATCGGCGACCTCGCCGACCTGGAGGCCGTCGCGACGCTCGGCTTCCGCGGCGAGGCCTTGCCCAGCATCGCCTCCGTTTCACGGCTCCGCCTGACCTCGCGGCTCGCGCACGCAGAGCGGGCCTGGTCCATTCGCAGCGACGGCAGCGATCAGCCCGCCGAGCCCGCGCCCGCCGCCCATCCGCCCGGCACCACGGTGGAGGTGCGCGACCTCTTCTACAACACGCCGGCCCGACGCAAGTTCCTGCGCACCGACAAGACCGAGCTTTCCCACGTCGAGCAGGTGGTGCGGCGCATCGCCCTGGCGCGGCAAGGGGTCCGCTTCCGATTGAGCCACAACGGGCGGGTCCTGTTCGACCTCCCCGCGGCGGGCGGCGAGCAGGAGCTGTTGGAACGGCGCCTGACCGACTTGGTCGGCGGCGGCTTTCTGGAGCATGCCCTGGCGGTGCGGGAGGAGGCGGTCGGACTGCACCTCAGCGGTTGGGTGGCAAGCCCCGGATTTTCCCGCGGCCAGGCGGACCTCCAACACTTCTACGTCAACGGCCGCATGGTGCGCGACAAGCTGGTGACGCACGCGGTCCGCCAGGCTTACCAGGACGTGCTGCATCATGGGCGTCATCCAGCCTATCTGTTGTACCTGGAGCTGCCGCACGTGCTGGTGGATGTGAACGTCCATCCCGCCAAGCTGGAGGTACGATTCAGGGAGGGCAGGCAGGTGCACGACTTCATCTTCCGCGCGCTGCACCGGCGCCTGGCGGAGGGTGCTGCCGGAGGGTCGCCGGCGTCCGCACCGACAGCCCCACTCGAATCCCCCATTGCCGAACAGCACGATCGGCGCGAGATCCCTTTTCCGCGCCAGCATCCCATGCCGCTGGGTGTCGCCGACCGCCGGGGGCGCTACGGTTTCAGCTTCGCGGCCCAGGCGCCGGGTTCGGTGCCGACGGGCGAGAAGGAGCCCGGGGGCTCGGACGAGGTGCCTCCTCTCGGCTACGCGGTCGCGCAGTTGCACGGGGTTTACGTGCTTGCGGAGAGCCGGGACGGCCTGGTGATCGTAGACATGCACGCGGCCCACGAGCGCATCGGGTACGAGCGCCTGAAGGCGGCCTGGGAGAACGGCGGCATCCGCAGCCAGCCGCTGCTCGTGCCGGTGGTGGTCCAAACCAGCGCCCGGGAGGCGGATCTTGCCGAGTTCAACCGCGACCTGTTCGCCCGCCTGGGACTCCTCGTGGACCGCGTGGGCGACGCCAGCCTGGCGGTGCGGGAGATCCCGTCGCTGCTGCGAGACGCGGATGCCGAGCGTCTGCTGCGGGATCTGCTCTCGGATATCGCCGTGCACGGAACCAGCGACCGCATCCGCGAGCAGATCAACGGCGTGCTCGCGACCATGGCCTGCCACGGCGCGGTCAGGGCAAACCGGCAGCTGGCGCGCGAGGAGATGAACGCGCTGCTGCGCGAGATGGAGCGCACCGAGCGGGCAGACCAGTGCAACCACGGTCGCCCGACCTGGGTGAAGCTGTCCGCCAAGGACCTGGATCGTCTGTTCCTGCGCGGGCGCTGATGGGTCCGCAGGGAGAAGATCCGGGCGCGAAAGGGCGCCTTCCGCCAGCCGTGTTCGTGATGGGGCCGACCGCATCGGGCAAGACCGAGCTGGCGGTAGAACTGGTGGCGCGATTTCCCTGCGACATCGTCAGCGTGGATTCAGCCCTGGTGTACCGCGGCATGGATATCGGCACCGCCAAGCCCACCCCGGAGGTGCTCGCCGCGGCTCCGCACAGACTGATCGACATCTGCGATCCAACCGAATCCTATTCCGCAGCGCGTTTTCGCGAGGACGCCCTGCGCGAGATGGGCCAGATCAGCGCGGCGGGCAGGATCCCGCTGCTGGTTGGCGGCACCATGCTTTATTTTCGCGCCCTGCAACAAGGGCTCTCGGCGCTCCCGACTGCCGACCGGACGGTGCGCGAGCGGCTCGACGCCGAGGCGCGGAAGGATGGCTGGGCGGGGATGCACCGACGCCTGGCCGCCGTGGACCCGGAGACTGCCCGCCGGGTGCACCCGAACGATCCCCAACGCATACAGCGGGCGCTGGAGGTCTACGAGCTCTCCGGACGACCGATGAGCGCGCTGTTGCGCGAGGGCGCAGGGGGCCGCCGATTCCCCTACCGCGTTCTGAAGCTGGTGCGCGCACCGGACAACCGCGGCAGTCTGCACGAACGGATCGAGCGGCGTTTCCTGCGCATGCTTGAGCTGGGTTTCGAGGACGAGGTGCGAGGCCTGTGGGCGCGCGGCGATCTCACCACCGGGCTGCCGGCGATGCGCTGCGTCGGTTATCGGCAAATGTTGAAATACCTGCTTGGGGAATATACTTTTGACGAGATGGTGCAGCGCGGCATCGCCGCGACAAGACAACTCGCGAAACGCCAATATACCTGGCTCCGAGCCGAGAACCGGACTGACTGGCTGCTCGACGGTAACGATCCGATTGGGCGGGCGCTGGACCTGATGGCGCGTCGACTGTTGCGTGGCGAGCGGAAAGCCCGACCCCTGTGCTAGTCTAATGCGGAGCTGGACTGGCGATACCGACCTCGTAGTCAGACAAAGCGCATTAACCCGGCTATCAGACCACTGTGTAGGCCCGAAGCATTACAACAAGGAGAAAACCCATGTCCAAGGGGCAAAGCCTTCAAGATCCGTTCCTGAACGCCCTGCGCAAGGAGCGGATTCCCGTATCGATCTTCCTGGTGAACGGAATCAAGCTACAGGGGCAGATCGAATCCTTCGACCAGTTCGTGGTTCTTTTGAAGAACAACGTCAGTCAGATGATTTACAAGCACGCCATCTCGACCGTTGTTCCGTCGCGCAACGTGAAGCTACCGCCCGTGGCCCCAGACGGGCAGATGGAGCCCGGTAACGCCTAGAGTCCGGCGGTGCGCCTGCGGGCGCACCGCTCTCGATACGATTTCTTGATCATTCAGCCGCATCCCATCTGTCTCACCGGTAGTCGACGTGTTTGAGCGACCGAGCTCGGGTGAGCGTGCTGTGCTCGTGAATCTGGATCTGGGCGGAACCTCGGATCCCGATCATATAGACGAGTTTCGGAGCCTGGCGGAATCGGCCGGCGCGGAGGTGGTCGCCGCGGTCGGTGGCAGCCGCAGCGCGCCGGATCCGCGGCTGTTCATCGGTACCGGCAAGGCTGATGAGCTCAAGGCGGTGGTGGACACGGAGGGCGCGGAGCTCGTCCTCTTCGACCATGCCCTGTCACCCGCCCAGGAGCGCAACCTGGAACGCTACCTCCAGTGCAGAGTGGTCGATCGCACGGGGCTGATCCTCGACATTTTCGCCCAGCGCGCCCGGTCGTTCGAAGGCAAGCTTCAGGTAGAGCTTGCGCAGCTCAGGCATCTCTCCACGCGCCTGGTGCGGGGTTGGACCCACCTGGAGCGCCAGAAGGGCGGCATTGGACTGCGCGGGCCGGGCGAAACCCAGCTCGAGTCGGACCGCCGCCTGCTCGCACGGCGCATTTCGGTGCTCAACAAGCGCCTCGAGCGTATCGTCTCCCAGCGGTCTCAAGGCCGCCGGGCACGCGCCAAGGCAGAGCTGCCGACCGTGTCTCTGGTCGGCTACACCAACGCAGGCAAGTCGACCTTGTTCAATCGCCTGACACGCGCCGGTGTCTACCAGGCCGATCAGCTTTTCGCCACCCTCGACCCTACCCTGCGCCGGCTCGCGCTGCCCGATTGCGGTGCGGTGATCCTGGCCGACACCGTGGGTTTCATCAGCCACCTCCCGCACGAGCTGGTAGCGGCCTTCCGCTCCACCCTGGAGGAGACGCGCACCGCGGACCTCCTGCTCCATGTGGTGGACGCCGCCGGTGCGCGGCGGGATGGGAGCATCTCTGACGTGGAGGAGGTGCTCGCCGAGATCGGGGTCGATCGGGTTCCCCAGATCCAGGTGTTCAACAAGATCGATCTGATCGAGGACGCGGTTCCGCGCGTCGAACGTGATGCGCAAGGCCGGGTGCGCCGCGTCTGGGTCTCCGCCCACACCGGGGATGGGATGAGCGATCTGCTGGAGGCGGTGGCGGAGCATTTTCGTGGAGAGCGCCTCCATCGGCGAGTCGCCCTGGATGCGGGAGAAGGGGGACTGCGCGGTTGGTTCTTCGAGCATGCGCAGGTGTTGTCCGATCGTGGCACGGACGAGGGTGGATGGGAGCTCGAGGTGTTGGTGCCGAGAGTTGAGCTCGAGCGCCTCCTCAGCCGCAACGAGACACTCGCGAACCGACTGGTTGAGCCCGCCGTCTCGCAGCGCTTAGCTTGCGGGGGGGTCTGATACCTCGGGATTGCGCGTGGGCAGCGCCCCTGACGCGACCCCTGCTCCTCTCTTCTCGGGTTGTCGACGGGCCGTTCGACAGGCATCCCGAGCCCCGCCCGTGCAGGCTTGCGTTGCCGAAAGCCGCTCGCCTCCCTAAAATGGGCGACCGGCAGCCGAGCCGGGGGCGCAGAATCGGTGAGTCCTGCGTGCCGGTTATCTTGAGATCCGGGGCTTGCGTCGGCACCTAAGGAGACGTTGATCATCGCCCATTCCGGCCATGATCAGCGCGCCTCGTCCCTGAACCGAGGGAAATGCTGAATCGTTCGTGGCTTCCCCAAGTGGCAGTCGCATGCCCCCGAACAGCGGAAGCTGGACGGGTGAGTCTGACGGCGGCGGGAAGGTGGGAAGTGTCCGGGGCCCGAGCCACTTGCAGCCAAGGGCAGGCCGTGAGCGAGGTAAGGATCGTCAGGGTGAAGGACTGCGCTTGGGCGCGGAAACGAACGTCAACGACCAAAGGGTCCGATTTCTTTTTGGAGTAACTATGGCCTGGAACGAGCCGGGTGGCGGCAACAAAGACCCCTGGAGCGGTAAAGGAGGAGACCAAGGTCCGCCTGACCTCGACGAGGTGGTGCGCAAGCTCCAGGAGCGACTTGGCGGCCTGTTCGGCGGCAAGAAGTCGCCTCGCGACGACTCCGGGAATGGAAGCGGAGGTGGAGGCGGAGGCGGCGCCCCGGGCGGCGGTTTTGGCGGGATCAACACCAAGACCCTCGGCATCGGCGGCGGGATCCTGCTCGTGATCTGGCTTGCTTCGGGAATCTACATCATCGAGCCGGCCGAACGAGGGGTCGTGACGCGCTTCGGCGCCTACGTCGGCATGACGGAACCGGGGCCGCACTGGCACATTCCCGCGCCGATCGAGAGAGTTGAAAAGGTCAACGTCGACGAAATCTCCACCTTCACGCATACCGCGGCGATGCTGACCCAGGACGAGAACATCGTCGACGTTGAGCTCACGGTTCAGTCCCGTATTCAGGACGCGGCCGATTACCTGTTCCAGGACCAGGCTCCGGAGAAGACCCTGCGAGACGTTACCGAAACCGTCGTGCGCAAGACCATCGGCGGAAGCAAGCTCGATTTCATTCTGACCGAGGGCCGCGGCGCGATCGCCGCGACCATCCAGCAGCGGGTGCAGGACCTGATCAACCAGTACAAGACGGGGCTGGAAGTCACCTCCATCAACATGCAACCCGCAAAGCCGCCAGATGAGGTCAAGGAGGCCTTTGACGACGCCATCAAGGCGCGCGAGGACAAGGAGCGCCTCGAGAACAAGGCAGAGGCCTATGCCAACGAGATCGTGCCCCAGGCCCGCGGCGAGGCGGCGCGCGTGGAGGCGGACGCCAAGGCCTACCGGGATCGGGTGGTCGCGGCGGCAGAGGGCGAGACCTCGCGCTTCACCGCGATCTTGACTGAGTACCAGAAGGCACCGGCGGTGACCCGCGAGCGGCTTTACCTGGAGACCATGGAACAGGTCTTGGGAGACAGCAACAAGGTGCTGCTGGACGTGCCGCAGGGAAACAGCCTGATGTATCTGCCCCTGGATCAACTCATGAAGCAACGCAGCGGGGATACGCAGCCCGCGGGCGAGCAGACCACGGCCCCGCGCATGACGCAAGAGCCGGCCCCCAGGCCTGAACGCGAAGTCGCTCGCGAGCGGAGGACACGCTGATGAACCAAGTGAAGATGTTCGCACCCATCGGGGTGGTTGCCCTGCTCGTGCTCGTTTATGCCTTCACCTTCGTGGTCAACCAGTGGGAGACCGCGATTCGCCTGCGGCTCGGCGAGATCGTCGACAGCGACTACGAGCCCGGGCTGCACTTCATGATCCCCGTGCTCAACAACATCAAGACATTCGACAAGCGCATCCACACCATGGACGCGCGCCCGCAGCGATTCCTGACGATCGAGAAGAAGGATGTGATCGTCGATTACTACGCCAAGTGGCGCATCGCCAACCCGGCTCAGTTCTACCGCTCCACCGGCGGCAACGTGGAGCGCGCGGAGCGGCTGCTTTCCGAGCGCATCAACACCAGCCTGCGTGACGAGTTCGGCAAGCGCACCATCCAGGAGGTGGTGTCCGAGGACCGCCAGGAACTCATGGAAGTGCTGACCAAAGGCATCGACAGCAATGCCGCGGAGCTCGGTCTCGAGGTCGTTGACGTGCGGGTCAAGAAGATCGACCTGCCGCCCGAGGTCAGCGAGTCCGTTTACCAGCGCATGCGCGCCGAACGCGAACGGGTGGCGCGGGATCTGCGGGCAAAGGGCGGGGAGGCCGCCGAGCGCATCCGGGCCGATGCCGACCGACAGCGCACCGTGATTCTCGCCGACGCCTACAAGCTCTCCGAGGAGGTGCGGGGCGAGGGCGACGCCAAGGCGGCGGAAATTTATGCCAGCGCGTACGGGCAGGACGAGGGCTTCTACAGCTTTTACCGCAGTCTGAACGCCTACCGGACATCGTTCGGGCAGGGCGGGGATATGATGGTCCTCCAGCCGGAGTCCGACTTCTTCCGTTTCTTCAAGGAAAAGACGGCACCCTGATCGGGCCTCGTGCGCGGTGCCCGGGGCCGCGCGGGGGGCGGAATTACCTGATACGACGCAACCTTGGTAGGTGGGTTAATCCGCCGATTCGGGCGCAGCGTCTTCGACGCCGGATGTTCGGATGTGGCCTGACCTACTGGTTGCCTTGGCGCTGATGCTCGTGATCGAGGGAATCTGGCCGTTCCTCAGCCCCAGCGGGCTGCGCCGAGCACTCCTGACGATGGCGGCGCAGGACGATTCCGCCCTGCGGGTCGCCGGCCTCGTGAGCATGGCGGCGGGCGTCGCACTCCTGTACCTGGTGAAATGAGAGCCGACCATGCATGAAGAGCGCTGGCTGCTGCCGGCGGGGATCGAGGAGATCCTGCCGCCCCAGGCCCAGGTCATGGAGGGTCTCAGACGCGATCTGCTCGACTTGTACCGGACCTGGGGGTACGAGCTCGTCATTCCCCCCTTCATCGATTTCCTCGAGTCGCTGCTGACCGGCACGGGTCACGACCTCGACCTGCAGACGTTCAAGCTCACGGACCAGCAGAGCGGGCGCATGCTGGGCGTACGCGCGGACATGACGCCACAGGTCGCCCGGATCGACGCCCATCATCTGCGCCGAGATCTCCCGACGCGCCTCTGCTATCTCGGCACCGTCCTGCACACGCGTTCCGACGGCTTTGCGGGAACGCGCAGCCCGTTTCAAATCGGCGCCGAGATCTATGGCCACGCCGGTGCGGAAAGCGACGTCGAGATCATCCGCCTGGTCATGCTGACCCTGGCTCTGGCAGGGATTGAGAACGCGTATCTCGACATCGGGCATGTGGGCATCTATCGCGGTCTCGCTCGGCAGGCGGGTCTGGATTTGACCGGCGAGATGGCCTTGTTCGAGGCGCTGCAGCGAAAGGCCCTGCCTGAGATCGAAGACTTGATCTCGAGCCAGGGCGTGCAGGGAGAGCCGGCGCGCATGCTGCTGTCGCTGGCCGAGCTCAACGGCGAAGACGCCCTTGCGCGGGCCGAGGCCGTTCTGCGGTCCGCGGATGCAAGTGTGCACGCCGCGCTCGCCTATATTCGCCGCGTGGCCGAGGAGCTGCGACGCTGGCTTCCCGATGTGCCGGTCCACTTCGACCTCGCCGAGCTGCGCGGCTACCACTACAAGACCGGGGTGGTGTTCGCGGCCTTCGTCCCCGGCTGGGGTCAGGAGATCGCGCGCGGGGGGCGCTACGACGACATCGGAAGGGTGTTTGGCCGGGCGCGTCCAGCCGTCGGGTTCAGCACCGACCTCAAGGGTTTGCTGCGTCTCGGCGCGGGGCTCCAAACCCGACACCAGCAGGCCGACGCGGTATTCGCGCCCTGGTCGGCGGATGCCGGTTTGCAGGAGGCGATCGCGCGTTTGCGCCGCGCGGGCCGACGCGTGGTGACGGAGCTTCCCGGACAGGCCGCCGGAGCTTCGGAGCTGGGTTGTGCCGAGATGCTGGTCCAGAAAGACGGATCATGGGCGCTCGTGCCGGCGTAAAGACGCCTGCACGAGTGCGCAGAGCCCCGGCACGGCGGGGCGGGTTAGACATGCGCCGGTGGCGCGCTTTTTTTGACGGATGGTAGAGAACATGGGCAAGAATGTAGTCGTTATCGGCACCCAGTGGGGCGACGAGGGCAAGGGAAAGGTCGTCGACCTGCTCACCGATCGGGCGTCGGCCGTGGTGCGCTTCCAGGGCGGGCACAACGCCGGCCACACGCTGGTGATCGACGGCAAGCAGACCATTCTGCATCTCATTCCCTCGGGCATCCTGCGCGACAACGTGCAGTGCCTGATCGGAAACGGCGTCGTGCTTTCCCCGGGTGCCCTGCTCGAGGAGATTCGCATGCTCGAGCAGAACGGCGTGCCGGCGCGTGAGCGCCTGCGCATCAGCCCGGCCTGCCCCATGATCCTGCCGTATCACGTGGCCCTCGATCACGCCCGGGAGAGGGCGCGCGGCAAGGAGGCCATCGGCACCACCGGCCGGGGAATCGGTCCTGCGTACGAGGACAAGGTCTCGCGGCGCGGCTTGCGCCTGGGCGATGCGCTGGACGCCGAAGGCTTCACGGAGAAGCTGCGGGTCGTCATGGATTACCACAATTTCGCGCTGGCCCGCTATTTCGAGTCCGAGACGGTCGATTACCAGCGTGTGCTCGACGAGGCGCTGGCCCAGTGCGAGGAGATCCGCCCGCTGGTGGCGGACGTCAGCGGCCTTCTCCACGATTTGCGCAGGCAGGGTGGAAGCGTTCTGTTCGAGGGTGCACAGGGGGCACTGCTGGATATCGACCACGGGACCTATCCCTTCGTCACCTCGTCCACCACGACGGCGGGCGGAGCGGCGAGCGGCAGCGGTGTCGGCCCACGCGATCTCGACTATATTTTAGGGATCGTCAAGGCCTATACCACGCGCGTCGGCGCCGGGCCGTTCCCGACCGAGCTGTTCGACGCTGACGGCGAGCATCTCGGCACCCGGGGGCACGAGTTCGGTGCCACCACCGGGCGCAAGCGCCGCTGCGGCTGGCTCGACATGGTTGCCCTGAATCGCTCCTTCAACATCAACAGCGTGAGCGGAATCTGCATTACCAAGCTCGATGTGCTCGACGGCATGGAGACCATCAAGGTGTGTACGGCCTACGAGCTCGATGGGGAACGTCTCGAGACGCCGCCGTCGTCATCGGACGCGCTTGCGCGCTGCCGGCCAAGTTACATCGAGCTGCCCGGATGGGACAGCTCCACTGTCGGCGCCACCTCGGTGGATGCCCTGCCGGAGAACGCACGGCGCTATCTGGCCAAGATCGAGGAACTGTCGGGGTTGCCCATCGACATCATCTCCACCGGGCCCGACCGCAACCAGACGATCGTCGAGCGCCACCCGTTCGACGCCGGCTCGGCTTGACACCCCGGGACCAATCACTTAGAAACCGGGCGCAACGCCCCCCGAGGCGCTTCCCGAAGAAACCCACGGGCCATGAACATACCGGACTTGCTGATGGAAGGACTGAGGCTCATGGCCATCGGCATGGGCATCGTCTTCGCCTTCCTGTTGCTGTTGGTCGGTGTGATGCGGGTGATGTCGGCGGTAGCGATGCGCCTTGCGCCCGACCCGGGACTGGCGGTCGCCGCTCGGATCCCGGGCGCCGCGGAGCGGGACGATTCCGAGCTGATCGCCGTGATCACCGCCGCCGTCGACCGCTACCGGCGTCGCACCTGACCGCGGGTGCCGGGGTCGTCGTGGCGACCTCTGCATCCTAGGAAGAATCGGACAAATCACGACGAACCGCCGAAACTCGGGCCCCGCCTTATGAAACAGCCTAATCCCCTGCGCATCACCGACGTGGTGCTGCGCGATGCACATCAGTCGCTGCTTGCCACCCGGATGCGCATCGAGGACATGCTGCCGATCGCGCCGAAGCTCGATCAGGCGGGTTTCTGGTCCCTCGAGACCTGGGGCGGCGCCACCTTCGACGCCTGCATCCGGTTCCTGGGAGAGGATCCCTGGGAGCGCTTGCGGCAGCTCAAGGCGGCCATGCCCAACACCCCCCAACAGATGCTGTTGCGGGGGCAGAACCTGCTCGGCTACCGGCACTACGCCGACGACGTCGTCAACCGTTTCGTGGAACGCGCCGCGGTCAACGGCATCGACGTCTTCCGCATCTTCGATGCGATGAACGACCTGCGCAATCTCCAGGCGGCGGTTGGCGCGGTCCTCGCCACGGAGCGGCATGCGCAGGGAACCATGTCCTACACCGTGAGCCCGGTCCACAACATCCACTACTGGCTGGACATGGGCCGGCGGCTCGAGGACATGGGCTGTAACTCCATCTGCATCAAGGACATGGCTGGGCTGCTCAAGCCCTCCGTCGCCGAGGAACTCGTCGGCGGTCTGAAGGAGCGCTGCTCGGTTCCCATGGCCCTGCACTGTCACGCCACCACCGGGCTCAGCACCTCCACCATCCTCAAGGCGGCCGAGTCGGGCATCGATATGGTCGACACCGCCATCTCATCCATGAGCATGACCTACGGGCATTCGCCGACCGAGTCGGTGGTGGCAATGTTCGAAGGCACGGAGCGGGATACGGGTCTGGATCTCCCCCTGTTGGAAGAGATCGCGGCCTACTTCCGCGGCGTACGGAAGAAGTACGCCAAGTTCGAGGGCTCTTTGCGGGGAGTCGACTCGCGCATCCTGGTGGCGCAGGTCCCCGGGGGCATGCTCACCAATATGGAGAGTCAGCTGCGGGAGCAGGGCGCGAGCGACCGGCTCGACGAGGTGCTGGACGAGATCCCACGGGTGCGCGAGGACCTTGGGTATATCGCGCTGGTGACGCCCACGTCCCAGATCGTCGGCACCCAGGCGGTTCTCAATGTACTCACCGGGGAGCGCTACAAGACCATCGCCAAGGAGACTGCGGGCGTTCTGCGTGGTGAATACGGATCGACGCCGGCCCCGGTAAACGCCGAGTTGCAGAAGCGGGTGCTTGAAGCGGGTGCGGAGCCCGTTACCTGTCGCCCCGCGGACAATCTCTCGCCCGAGATGGAGAGCCTGACGGCGGAACTGCGGCAGATCGCCCGCGAGAAGTCCCTGAAGCTGACCGAGCACGAGGTCGATGACGTGCTGACCTACGCCCTGTTCCCACAGGTCGGCCTCAAGTTCCTGGCGAACCGGAACAATCCGGCGGCATTCGAGCCGCCGCCCTGGGAGCAGACGCAAACACCGGCTCCGGCCGCGAAGCCGGCTCCCGCGCAAGGCGCGACCGAGGCCTATCGGATCGAGGTCAACGGCAAGCCCTATGACGTGGTCGTGTCGCCCAAGGGGGCGGTCGAGTCCCTGGTCGCCGCCCCAACTGCCGCGGTGCCTCCAGCTGCCGGCTCCGGGGGCAAGGTCGTGGGGGCGCCCCTCACCGGCAACATCTTCGAGATCAAGGTTGTCCAAGGCCAGCAGGTCAAGGCCGGCGAGGTCGTTCTGCTGCTCGAGGCCATGAAGATGGAGACCGAGGTGCGCGCCCCCGTCGCCGGGGTGGTCTCGGACATCCGGGTCAGGCAAGGCGACGGTGTGCACGTGGGCGATCCGCTCCTGACCCTGGTCTGACGCCCTTGGAAGCACTGCTAAACCTGTGGCAGTCCATGGGGATTGCGAACCTGACCTGGGGTCAGGCCCTGATGATGCTGGTCGGGGGCGTGCTCATCTACCTCGCGATCGCCAAGCGCTTCGAGCCCCTGCTGCTGGTGCCGATCGGCTTCGGCGCCATCCTGAGCAACATCCCCATCGCCGGAATCGGCGGGCCCGACGGCCTGATCGGCATGATCTATCAGGTCGGGGTCGAGACTGGTGTGTTTCCGCTCCTGATCTTCATGGGCGTCGGGGCGCTGACCGACTTCGGTCCCCTGATCGCCATGCCGTCGACCCTGCTGCTGGGGGCGGCAGCCCAGTTCGGGATTTTCGCTACCCTGATCGGCGCCCTCGCGCTCAACTTCCTGCCGGGGTTCGACTTCTCCCTGCCGGATGCGGCCGCCATCGCGATCATCGGCGGTGCCGATGGGCCTACCGCGATCTTCCTGGCCTCCCGCCTGTCGCCGGAGCTGCTCGGGGCCATCGCCGTCGCCGCCTACTCCTACATGGCCCTCGTTCCCATCATTCAGCCGCCGATCATGAAGGCGCTGACCACCCGCAAGGAGAGGGCGGTAGTCATGCAGCAGCTGCGACCGGTCTCACGCCTGGAGCGCATCCTTTTCCCGTTGGCCGTGCTGGCGCTCTGCATACTGTTCCTGCCCTCGGCCGCACCGCTGATCGGCATGCTCACCTTCGGCAACCTGTTGCGGGAGAGTGGCGTGGTAGACCGGCTGAGCCGCGCGGCACAGAACGAGATCATCAACGTGGTGACGATCCTGCTCGGATTGGCGATCGGCTCCAAGCTTTCCGCGGACAAGTTCCTGACGGTCGAGACCCTGGGCATTTTGGCCCTGGGTGCGCTCGCCTTCTGCATCGGCACGGCCGCCGGCGTGATCATGGGCAAGGTGATGCACCGAGTGACCGGCGGTCGGGTCAATCCGCTGATCGGTGCCGCCGGCGTCTCGGCGGTGCCCATGGCGGCGCGCGTCGTCAACAAGGTTGGGCTCGAGGAGGATCACCACAACTTCCTGCTGATGCACGCCATGGGGCCGAACGTGGCCGGGGTGATCGGCTCCGCGGTCGCGGCCGGCGTGTTGCTGGCGCTGGTGGGCTGAGACGGCTGCATGCGGGCTCGCCGTCTTGACAAGGCTTTATCCATCCTGATATTTTGCCGCGCTTATGTCTTCGCCCTTCCCTGAGCTCTTGGACCCGGGACTGGCCGCGGACAACCGCAAGCACTTCTCCGGTCATCTTCGCCTGTCGAGCCTCCCGCGTCTGCGCGGCCTGCTGCTCGATCCGGCGGGCGAGGCCGTCTTCCGGCTTGCCTTCGAACGCGATGAGAACGGGCGGGTCGTCGTGCGTGTGCAGGTTCAAGCCGACCTTGGGCTGCGCTGTCAGCGCTGCCTCGGAGCGGTGACCTGCAGGGTCGAGGCAGAGTCGGCGTTGGCCGTTGTAGTCGGCGTGGACGAGTCGCAGGGGTTGCCCGACCGCTACGAGCCGCTCCTGATCGACGGGGTCGCGATGCGGCCACGGGACCTGATCGAGGACGAGTTGCTGCTGGGGCTGCCCCTCATTCCCCGGCATCCGCCCGGCGAATGCGACGCCCTGGGGGATCATGCGAGCGCGCCGGAGGCGGGACAAGGCGATGGGCGTCATCCCTTTGCCGTCCTCGCCGCCCTGAAGCGGAAACACTGAATTTCGAATCTCGGGAGACAAGCAATGGCAGTCCAGCAAAACCGAAAGACCTCGTCCAA
>CAYNBI010000060.1:0-23279 GCA_964395315.1 uncultured Chromatiaceae bacterium | reverse complement strand
AGCAGATCCTCCAGCAGCACGCGGAACGCGGGAATGTCCAGCGGCTTGCGCGCCAGGGCGCGGATACCGGCGGCGGCGATCCGGGCCTCGGCTAGGTGCTCGCTGTGCCCCGTGTAAAGGACGATCGGGACCGCGGGACGAAGCATCAGGAGCCGCTCCGCGGCCTCGAGCCCGGTCAGCCTCGGCATGGTCTGATCGAGAACCACCAGGTCGAAGTTACCGGGTTCCGCCGCGAACCGCTCGCAGGCCTCTTGTCCGTTCTCCGCCAGGGTCACGGAAAGACCCCAACTGCCCAGCAGGTCCTCCATGAAGTCCCGCACCGAGCCCTCGTCGTCGGCCAGCAGGATGCGACCGCGCAGCCCGCTGGGCTTGGCAAGCGACGATTCCGCTCCCGTTGAGGATCCCTCGCGCGCGTCCCGATCGTTCGCGGCCGGAAACCAGGCAGGAAACCAGATGCGGATAGTCGTGCCCTTCTCCGACGCGCTGTCGACATGGATATGCCCGCCGTACTCATGGACGATGCCGTGCACCATGGCCAGGCCCATGCCGCTGCCCTTACCGACCTCCTTGGTGGAGAAAAAGGGCTCGAACATGCGCTCCATGACCTTCGGCGGGATGCCCGGTCCGCTGTCGGTGACCGCCAACTCGACGAAAGACCCGGAGACCGGCTGATGGCAGGAGCCGCATACACAGCCACTGCAGGTCGCGGTGCCCAGGGAAACCAGCAGCGTCCCCTTGCCGGCCATGGCGTCGCGGGCGTTGATGCACAGATTCATCAAGACCTGCTCCAGGTGCAGCGGGTCGAGCAGCACGCACGGGACGTCGGACCCGAGCTCGGAGCGGATCTCCACGCTGGAGGGCAGACTCGACTGCAGGAGCGTGACCGCCTCGGTAAGGGTCGGCCCCAGCTGCAGCGAGCGGGGCGCGCCGCGCTGGCCGCGGCTGAAGGTGAGCATCTCCGCGATCAGGGCCTTGGCGCGCTCCCCGGAACGCTGCGCCCGGTCCAGGTACTTGGCGAGCTTTGCATCGCCGTGGCCTTCCGCGCGTTCCCGGGCCATGACCAAGTAGCCCAGCGTGCCGGTGAGGATGTTGTTGAAGTCGTGAGCGATGCCGCCGGTGAGCTGGCCGATCGCCTCCATCTTCTGCGCCTGGCGCAGCTGCCCCTCCAGCCGGACGCGTTCCTCCTCGGCGTGTTGGCGTTCGGTGATGTCGCGCAGGTATCCGATGAATATGCGTCCCTCGGAACCCTGGGCCACGTCGACGGCGATCTCGGCGGGAAACTCGCTGCCGTCGGCGCGCATGGCTCTGATCTCGACGCGACGACCGAGATAGGGTCCGTCCCCGGTTTCGAGGAAGCGTCGCGTACCGGCGGCGTGCGCCTCGCGGTGCCGCTCGGGGATGATCAGATCGGCCAGCGGCTTGCCCAGCACGTCGCGCACGCCGAGGCCGAAGGTCTGCTCCGCCGCCGGGTTGAACTCGATTACCCGGCCCTGCTCGTCCATGCCGATGATGCAGTCGAGCGCCGCCTCGACGGTGGCGCGCAACCGGTCCTCGCTCTTGCGCAGGGCGTCCTCACGCTCCTTGCGATCGGTGATCTCGCGGGTAACGGCGAGAATGCGGTCCGAGCCGCCGATCTTGACCAGCTTGATGTAGACCTCGTCCCAATGGAGGCTGCCGTCCTTGTTGCGCCGATGCCATTCCAGGTGCACCGGCCCTTCCCGTTTGGCCCGCTCGATCAGCGCGCCGGCGTGCTCCAGCGTATAGGGCGGTATCCCCGAGCTCAGTTGACCGACGTCGGCCGCCAGCAGCTCCGCGCGGCTGTACCCGTAAACCTCGCAGGCCTTGGGGTTCACGTCGAGGATGCGGCCGGTGTCGGCGTCGTGCACGAACAGCGCGTCCTCGGCGGCCTCGAAGATGCTGCGGTAGCTCTCCTCAGAGCGCCGTCGTGCCTCGTCGACGGTGCGCCGCTCGAGCTCGATGGCGGCGCGCACCGAGAAGACCTTGAGCACGCACTCGGTCAATGCCCGGTCACGCAGGGGTTTGCGGTCGATGATGGCCATGAGCCCCATGGAGCCGCCCCGGGAGTCGAACAGGGGGATGGCCGCATAGCCGATGCCGCCGACGGCCTGCACGTGCGGGTCCGGAAACAGCGCCTGGATGCCGTCGGCATGGTAGCGGAATCGTTGCCCGACCACGTTCTCGCAGGGCGTGCCCTTCAGCGCGTACTCGAAATTCGGCTGCGGCCGGCCGCGGTCGCACACGGCGATGGTCCGGATCAGATCGAGTCTGCCGTCCACCAGCACGCCGACAAAGGCGAGGTCCGCGCCCAGAGCCCGCGTGACACCCGCCACCAGGACCTCGAAGATGTCCTCCCCGCCGACGCTCGCCACTGAGTCCGCGGCACAAGCGAGCGCGTTGCGGAGACCGTCGACCGTCTCGGCATGGGCGCTGGAAACGGTTGGCTGTGAATCGACGGCTCGCATGACGTCCTCGTTCGGGTTGCTTCGAGTCTATCAGCCGGCCCGCTCAGGAAGGTCCACAGAAACAAACCGGCAGCAATTGAAACGAAACCGATACCCGAACGAAGGCAGGCGTGATTGCCAGAACCGGGCCCAGCATGAGGAGCGAGGGTTCTGCCCGGTTACTCAGGCGCGCGCCGGCACGTACATGTATCCCAGCCCTCGCACCGTGCGGATGCTCTGGGGTTTCGCCGGGTCGCGGTCGATCTTGCGCCTGAGTCGGGCGATGCGGATGTCGACGCTGCGGTCGAAGGGATCCCAGTCCCGGTTCTGGGTCAGGTTCAGGAGCTGATCCCGGGTCAGCGGCCGGTTTGGGCGCTGCACCAGGACCTCGAGCAGGTCGAACTCCATCCGAGTCAGGGGAATCTCCTCCCCGCCCGAGTCGAAAAGCTGGCGGCTGTCGAGATCCAGCACGCAGGCGCCGACAGCGACGCGGCGCGTCTGCTCCGCGCCATGTTCGGTGGCTGCCCCGGTCCGAACAGGGCGCTCGTAGCGGCGCAGCACGCTCTTCAGCCGCGCCTTGAGTTCCCTCGGATCGAACGGCTTGGCCACATAGTCGTCGGCCCCGACCTCCAGCCCGACGATGCGGTCGATGGTCTCCCCGGCTCCGGAGATCATGACGATGCCAATGTCGAGGTGCTCGCGGATGTAGCGCGCGAGGCTCAGCCCGTCTTCGCCGGGCAAACCCACATCCAGCAATACGACGCTCGGCGGATCGCCGTCGAGAAGCGCGCGGGCGGACGCCGCCGTATCCGCGGAGAGCACCTCGTAGCCCTGCTCCGAAAGGTAATCGCCGAGCAGATCGCGGACGCCTGGATCATCGTCCACCACCAGCACGCGCGCGGATTCATTCAACGCTTCGCCCCTCGAGTCGAGACAATCCCGAGTATAGCAGTGCGCGATGGCGTCAGAATTCCGGGCCAGGCGGCAGGGGAGAACCCGCGTCGCCACCCTGGGCGATCGTGTCATGGCTTCCGCGGCGCGGACTCGCGGAAGGTGTGGGCGCTTCCCTGCGCTCGGACCTCTCTCACATTGCATCGAGAATGCTGCCGCGCACCGGCGGGCGCAGAAACGTACGGATCACCAAAGCCAGGTTCAACGCGGTCCGCCGATTCCAGGGCATCAGCGACAGCAAACGCGCCAGCGGACAGTAGTCCACCAACACGACGGCGGCGGTCCCAACCAGCTGCATCCAGTGAACAAAGCCCAGCGGTCCCCACAACCCCGCCAGCAACAGGACCAGATAGCCGAGGCGCACCTGCACCGGAAATGCCTTGAAGGATCCCTCCCGCGCCAGGTAGTGCAGGGTCTGCACTAACGTCAACCCAATCACGGGCGCGACGCCCAGCGGACAGGCCCACAGAGCGCCGCCCAACAGGACACCCGTCGCCAACCAATACCACCAGGACAGCTCTTGCACGCGGTTCATGATCGGCGCGCCTCATTTGAAGGCGACGAAGGTCACGCCGTGGACCTTTAGGTCCTCGGCCACCCGTTCGCTTGCCAGGGTGTTCCGAAAGCAGTCATAACAGCCGACGAGCTGGCCCCGGCGCAGCCCTGCCCGGGCAGCGAGCTCGGGCAGCTCATCCTCGACCAGGGCACCGCCGATGCAGGCGGCCCAGAGGTCCGCGCTCGTGTCGGGGTCGAACGAGGGCTCGCGGGCAACGACCAGCTCCGCCAGGTAGAGCCTCCCTCCGGGCCTGAGGACGCGGCGGATCTCGCGGAAGACCTTAAACCTGTCCGCGACGAAGCTGATCGCGCCGTTGGCGATGAGGAGGTCGACGCTCTCGTCTTGAATCGGCAGCGCCTCTCCGTGGCCGTCGAGCACCTTTACCCGGTCGGTGAGCCCGGCGACGCGCGCCGCTATCTCTGCGCAGCGACGCATGGTTGGGGAGGCGTCGACCCCAATCACTCTCCCCGCCGCACCGACCCGGCGGGCGGCGATCAGCAGATCCGTGCCCGCCCCGCAGCCGAGGTCGAGCACCGTCTCACCTGGGTTTACGTCCCCCGCCGCGAAGGGGTTGCCCACACCGGTGAAGCGGTCGAGCGCCACCTTCGGCAATGAATCCAGGTCGCCACCCTCATAGCCCAGGTAGTGGCGAGCGTAGTAGGGACCGCGATGGAACGGACATTGGCTGTACGGGTTTCGCGCGAAACGTTCAAAGCTCTCCTGGACGCGGGCGCGGGGGTCAGGGTCGCTGTGATCGACGGGGTAGTGAACAGTCATGGCGGTTTCTCCGTTGAACTCATGCATCTTTGTTGCGGGTCGCTGGCGGTTTTTGCGTGGCCGGGGCGAGACGCCAATGGCGTCCCGCCCCTTCTGGCCGGTCAGGCGCTCTCGGTCGCCGGGCTCCCGCCGCCGAAGCGGCGCTTGAAGCGCGGAATCAGCATCGGGACCCGCTTGCGATAGCCGGTGTACTCCGGGTGTGCATCGATCAGATCGCGCTCCTCGAGCTGGATCGCGACCAAGATGTAGCCCGTGGCCAGCAGGGCGAATACCAAGTGCGCGATGGTCATGGTCGGGGTCGCCCAGAAGGCGAAGAACCAGCCGACGTACAGGGGGTGACGGACCCACTTGTAGGGCCCCGGGGTGGCGAACTCCAGATGCGTGTACTCCTTACCGATCAGATACAGCCAGACCTGGCGCAGCCCGAAGAGGTCGAAGTGATTGATCAGGAACGTTGCCACCAGCACCAGCCCCCAGCCGAAGCCGAACAGGCCATAGAGCACGGCTCTTCCGATGAGGGATTCAACGTTCCAAACCACCCCGCCGATGGGCTCCCAGTGGGCGAACAACGCGATCAGGAGCAGGCTCGCCACCAGGGTATAGGTGCTGCGCTCCGCGGGCTTCGGGATGAAGCGCGTGATCCAGCGTTTGAACCCGGGACGGGCCATGGCGCTGTGCTGCACGGCGAACGCCCCCAGCAGCAGGCTGTTGACTGCCAAGGCCAGCCAGAGCGGCGCCTCCGGGACGGCGTCGATCGACCTGGGCACCCAGAGGTTGCCGACAAAGCCAATGGCATACAGGAAGGTGACGAAGAAGATGACGTAGCTCACCACGCCGTAGGCGAACACGGAAATGCGCTTGAACATGAGATGGTCTCCTCGATAGGGATGAGAAGGGAGCGCGGCGCGGGCTCAGCCGAGCCAGGCAAGGTCGGCCAGGAGCTCGATCGCTTCGTCGCCGAGCCGACTCCCCAGGACATGCAGTAATCGGCGGGTCCAGTTGGGCCTCACGACTAGGCTCATGGCTTACCTCCTGACTTCCGGTTTGGCGGGTTACCTCACCCGCGCCTTGTTCCATTGGTCTCCCGGGAGCGGAGCATTCCACCCCGGTTGCGGAACAGTCTGGACGGTCCTTGTATCGGCACGGCGATCGACGGGTATGCGTTTTGTAACCTGATGGTTTCAGCAGGTAGGCGAGAACGTCGCAGGCGGAGGGGTTTGTTTCGGCCCTTCATAGGTCCGGCTCCCGACGCTCGCCCTGCATCCGGCGGCGGGCCACGGCAGCAGCCTGTTCTGCCATCGCAGACGCAGAAAGAGTCCGTCTACCGGCGTAAACGAGGCGGCAACATTCGCCTTGTCCCCCAGAAACGGAACCGATACCCGACCTTCCTAACCTTCGAAGCGAGGACGGCAATCCAGACACACAAGCGGGAGGTCACCCATGAACGTCCGTGGGCTCCAGATCAGGGCGCGTGATGAGTGGTATGGATCGGATGCACTGCAGCGGGAGTTCGCGACCCCCGAGTATTACTGGTCGGAGAAGTATCAGCGTGTGTATTGTCCCGACTGTCGTGCGGACTTCACCCCACCATGTCGCGCACACACCGGTCTCTCCGGACCCTTGATTCCGCACGCCAAATGGCGGCTGCAGACGGGAACAGTTGCCCCTTCGATCGCTTCGGCGTAAAGCGGCGGACAACCTTGACCGCGTCGCGGCCTGGACCGACCACCTCGCCGAGTTGCCCGTCAACTGCTGCCAAGGAGATCGACGACCAGCCAGGAACGCCGCGAGGAGCGTTCCTTGTGGCTGCGCACGCATTCGCGCACGCCACCGGGGCGCCTAACCTCGGAACGGGCCGCGCAGCGACGCCCGGAATTTTCTTCGCCGAGAGCGCCCGCCTTTTGCGGCACATCGGGAAATCGGAGCTAGAATCTCTGACCCGCTGCACCCAACAACGCGGCGATCAGCCCAAGTACCAGGTTGATCAGGATGATGGCCCGAATGGAACCGAGCTTGGCGGCTGCGGCACGCCAGTTGGCGGCAAGCACCTCCGCCTTCAGGCGCTGGAAAGGGACGAACCATATGTACACGAAGAGCGCCGTCATGACCGATGCTATCCCCATCATCGCGTGCACGACGGCCCCGGCATTGCCCCCGTAGATTCCTAGAAGTATCCACAGACCACTTCCCCACAGCAGGGCAAGGGCGACCCACACCCAGCGGAAGAAGCGGCCGAGTACCTGCGCCATCAGTGGCAGGCGCTGCTTGGGTTCAAGCACTGCATTGACCGCCGGTCGAAGCACCATGTGGGCGAAAAACATGCCTCCGACCCAAACGATCGTGCCCAGCTGATGCATGGCGATCGCGATGGCCCATTGGTATTTCATACGCTTGCTCTTTCTCCTTCTACGCAAACAGCAATCATTTGTGTCCGGACCCCCGGTCTCCCGCCGCTTGGCAATCCATCAGTACCCTGGCCTTCGCCGCCGTCGCTACCCGCGCCACGGGCAAGCTGGCACCACGGCGCCAGGCGGCAAGGGCCTCCCGCTTGCCCGCCCCCGTGACCAGTATCAGCATCCGCCGGCAGGAGGTGAGCGCCTTCAGCGAAAGGGACACGCGCTCCGAAGGCGGTTTCGGCGCGCCATAGATCGCCTGCACCAGCGCATCCACGGCGATAGGATGACCCGGAAACAGGCTCGCCGTGTGACCATCCTCGCCCATGCCGAGCAACACCAAATCGAACGGGAGCGCCGCCTCGACTGTCCTGCCGTAGATTTCCGCAGCCGGCTCCGCGCCCAACTCGGCCGGAATCTCGAAAATCTGCGCCTGGGGAATTGGCACGCGATCGAGAAATGCATCCCGCGCCGCAAGGCTGTTTCGGGCCGGATCGGTCGTTGGCAGGCACCGCTCGTCACCGAAATAGATCTCCCAGGCATCCCAATCCGCCTCGCGCTCGGCGAGAATGCGGTACGCCGCCATCGGCGTGGTTCCCCCGGCCAACACGAGCCGAAAGCGACGCCCGGACGCAACCGCCTCGGCCGCGCTTGCAAGGATCACGCGCGCGGTCTCCAGAGCCACCTCCTGGGCGTCGTCGAGTAACTCGAACTGGAGGGAAACCTTCTGCTGCATGGAACTTTTTGCGCTGGTTCTCTAAACTCGGAAAAAAAATGGACTGGCGTATGGAAACGATATAAAAAAACCAGGCGGCTTAATCAGCGAAGACGCCTTAGAGGAAACCAAACCCGCCGTTTCCAATCAGCGAGGGAAACTCAGCGAATGAATCCGATGAATATCCTTTTGGTGGACGATTCCAAATCGGCCCGTTACGCACTGCGTCTCCAGCTTCAGAGGCACGGGGCCGTGGTCGACACCGCCGATTCCGCGGAGGCGGCGTTGGAGCGAATCAAGGATACCCCACCCGACGCCGTGTTCATGGACCACACCATGCCAGGCATGAACGGTTTCGAGGCGCTGGAGATCCTCAAGTCCACGCCTACAACCGCTCACATTCCGGTGGTGATGTGTACCTCCAACGAGGACCCCGAGTTCATGGCACAGGCCCGACACAAGGGCGCGATGGACATTCTAGCCAAGTCGTCCGCACAGGATAAGCTTCCTCCTCTGCTGGAGCGTCTCGAGGCGTCCCTGACAACGCCCGCGCCCACACCGGAGGCCGCCGCCGCGAGTCCCCGGCCGCAACCCGCAGTAGTAGCCCCTTCTACTGACGCGACTCAGGAGATCGCCCGCCAGGAAGTGGGCAGGATACTGCAGGAGCGGCTGGGAAAAGACCTGCGCGCCATTCTGGACCCAATGATGGAAGAGATGGAACAGCGCTTGGGTGCCTCTCTCGCCGCTCAGATCGAGGAAAGGCTCTCTGCGCGCTTCCAGGACGAAGCCCAGCGCCTGCGGCATGATCTGCTCGCGTCTCAGGGCGAACAGATACAGCTGACCGCCGATCGACTGATCGGCGAGCATCTCCCGCCAATGGTTGAACGGCAGGTAGCCACGGTAAGAACGGAGATAGAGCAGGCTCTGTATGCCCGGATCGACCAGGAGCTGAACAAGTCGACCCAGGCAGTGCAAGGCCTGATCGACACCTCCGCGGATCGGCTTGCGGACAACCCAGCCTTTCTCGCCAGCATGCTTGAAGCCACCACAGCGGCCGCTACGAGCAGCGCGGAAGAAGTCGTCAGCCGCGAGGCCCGCAAGATCGCCGAAATCACGGCAACCGAGCGCGCTGGCCAGGTGGCCGAGAGTCTGATCAGCACCGCCCGTGGAGGCCAGAGCAGCATGTATCTGCTGGCCGCCGGCGCGGCTGCCGTCGGCATCGCCGCCGCCACGTTCGTTTACTTCCTGCTGCAATGAGCTTGCCGGGGGACCCCTGCGGCCCCCTGGCACATCGAGCTTGACGCCCCTCTCCCGACGGAAGACACTTCCGGCGCAGATCATCGAGCACCGAGACCAACAGGAGGACAGCCTCATGGCGGACAGCATGAGCGAAATTATGAACCCGGGCGCCGTCAGCAAAGACCAGGATTTCCCCGATGCGCCGGACGACTGGAGCCGAGCCAGCGCGGAGTCCGCGGCAAAGGCCGACGGGATCGATCTCACCCCGGACCATTGGGAGACGATCAAGGCCCTTCAGAGCTATTTCGCGAACCACGAGAAGCCAAACGTGCGAGAGCTCCACGATGCCCTCGAGGAGCGGTTTCATGCCAAGGGCGGCCTCAAGCACCTCTATGAGCGCTTCCCCGGCGGGCCCGTCGCCCAGGGATGCCGCTTCGCCGGTTTGCAGCCCCCTGCCGGCGCAGCCGACAAGTCCTTCGGCAGCGTTCAGTAGACCCGCGGGGCTTCGGCCCCGCGAGCAGGCCAATCACCGACCATAGGCCGGGCCTCCGGCCTATGGTCCCCAGTCAAGGTACGCTCGGCGCCGAACCGGGCTGAGCGTCATTAGCGACACCCATAGCTGCGCTTGGTGCCGAGGTTCAGCCGTCGTCGTCTCCCTGAGAGACCGGACTGTGTTTGGTCACGGCTCTCCTCTCCTGCCAGCGTCGTGCCGCTGCCGTGCCCGACTACACCCGTTAGGCGCACTTCGCAAAATCTTTTTGAACAATTCTTCCAATCCTATTGAGATTGCTCAATAAATATCTGGAACAGCACTTGCCCTTCCGAGGCCCGCGGTCTATCCTAAAATCCGTGTGTTCTCGCCTCGGTGATCTGCGAGCCCCTTTCTGAATGCCGGGCAGATCCCTTTGGCGGATGGCTTTGACATCGGACAGGGTTGCGCATCGACGATGACCGCGAATCAAGATCTCATGGACGCCACGCGCTCTGGGAACGCCCCTCTCCACCCTACGCGACGGGAGTTCCTCGCAGCCTTGGCGTCCTGTTCCGCCAGTATCATGCTGGGCGTTCCGTCTGTCGCGGAGGCGAAGGCCGGCCAACCGGCGCTTCAGCGCCAGGTTTCCGATCTCGTTGCGCGCCTGCGCAGGCAAGGCATCATCCGCTCCAACGAGCAGACCTCCTGGTCCGTGTATGATTTCGCTACCAAGACCAAGCTGGTGGCGATCAACGAGGACGATCCCCGCCAGGCGGCGAGCATGATCAAGCCCTTCGTCGCCCAAGCCTTTTTTTTCAAGCTCGAGGACTCTCCCGGCACGCTGCGCTACAGCAGCGAGGTGCGCAGTACCATGGAGCGCATGATCCGCAAGAGCAGCAACACGGCCACCAACCGCATCATGTCCATCGTCAGCCGCCACGAGGGTAACCGCGGGCCGCGAGACGTCGAGCGGGTCCTGAAGAGCAACGCACCGGGCATCTTCCGCGAGACGCGCATCGTGGAGACCATACCCGCGAACGGCCGCACCTATCGCAACCTCGCCTCCGCGCACGACTACAGCCGCTTCCTCTACGCCCTGTGGAACAACCGATTGCCGCACGCCGACGAGCTGCGGGAGCTCATGGCGCTACCCAACCGCGACCGCATCTCCGACGGGGTGAGCTCAATACCGAACCACGTAAAGGTCTACGACAAGACCGGCTCCACCGCCTGTCTGTGCGGCAATATGGGCATCGTGGAGGCGCGTGGACGCAACGGCAGAACCTACCCCTATACCTTCGTCGGAATCATCGAGCGGCCGTCTCGGGCAAAGAACTATGGCACCTGGATCACCCGCCGCAGCAACGCCATCCGAGAGGTCTCCAACCTCGTCTACCTGCACATGAAGGCGCGCCACGGACTGGTCTGAGAGACACAGCCCGCGACCAGGCCGGCTTGTCGCACCCGGCTTCACGGAGACGCTGATCATCGGCCATCTTGGCCGAAATCAGCGCGCCACCCAATTAGCGCGGTTCATTTATTATTTCATTTTCATACGTTTACGCGCTTGAAAGTGGTGCTACATCCCTGTACCGCGGCGAGCGCTGAATTGGTCAGCGCTTCCTCGGCGGGGAGCGGTGCAACGACCGCCCGGAATCCCTCAACCGACCCAGACCCGCGCGTTTCTGAACAGCCGCATCCAGGGGCCGTCCTCGTTCCAGTTGTCGGGTCTCCACGAGTACTGCAATGCCCGAAAAACCCTCTCCGGGTGGGGCATCATTACCGTAACCCGGCCGTCTTCAGTAGTCAGGCCGGTGATGCCCAGGGGGGAACCATTGGGGTTGGCAGGATAGCGCCGCGCGATCTCCCCGGTGTTCTCCAGGTAGCGCAATGCGACGAAGGACCCAGCGAGGTTCAGGTGGTCGGCATCGCGGAACTCGGCCCGCCCCTCGCCATGCGCCACGACGATCGGTAGCCGGGACCCGGCCATCCCATTGCACAGGATCGAGGGCGAGCTCAGCACCTCGACCATCACCATCCGCGCCTCGAATTGCTCGGATCGGTTACGCACGAAGTGCGGCCAGTGCCCCGCGCCGGGGATCAGCTCGCGCAGGTTCGAAAGCATCTGGCAGCCGTTGCAGACACCGAGAGCGAAGGTCTCCGGGCGCTCGAAGAAGGCTTGGAACTGGTCTCTCGCCCGCGCATTGAAGAGAATCGACTTGGCCCATCCCTCTCCAGCGCCCAGCACGTCTCCATAGGAGAATCCACCGCACGCCGCGAGACCGCGGAAGTCCTCCAGCCCGAGCCGGCCCGAGACGATGTCGGACATATGCACGTCCACGCACTCGAAGCCGGCCTGATGGAAAGCGGCGGCCATCTCAATCTGGCCGTTGACCCCCTGCTCCCGCAGCACGGCCAGCCGGGGGCGCTCGCCGCGTTGGATAAAGGGCGCCGCGAGATCCTGGTCCAAATCAAATGTAGGCCTCGCGCTCAGCCCGGGATCGTCGCTCGCGTCGACGCGCGCGAGCTCCTCGGCCGCGCAGTCCGGATTGTCGCGCAGGGACTGCATGGCATGGCTCGTCTCCGACCAGGCGCGTTGAAATCCAGCACGCTCGCCGATCAGTACGGCGGCGCCACCGCGCAGGAAGCCGATCCGATCCGCCTCGGTCAAGCTGCCGATGACATGGCTGCATCGGCCCAGTCCGTGGTCCCCCAGCATTTTCAGCGCATCGTCCGTATCCGTGTGCCGAACCTGGATCACGGCCCCCAGCTCCTCGCTGAACAGGACGGCCGCATCCTCGCCGCCGAGGACATCCAGCTCCACGGTGAGGCCGCAGCGCCCGGCGAAGGCCATTTCGCAGAGGGTCGCGAACAGCCCGCCGTCCGATCGGTCGTGGTAGGCCAGTATCAGGCCTTCTCGGTTGAGCTCCTGCACCGCGGCGAAGAAACGCCTGAGCAGCCCAGGATCGTCCAGATCTGGACCCTCCTCGCCCACTTGGCCGTAGACTTGGGCCAGGCACGAGGCCCCCAGCCGGTTGCGCCCTCCTCCCAGATCGATCAGGAGCAGGTCGGTGTCTCCCAGGTCCGTGCGCAGCTGCGGCGTCAGCGTCCTGCGCACGTCGCGCACCGGGGCGAACGCGGAGACGATCAGCGACAAGGGAGCGGTCATTTCGCGGCGCTCGCCCGCCTGGTCCCATACCGTCTTCATGCTCATGGAGTCCTTGCCCACGGGGACGGCGATTCCCAGTGCCGGGCACAGCTCCATGCCGATGGCACGAACCGTCGCGAACAGCCTGGCGTCCTCTCCCGGATGGCCCGCCGCCGCCATCCAGTTGGCGGAGAGCTTGATGTCCCCGATCTCGTCGATGACCGCGGCGGAGATGTTGGTGATGGCCTCGCCCACCGCCATGCGGCCCGAAGCGGGTGCGTCGATGACGGCAAGCGGCGTGCGTTCGCCGACCGCCATCGCCTCGCCCGTGGTTCCGGAGTAGTCGGTGAGGGTCACCGCAAGATCGGAAACGGGTACCTGCCAGGGGCCTACCATCTGGTCCCTGGCCACCAGGCCGGTGATGCTGCGGTCGCCGATCGTGATCAGGAATGATTTGTTGGCTACCGCCGGATGCCGCAACACCCGCATTGCGGCGTCCGCGAGATCGAGACCGGCCAGATCGAGGGGAGGCTTGTGGAAGGGAAGGCTGCGCACATCCCGCAACATACGCGGCGGCTTTCCGAACAACAGAGGCATCGGCATGTCGATTGGTATGTCGCCGAAATGGGCGTCGCCAAGCAGCAGACGCTCGTCCTCCGTGGCCTCCCCCACCACCGCGTACGGACAGCGCTCACGCTCGCAGATGGCCTTGAACTCTTCGAGCCTCTCCGCTCGCACCGCAAGCACGTATCGCTCTTGGGACTCGTTGCACCAGATCTCCATCGGTGACATGCCGGGATCGTCGCTGGGGACGGCTCGAAGCTCGAACTTTCCACCTCGCCCGACGTCGTGCACCAGCTCCGGCAGGGCGTTCGACAGCCCGCCCGCCCCGACATCGTGGATGAAAGCCACCGGATTGTCTTCTCCGCGCGCCCAGCAACGATCGATCACCTCCTGGCAACGGCGCTGCATTTCGGGGTTTGCCCGCTGGACGGAGGCGAAGTCCAGATCCTCAGCGGACGCGCCGGAGGCCATGCTGGAAGCCGCTCCGCCACCCAGACCGATCAGCATCGCGGCACCGCCCAGCACCACGAGCGGCGTTCCGGGAGGGAACGGACGCTTGGCGATGTGCTCGGCCCGGATATTGCCCAAGCCGCCGGCGAGCATGATGGGCTTGTGGTAGCCGCGCAGCTCCGTCCCTCTCGGGCCAGGCACTTCCTGCTCGAAGGTCCGAAAGTAGCCGCAAAGATTCGGGCGTCCGAACTCGTTATTGAAAGCCGCCGCGCCGATCGGGCCCTCGAGCATGATGTCAAGGGCGGAGACGATGCGCGCCGGCTTGCCGTAGTCCCACTCCCAGGGTCTTTCCCATCCCGGTATGCGCAGGTTGGAGACCGAGAACCCGCACAGCCCCGCCTTCGGCTTCGCGCCCCGTCCGGTGGCTCCCTCGTCCCGGATCTCCCCGCCGGAGCCGGTGGCCGCCCCAGGATCGGGGGCGATCGCCGTGGGGTGGTTGTGGGTCTCCACCTTCATCAGCAGGTGAATCTCCTCGTCGTGCTCGCCGTAGACGCCATCCCCTGCAGCGGGCAGAAAACGCCGGCCCTCCCAGCCGACGACGACCGCGGCATTGTCCTTGTACGCGGAGAGCACCTTGGCGGGGGAACGCTCGGTGGTATTGCGGATCATGCCGAACAGCGAGGCGGGCTGCGCCTCCCCGTCGATGATCCAGTCCGCGTTGAAGATCTTGTGCCGGCAATGCTCGGAGTTGGCCTGCGCGAACATCATCAGCTCGACGTCCGTGGGGTTACGCCCGAGGGCGCTGAAACTCTCGGACAAGTAGTCGATCTCATCCTCCGACAAGGCGAGACCCAGCTCCCCGTTCGCCGTTGCCAGGGCCTCGCGTCCTCCGGCGAGGACGTCCACCCGGGTCAGCGCGCGGGGCTCGTTGCGGCGGAACAGGCAACCCGCATCCTCGAGATCGAACAGCGCGATCTCTGTCATTCGATCGTGCAATGCATCCACTGCGGCAGGTGGAACGGCACCCAGGGCGCTGCCGGATTCACCCTCGAGGTAATAGGCAGTTCCGCGCTCCAGGCGGCTGATCTTGCCTAACCCGCAATTCCGGGCAATGTCCGTGGCCTTGGACGCCCAGGGCGAGATGGTCCCCGGACGCGGGACCACGAGCACCAGCTGGCCCGATGGGACCTGTTCCTGGAAACTGGGTCCGTAACGCAGCAGGCGCTCGAGCACCCGGCGCTCGTCCGCGGACAGGGCCTGATGGGACTCGACGAAATGCACCAGCTCCGCGTAGACGCGCATCTCCCGCCCGGTGGCGGCGTTGAGGCGCTGCCCCAGCTTGCGCAAACGAAACTCGGATAGGACGGGGGCGCCGCGAAGAACGAGCATCAGGGGTGGGCTCCCAAGGCGTGAGAAACGACACCGGCCATGATACCCGAAGCACAAGAAGTGGACGAACCGCGGTCGGCACGTCGATCACGCGGGGCGACCTGCAAACCTCGTCTTCAGCGGCCGGGCGGCGGTTCTCGCGGCTGTCGTCCGTTTACAACGGGTCCGTAAACCTCTAAATTTCGGGTTTCACCAGCGAGGCCGCTCAGGCTGTCGAGCAACAATCCGATCAACCCACATGACGGCCAAACAAGCAAAGCAGACCCGACTTCTCGTCGTCGACGACGACCCCGACCACCTGAAACTGATCGAACGCTGGCTGTCGCTTGAGGAGTTCGAAGTTACGACCGCTGACTGCGGCGAGACCGCATTGGCCGTCCTCGAGGCGCAACGGCCGGATCTCGTGCTCAGCGACCTGGTGATGACAGGCATCGATGGCATCCGCCTGCTGCGCGAAATCCACCGCCAGGACCCGGTGATGCCGGTCATCATCATGAGCGGCCAGGCGGGGATTCCAGAAGCGGTAAAGGCCACCCACCTCGGGGCGTCCGCCTTCCTCACCAAACCGATCAAGCGCGAGGCCCTCATCGATGAGGTGAAGCAGGCACTTTCGGCTCACACCGGAATGGAGCTCCGCAGCGCCGGGGAGTTCGCGGCCAAGATGGTTCATCGCAGCCAGACCATGGCGGAGCTGCTTGGTCGGGCGCGGCTGGTGGCCGTGGTAGATACGACGGTCCTGATCACCGGCGAGACGGGTACGGGCAAGGAAGTCCTCGCCGAGGCCATCCATGCCGCCAGCAGCCGATCCGCAGCGCCTTTCGTGGCGATCAACTGCAGCGCCCTGCCGGAGGAGCTGCTGGAGTCCGAGCTGTTCGGCCATGAGAAAGGGGCCTTCACGGGCGCAGTGACCCGTAACGAGGGCCTGTTCCAGGCGGCTGACGGCGGCACCCTGTTCCTGGACGAGATCGGGGACATGCCCCTGCCGCTACAGGCCAAGCTCCTGCGCGTGCTGCAGGACTTCAAGGTGCGGCCCGTGGGATCCACGCAGGCCATACCGGTCGACGTGCGCATCATCTCCGCAACTCACCACGATCTGGAGCGATTGGTCGAGCAGGGAGACTTTCGCGAGGACCTCTTCTACCGGCTGAGCGTGGTGCCGTTGCACATGCCCAGCCTGCGCGATCGCCGCGAGGACATATCGCTGCTGGCCAACCACTTTCTCCGTCGCGTCGCTGCGCGGACCGGCAGGCCACCGAAGCGCTTCGCCCCCGATGCCATGCGCCACCTGACGGCAGCCGATCTGCCAGGCAACGTCCGCCAGATCCAGAATCTGGTGGAGCAGTGCAGCGTTCTGTCCCCGTCGGAGATCATCCCCCTCGCCCTCACCGCTCAGGCGCTGCGCGAGAAACCAGCGCAGATCCCCACGCTCGACGAGGCCAAGCAGACCTTCGAGCGCCGTTACCTCATCGGCATCCTGCGCGCGGCCGAGGGCAACATCACCACCGCCTCGCGCATGGCGGGACGCAATCGTACCGAGTTTTACAAGCTCCTGGGCCGCCACAATCTGGATCCGACCCGTTTCCGCCAGCGGCCCTCGAAGGAAAAAAGAATATCGAATGGGGAACAGACTCCCGAGCGGATTCCGGGAGAGAGTACATAGATCAGGAATCACCAGCCACGAGGGGAACCGCTGCGTGCTCGAGCCTTTCACCATCGCCGTCGACAAAGACATCATCGACCTCGCCGAGGGTTTCCTGCGCAACCGCCGCGAGCAGGCGCTGCGCGCCCGTGTGGCTGTCGAGGCCGGAGATCTCGAGAGCCTTCGCCGGATCGGACACGAGCTGAAAGGCACGGCTGGCAGCTACGGTTTTCGCCATCTGTCTGCTATCGGGGCAGCGTTGGAGGCTGCCGCGGAGGCCGGCGACCTGCCTGGCTGCCGACACGCCTCGGACCAGATGCTGGACTTTCTCGACCGGGTGGCCATCGCCCCCTGCTGAGAGGACTCCCATCAAGCGACCGCGGCACGGCTTCGGCGCGGAGCCGCGCTGGTCAGGCCTTTTCCCGTCCAAACCTAAGCAGCAAGCCCTGTCGCGCCAAGCGCGGCGCCGACACTCCCATGGACATTGAGCTCGAATTCATCGGCATCATCCGCTCTTGCTTTACGGATAAGTTCGGCATCCCCCGGCAAGCGCGACTGGTCACTGCGGCGGAGGCAAGGCTGGAGCTATTCCCGCCGTTCGCGCGTCCCGAGGCCTTCTCGGGCATCGAGGGGTTCTCCCACCTGTGGCTGGTGTTCGTTTTTCATGACTGTCTATCGGCCGGCTGGAGTCCGACCGTTCGCCCGCCGAGGTTAGGGGGGAGGCGCAAGGTCGGGGTCTTTGCGAGCCGCGCCCCTTACCGGCCCAACCCCATCGGCATCTCCGCCGTGGAGTTGATCGGATTGGAACAGGACAACAAGGGGCTGGCCTTACGTCTGCGCGGCGTCGATCTGCTGGACGGCACGCCCGTGCTCGACATCAAGCCCTACGTCCCGTACGCAGACGCGATCCCCGAGGCAACGCCAGGTTTCGCCGCAGAGCCTCCCGGGGCTGATTGGGAAGTCGGCTTCAGCGCGGAAGCGCGCCGCCAGATCGCCGAACAGGACCCGCGGGGCGATCGCCAACTGCGGCCGCTGATCACGCAGATCCTGAAACAGGATCCGCGGCCCGGATACATGGACCGTTATCCGGCGCGCCGGGAGTTCGGGATGAAGATTTACGACCTGGACGTTCTCTGGCGGATCAACGACGGGAACGTCGAGGTGGTGAGCGTCGCACCGTGCCTTAGCGAGTGAATTCGACCAGGCGCCATCGAAAATCACGGCCCGCTCCGCTCGCACCCGGAACCGGACGCGCCACAAGGGCCCGGCTAGTCGCCGCGCACCTCGACCCCCCGCTCCCGCAAGTGCTGCTTGACGGCATCGATGGGTACCTCCCGCCGATGGAAGATGCCGGCGGCCAGGGCTGCCTCGACATCCGTGGCGGCGAACACCTCCGAGAAGTGCTCGACGCGACCGGCGCCACTGGAAGCGATGACCGGGATGGTGACCGCCTCGCGCACGGCCTTGATCAGCTCCAGATCGAACCCGGTCCCGGTGCCATCGCGATCGATGGAGTTGAGCAGGATCTCCCCCGCGCCCAGCTGCTCGCATACGCGGGCCAGCTCGACGGCGTCCAGGTCCCGCCCCTCGCGACCACCCTTGACCGTGCACTGGAACCAGCAGTACCGCTCCCCGTTGGGCCCCGGTAGGCTCGTCTCGACGGTGTGGTGTCTCGTCTCCTCCGGGGCGCGGACGTAGACCCGACGCGGGTCGATGGATATGACGACGGCCTGGTTGCCGTAGCGGTGCGCGATCTGCTCGATTGCGCTATCCCCTGTGCGCCCGCCCTGCTCCAACACCTGCTCCACGGTGTGGACGGCGTCGCTGCCGATGGAGATCTTGTCCGCTCCGGAACCGAAGTACTCCGCCGCGACATCCAGCGCCGAGTAGTGACGGCCGTCGGCATCGGTGAAGGCACGGATGCCGCCGCCGATGGTCAGCGGGACGAAGACGTTCTCCGAGGTGCGCCGCAGCACCTCCAGCATCGGCTGATCTTCGAGCGGAAAGTCCCGGAAGGCGGTGATGTTGAGGAAGGTGATCTCGTCCGCACCCTCGTCATAGTATCGCCGCGCCAAGTCCACCGGCTTTCCCAGGTTGCGCACCTCTCCCTGCTCGCGCACGTCGTACTGATCGCCCTTGGTGACCACGAGGTCTCCAGCGTCGTTGGTGCGCACGTCCAGGCAAGCGATGATGCGCTTGGCGAGCCGGGTGCGCCCCGGCGTAGGCGGCCGGCGCACGGCAAGCTTCTCCGGGGTGCCCGCCAGGAAACGCTCGATGAGCCGCAGACCGGCCTCGCCGCTCTTCTCCGGATGGAACTGGAACGCAGCAATCGGTCCCTTCTGCACCGCGCTGATGAAGGTGGCACCGTAGTCCGTTGTCCCCAGCACCCAGTCCGCGTTCGCCTCCTCGGGCGAGGCACGGTAGGAGTGCACGAAATAAAGCTTTTCGCCTTCATAACCGGCGAGGAGCGCAGAGTCGCGCTCGAGGCGAACGCCGTTCCACCCCATGTGCGGCACCGAAAGCTCACCGGCATCGAAACGCCGCACCATCCCGGGAATGAGCCCGAGCCCATCGACTCCCGGTGACTCCTCGCTGCCCTCGAACAGGGCCTGCAGTCCGATGCAGATGCCGAGAAAGGGCCGCCCAGCCAGCAGATACTCCCTGAGGGGCTCGAAGAAGCCCATCTGGTGAAGCCGCTGCATGGCCGAGCCAAAACTGCCGACACCGGGGAAAATCAACCGCTCGGCCGCGAGGATGTCTTCCGGGCGCTCGACGTCGGCCAGCTCGCAGCCCAGCTTCCGGATCGCGTTTCGCACGCTGCGCACGTTGCCCGCGCCGTAGTCAAGTAAGGAAATCATCGTTCGGCACCCATCCCATTCATTGGCCGCATTTTACCGCGATTTCCCTCTCTTCCGGCGTACCCCTACGGCAAGATGGCGGGCTGCGGACCCGGACCCGACGGTTGCGCGCTGGTCAGTGCTCGTCGAAGCGAATGCCCTCGGCTTCGATCACCCGTGCCAGCGCGGTCTCAATGAGGTAGCGCGCCCGCGCCGACGCCGCATGCAGGTAGGCATGCAGTGCAGCGTCGTCCCTGCTCCTGATCTCGCACTCCTCGCTGTAGGCCTCGAAGGCAGCCAAGCTGGAAATGAGATCGACCAGGTGATGGGGGCACTCGCAGCGCACGGTGGACGAGGCCGACGCGATGCGCACGAGCGCCTCCTGATCGAAGCGTCGCGGAGGCAACGGCTCGCCCAGGTCCAGCGCCGGCGTATCGCCCGGAATCTGCCGTCTTTCCACTCCCGTCGGCGCGGGAGCAAGGCATAGCCGGCGCAGCTCGGATGCAGCCAACGGCGCGCGCATGGGGATGATGCGATGCGCCTCCAGCCGCTCGACGGTCGCTGCTGCCGCGAAGCCATAGACCAATATGGTGCGTGCTGCCCGGGTGCGCGCCAACAGGACACTGATCTCGCGCACCTGGTCAGGATGCACGGTAGCATATTCAACGATGACGACATCAGGCTTTAGATCCGCCGCATCCGCGGCCAGCTGCTCGATCGTGCCGAAGGTGCCGGCGAGCTCGATTCCATCCATACCCATCAGCACGGGACGCAATCGTTCGGCGAGACTGGCACCGCCGACGACCAGCCGGCACGCCCGCGCCGGAGCCCGATCCGCCGTCTGCAAGGCCGAGCCGCGCACTCGTTCGCGCAGTTGCTCGATCGAAAGGCGGGCGACGCTGCTGATCGCATCGCCCTTGTCCACGAGCTGCTTGATGAGACCCAGGCGACCCACGTCCTCCGCGCAATACAGCCGCGTCCCCGCGGGGGACCGCGTCGGGATAACCACACCGTAACGCCGCTCCCACACCCGCAAGGTATCCGCCGGCACGCCCGTCAGTCGCGAAACGGCGCCTATGCGGAAATACTGACCCTCCCCCGAGGATTCCTCTCCACTCATCGTCTCAATACCTCCAATCGACTCGCAGGCGGATCATCGCTTTAGCGACGGCATGGGGCGCAAGTCTAGCTTCACGGTCATGCATTGGACATACATGGGTCAGCGTTGGCTCGGGGCAAGTGTGTCGCTCCCTGCCGATAGACTCTGGGCGATTCGAGCCCACAAGACCGACTCGCCGACGCGGCGGATCGCTCCGCTGGCGGCGAGCGTGTGCGGACTGACTGCCACGACCTCAGGGCGTGGTGAAACCCAGACGGCGGACGGCCGCGAGTTGTTCCTCGGAGAACTGCCCGGTTCCCCACTCTCGGAAGCGTCCTGTCGACTGCGGCGTTTGGGGGATCAGGGCGAGGCGCTCAATGTCCTCGTCAGAGGCTCCAAGCGAAACAAAATCACAGAGCCGCCTGAGCGTTTCGACCGGTTCAGCGCAAAGTAGATCGAAATTCAATAACAGAAACCGGTCTCTCAGAAGTGCCGGACCGATCCGCATCACTGACTCATTCGCCACGGCCCAGTAGTCCAGCATCGTCGAGGGGCTCAACGCCGCGAGGCGGTCTGGCTCGATTCCAAAATGAGGTCCCCAGTTCAGTGCCTGCTGCTGGTTGGCGCTGAACGCCATGTCGAGGCCGTGCCGTATGACGTGAATGTATCTCAACCCGTCCATTTCCCGACATAAATGCGCCAGGAAGACATGGGTGTTGGGTTCTTTCCAAGCCCATCCGATGTAATCTTCAGGATTGGGTCCGACCGACTTGATCAGCTGTTCCGCATGTTGGATGGTGACTCCCAGGGACGCGGGAAATTGCTCCGCGGCGGCCAGAATGTCGCGGATATAGGCCCTCTCGTCCTGCGAAATCCGCGTCGCAAGCCCTTCGGTCATTGCGCGACGAAACAGATTCAGTGCCCGGGAAACTTCTTCCTCACTCGGAAATCTCGTGAACCAGCCCGGTCGTTTGAAGAGCAGCGTGAACCAGAGATTATCCAGGGCCTCGTTCAGGGTATCTCCCAGGTAGAAACCGAGATCGCGCAACACGCGGGCGACGACGCGGGTGCCACTACCACCAACGCCCCCAATCGCGACCGGCCCGATACCGCCATCCATCCGCTCAGCACCCAAAAGCCGCCGAACACCCGTGAAACACTTCAACACACCGAAAAGCGGCAGCTTCGTAAATGACCCGGAGTTCCCTGCCGTAGACCCCTTGACCGAAAGGCAGCCATCAAGGCCTAGGGACCTCGCATCGGTTGATACCCATTACCGTCAAAGGCCCGGTTCGCTCAATCCGGAATGCCGTCGTTGCCGCCTCGAAAGCGTCGGTGCATCCAGGACGCAGGCGATCGTGCAGCTCGGCAAAGATTACCCGGACATGACGAATCCAGGCGTCACTGTGGGCGAAAATCTCCCTTTCCGCGCCCTCGACGTCGACCTTCAGTATGTCGATTCGGTCGGTATTGAACATGCGCATGATGGTCGAGACCGTCAACGCATCAACCTGCTGCGAGCGAGCAAGGCCGTCGGATTCCGGGGGTGTGACCGAAAACGCCCAATGTCCCATGTTGCGGTCGTAGAGGCTGACCGGGCCGTCCTCGTACCACAGCGCCTTGTGCAGCGGAAAGATGTTCGGAAACGCTCGCGCATTCTTCTGCAACAGGCGGAAATTCGAGAGGTCCGGTTCGACGGCGGCAATGGTCGCGTCCGGGTATTTCCGCGCGAGGTAGACGGCCGATAACCCCGTGTACGCACCCGCGTCCAGGATGAAGCGGGGGTTGAATGGCAATAGCGCTCCGTACTCCTGACGATCAAACACGCTGGCCCACACCGAGATGTCGGTCGAGTTCAGGCGAAGATACAGGCGGGTCCCGTCGAGTTCCCATGCTATCTGGCCCGCATGGCCGAGGGCCTCGCGCAACAGGAGCCATTTCGCGCGATAGCGCCCGAATGCCCGTGCGTACCGGGAGGCACGCTTCCGTCTCTGCGCTTCAGAGGTACCATTACGCCACATGTCCCCCAACCTCGACTTCGCCGGCGAGATGCGCGCCGAGCATGCCCGTCATGCCTCTCGCCCGGACGTCAATCTGGCCCAAAACCCCGCGGTTGCAGCACTAATCACGTCGGCTTGGGCCTCCGACAAGACCTCGCGCCACCCGCCGATGCACGAGGTCAGGATGCCGCTGGCGCTTCGGATCTTGTGTTCCTCCAGGCCGGTCTGGTGCTGGACGGAATTGAATGACAACTGCCGCGGCTCCGGTGAATCGCCGAGCCAGCCCATCAGCGATGAGAGAGTTTGCTCCGGATACGTCGCGAGGGCTTCGTAATGAATCCGCAAGTAACGCTCGGGATATTACTCGCCGAAACGAAGACCGGCCTCCTGGAGATCCAGGAACAGCCGGATTCGGGCGTCGAGCTCCGGAGGAAGCGTCAAAGGGAGTCGCACCATTTCCATCGACCCCAGCGTATCCAGGGGATCCCTGTCCACCTGCACGAACAGCCAATCGTCACCCAGGAGCGCTTGCGACTGGGGCGTGTAGAGCCCGTTGTCGGGATTCTTGTCCGCCCAACGCGGCTTGCC
>CAYNBI010000059.1:0-23524 GCA_964395315.1 uncultured Chromatiaceae bacterium | reverse complement strand
TCGATCTTCGGCGACCACTCCGACGTGATGGCCTGCCGCGCCACCGGCTACGCCATGCTGTGCTCGGCCTCGGTGCAGGAGGTAATGGACTTCGCCCTCATCGCCCAAGCGGCGACCCTGGAGGGGCGGGTCCCCTTCCTCCACTTCTTCGACGGCTTCCGCACCTCTCATGAGGTGGACAAGGTGCAAAAACTGCCGGTCGAGACCATCCGCGCCATGATCGACGAGGACCTGGTCAAGGCCCACCGCGAGCGCGCCCTGAATCCCGACCACCCGGTGATCCGCGGCACCTCCCAGAACCCCGACGTGTATTTCCAGGGCCGCGAGACGGTCAACCCCTACTACAGCGCCCTGCCCGCCATCGTGCAGCGGACCATGGACAAGTTCGCCGGGCTCACCGGTCGTCAATACAGACTCTTCGAATACGTCGGCGCCGACGACGCCGAGCGCGTCGTCATGCTCATGGGATCCGGCATTGGCGCCGCCGAGGAGACGGTCCGACACCTCGCGGCCCACGGCGAGAAGGTCGGGCTGATCAAGGTGCGCCTGTTCCGCCCCTTCGACCCGTCCTACCTTCTCGCCGCCCTGCCGGTAACCGCGAGGAGAATCGCGGTGCTCGACCGCTGCAAGGAGCCCGGCGCCGACGGCGAGCCCCTGTACAAGGACGTGCTCGCCGCGCTGGCCCAATCGGTGGCCGAGGGCCGCATGGCGGCGATGCCGCGCGTGGTCGGCGGACGCTACGGCCTGTCTTCGAAAGAGTTCACTCCGGCCATGGTCAAGGGGGTGCTCGACGAGCTGGCGAAGAATGCGCCGAAAAACCAGTTCACTGTGGGCATCGTCGACGACGTGACGCATTCCAGCCTGCCCTGGGATCCGGCCTTCCGGCCAGACACCGCCGAGGGCGTGACCGCCTGCGTCTTTTACGGCCTCGGCTCGGACGGCACCGTCTCCGCCAACAAGAACTCGATCAAGATCATCGCGGAGGAAACCCCCAACTACGGCCAGGGCTACTTCCAGTACGACTCCAAGAAGGCGGGCGCCGTGACCATCTCGCACCTGCGGTTCGGGCCAAGCCCCATCGCCAGCACCTACCTGGTTGGAGACGGCGAGGCGAGCTTCGTGGCCTGCCACCAGCCGACCTTCCTGACCCGCTACGACATGCTCGACAAGGCCAAGGCGGGCGGGGTGTTCCTGCTCAACTCGCCTACCCCGCCGGACCGGGTCTGGGACGATCTGCCCAGGCGTATGCAGCAGCAGATCATCGACAAGGGGCTCGCCTTCTACACCATCGACGCCTACCGGATCGCCGGCGAGACGGGCATGGGGCGACGCATCAACACCATCATGCAGACCTGCTTCTTCGCCATTTCCGGCATCCTGCCGAAGGACGAGGCCATCGCCCAGATCAAGGCGGCGGTGAAGAAGACCTACGGCAGGAAGGGTCAGCGGCTGCTCGACCGCAACTTCGCCGCCATCGACGCCGCCCTCGACGGGCTGCACCAGGTCCGGATTCCGAGCCAAGTCACCAGCAGCTTCGAGCGCCCACCCGTGGTGCCGGCCGACGCGCCGGAGTTCGTGCGCAAGGTCACGGCCGTGCTGATGGCGGACAAAGGCGACAGCCTGCCGGTGAGCCTGATGCCCGCCGACGGCACCTGGCCGACGGGCACCACCAGGTACGAGAAGCGCAACATCGCCCTGGAGCTGCCGAAGTGGGAGGACGACATCTGCACCCACTGCGGCAAGTGTCCCCTGGTGTGCCCGCACGCGGCCATCCGTGCCAAGGTCTACCCGGCCGAGCTCACCGCCGACGCGCCGGAGGGCTTCCAGCACGTCCAGATCAAGGGCAAGGACTTCCCCGAGGGCTACCACATCACCTACCAGGTGGCCCCGGACGACTGCACCGGCTGTGGCCTGTGCGTGGAGGTCTGCCCCATCCGCGACCGCAGCGACCCCAAGCGCAAGGCCCTCAACATGCACCCCGCGGAGGAGCGCCACGACCTGGAACGGCCCAACTGGGACTTCTTCCTGCAGCTCCCGGAATACGACCGCACCAGGCTGGAGCCGAGCAAGATCAAGCACGCCATGATGCTGCAGCCCCTGTTCGAGTTCTCCGGGGCCTGCGTGGGCTGCGGCGAGACCCCTTACGTCAAGCTCGCCACCCAGCTCTTCGGCGACCGTATGTTGATCGCCAACGCCACCGGCTGCTCCTCCATCTATGGCGGGAACCTGCCCACCACGCCCTACACGGTCACGCCGGAGGGCCGCGGCCCGACCTGGAACAACTCCCTGTTCGAGGACAACGCCGAGTTCGGCTTGGGCCTGCGCCTCGCCGTGGACAAGCAGGCTGAATACGCGCGCGAGCTGGTGAGACGCCTGGCCGAGAAGCTCGGCGGGGACCTTGCGAACGCCCTGCTCGACGCCGACCAGTCCGACGAGGGGGGCATCTTCGAGCAGCGCGAGCGCATCGCCATCCTCAAGCAGAAGCTCGCCGGGATGGACGACGGCGACGCGCGGGCGCTCGCGAGCATCTGCGAGAACCTGGCCAAGCGCAGCGTCTGGATCGTCGGCGGCGACGGCTGGGCCTACGACATCGGCTACGGGGGCGTGGACCACGTGCTCGCCTCGGGCCGCAACGTCAATCTGCTGGTGCTCGACACCGAGGTCTACTCCAACACCGGTGGCCAGACCTCCAAGGCCACGCCGCTGGGCGCGGTGGCGAAGTTCTCGGCGGCGGGCAAGCCCACGTTCAAGAAGGACCTGGCCATGATGGCCATGGCCTACGAGAACGTCTACGTCGCCCAGGTCGCCTTCGGCGCCAAGGACTTGCAGACGGTCCGCGCCTTCCTCGAGGCCGAGTCCTACGACGGTCCCTCGCTCATCATCTGCTACTCCCCCTGCATCGCGCACGGCGTGGACCTGTCGAATAACCTGCGTCAGCAGGATATGGCGGTCAGCTCCGGGCACTGGGCACTGTTCCGCTACGACCCGCGCAAGACCGCCCAGGGGGAGAACCCGCTACACGTCGACTCCAAGGCCCCGACTATTCCCTACCGGGACTATGTCTCCACGGAGACCCGCTTCAACGTGCTGAACCGCACTCACCCGGAGGCGGCGGAGCGCTATCTGCGGCTCGCCCAGAAGCACGTGGAGACGCGCTTCAGCCTCTACGAGCAGCTGGCCAATCTGGCGGTGCAAAAAGCACCGGAGAAACCCTCGTAAGGCGGATTCGCGGGGCCAATTCCTTCATCATCGTCCGCCGCGGTGGATAAAGGCGCGAAAAACGCGCCTAATCCACCCTAGGAACCCGACTCTGGAGAACCCCTATGGAGCTCACCACCAAGTACCTGGGCCTGGAGATCAAGAGCCCGCTGGTCCCCTCCGCCTCGCCACTGAGCCGCAGCATCGACATGAGCAGGGAGTTGGAGGACGCCGGCGCCGGCGCCATCATCATGTGGTCGCTGTTCGAGGAGGCGCTGATCGCCGAGTCCGAGACGGCGGTCCGTTTCCTGAGCGAGCAGGACACCGGCTTCGCAGAGGCCGAAAGCTTCCTGCCGGATCATGAGGACTTCACGCCCGGGCTGGACGCCTACCTCGAGAACCTGCGCGCGCTCAAGGAGGCCCTCGACATCCCGGTCATCGCCAGCCTCAACGGCGTCACCCCGGGCGGCTGGATCGAGCACGCGAAGGAGTTGCAGCAGGCGGGCGCCGATGCCTTGGAGCTGAACGTCTACTATGTCGCCGCGGACATCAACCAGACCGGTGCCCAGGTCGAGGACCGATACCTGTCGCTGCTGAAGGACCTGCGCCAGCACATCTCGATCCCGATCAACATGAAGCTTTCGCCGAGCTTCAGCTCGCTCGGCAACGTGGTAAAACAGATGGAGGCGGCCGGCGCCAGCGGCGTGGCCATGTTCAACCGCTTCTACCAACCCGACATCAGCGTCGACAGCATGCGCCTGCAGCCCAGCCTGCACCCCTCAACCTCCGCCGAGGCCCTGCTCGCCATGCGTTGGATCGCGATCCTCTACGGTCGCACCAGCCTCTCGCTGGGGGCCACCGGCGGCGTGCACACGCCGGAGGACGCAATCAAGCTGCTGCTGGCGGGCGCCGACGTGGTCCACCTGTGCAGCGCCTTGCTGGCGAAGGGCCCCGCCTATCTCAAGCACGTGCTGGAGGGGGTCAAGGACTGGATGGACGAGCAGGGCTTCGAGACCCTGGACGAGTTCCGCGGCCGGGTGAGCGCCCTGTCAGTGCCGAATCCGGCGGAGTTCGAGCGCGCCAACTACGTCAACATCCTGGACAGCTACAGCTTCTCGCCGGGCGTGATGGTCTAGCGCGGCCTTGGGGAGACGCTGATGATTGGCCATCCTGGCCAAAATCGGCGCGCCACATCCCTGCGCCGCGGGAGGTGCTGAATCGATCAGCGGTTTCCGAGCAGTGAGAGATTCCCGAATGGCAATAAGCGAGAAACAGAAGCGCTGGCTCAAGAAGCAGGTCCACCATCTCAAGCCGGTGGTGACCGTCGGCCAGGCGGGGCCCACAGACGCCGTGCTGGCCGAGGTCGAGATCGCCCTCGACCATCACGAGCTTATCAAGGTGAAGGTCAACGCCGGCGAGCGCGAAGAGCGGGACGCGGCGGTGCAGATGATCGCTGAGCGCACCGCCAGCGATCTCATCAACCGCATCGGCAACACCGCGACCTTCTTCCGCGCCAATCCGAAGAAAAAGACGCCGATGCGTTTGCCCGCCGAGTGATGCGCAACCCACCGATGCCTTCGAACATGCCCCGGGGTACGTGGTCCGGGGTTTGTGTCGAGGCAGGGTGAGGTGCTTCCCGCTGGGCGGGAAGCACCAGTGGGGCTGATAGCCTAGTGCCGGGTCAGGTCCACCGGATGCTGCCCCGTGAGGCGATCACGCACCGCCTCCACGATCGCCTTCGCGTCACGCCCCGCCGCCGCAACCTCCGCATCCTCCGACAGGGCGAAGATTGCATCGGGGTCCATAAAGGTCACTCCGGTGAGCTCCGGGTTGATCTGCCGGACCACGATGTTGCAGGGTAGCAGGGCGCCGGCGTCCGGGTCCGCCTGCATTACCCGCTTGGCGAGATTCGGCGCGCAGGCCCCTAGGATGCGATAGGGTGGAATCTCCTCGTTGAGCTTCTTGCGCATCACCGCCTGCACGTCGATCTCGCTGACGATCCCCAGCCCTTCCTCGCTGATGGCCTGATTGACCTTCTCAAGCGCGTCGATGAACGGCATGCGCAGCTCGACTCCGAACGCGTACATCATTCTCGTTTCTCCTGTCTGGTTACTGCCGCAATAGTAAGTTTAACGTGGACAGGGTGGGTTCCGAACAAGTTTCCCCGCCGCATGTTCCAAACCGGGACACAGGGTCCGTCGATTGAAAGGTACTGAACTGCAGATTCGGTCCATCCCTGAACCAATCAGCTCGTCATCGACGACGATTCCGGTCGAGACGGCGGCCTACCGCCTGATCGCGCGCATCCCCGGTGCGCAGGGCATGGGCCTGAGCTCCTGCGAGTCCCCGAGCTCCGCGATGTCTTCCAGCGCCTGTTGATCGAGGATGGTCACATGGCTGCCGTGCACCTCAATCATGCCGTGATCGCTCAGGTTTTTGACGACGCGGGAAAAGGTTTCCGGCTTGACCGAGAGGCGGGAGGCGAGCACGCCCTTGCGCACGTCGAGCTCCAGGGCCCGGTGGTCCGCGGGCAGCTTGGTAAGCAGATAGCGGGCGACCCGACTGGTCGCGGTATGCAGGGTGAGATTGTCGATTTCGCCGATCAAACCGCGCAGGCGCATGCTCAGGGCACCCAGCAGCAGGAAGCAAGTATCCACGGATTCGTGCAGCATGGACGAGAAGTCGCGGGCGTCCACGGCGATGAGCTCGGCGGAAGAGAGCGCGGCCGCGCAGACCGGATAGCGCGGGGCCTTCAGGAACATCAGCGCCTCGGCGAAGGTCTGCCCCGGCGCCACGATCTCGATGACCTTCTCCGCCCCCTCGGGCGAGAGCCGGAACAGCCGGACCTGTCCCTTGAGGACCAGGTAGAACCGCTCGGCCGGGTCCCCCTGGCTGAACAACAGCTGCCCCTCGTCCAGCCGGATGCGCGATGCGTGGCGCGCGACCCTCTCCAGCTGGTCGGTGGTCAGGTCCGAGAGCAGTGGTCCGCTTCGCAGTTCGTCGATCATTTCCATTTCCATCGTTCGCTCTGCCGACACTAACGCCCCCGCCGTATCAATCCTTGATCAGAATCAGGCTACCGCGGGAACCCCCGTCCGGCTCCGTTCGCCGCCCGCAACGCGCTTTGACATGAGTCAAGGTCCCGTCGGGGCACCGAAAGTGCAATGGACCGCGCCGATTTTCTTTCCGGAGCGACCGAGTCCATGTCACAAACCTTCACCAAATCCATGGCACGGAACATCTTCTACGGTGGCACCGTGTTCTTCCTGCTGCTGTTCCTCGCACTGACCTTCGATACCTCGATGGCGCTGCCCGACCGGGACCAGCGCGCCCAGCTCGACACCTCGACCGAGGTTGGCCAGAGAATCGCCCACGGCAAGATGCTGTGGGAGACCAACAACTGCATCGGCTGCCACACCCTGCTCGGAGAGGGCGCCTACTTCGCACCTGAGCTCGGCAACGTCTACGTGCGCTTCGGCCACAACAAGGAGGCCATCAAGGCCTTTATCCAGAGCCGCCCGGCGGAAGGCGTGCCGGGGCGGCGCAGCATGCCCCAGTTCGACTTCAGCGACGAGGAGCTCGATGCGATTGCCGAGTTCCTCAAGTATAGCTCCGAGATCGATACGGCCGGTTGGCCGCCGAACGTCCAGGGCTGAATCGCCGCATAACGGAGAGAGATCAGATGAAATACAAGTCCCAAGCCGTCGCCAAGCCCTACTTCATCGCGGCGATCGCCCTGTTTCTGGCCCAGATCCTGTTCGGGCTCATCATGGGCCTGCAATACGTCGTCGGCGATTTCCTGTTCCCGGAGATCCCGTTCAACGTGGCGCGCATGGTGCACACCAATGCACTCATCGTGTGGCTGCTCATGGCCTTCATGGGCGCCTCCTACTACCTGGTGCCGGAGGAGGCGGAGCGTGAGCTCGCCGCGCCCTGGCTCGCGATCGCGATGTTCTGGATCTTCCTGATCGCGGCCGGCCTGACGGTGGCGGGCTATCTGCTGGTGCCCTACGCGGGCCTGGCGAAGCTGACGCAGAACGAACTGCTGCCGACCATGGGCCGGGAGTTCCTGGAGCAGCCTACGATCACGAAGGTCGGGATCGTGGTCGTGGCGCTGGCCTTCCTGTTCAACATCGCCCTGACCATCCTCAAGGGCCGCAAGACGGTTGTGAGCCTGGTGCTGCTGATCGGCCTCACCGGCCTGGCCGTGTTCTTCCTGTTCGCCTTCTATAACCCGACCAACCTGGTGCTCGACAAGTACTATTGGTGGTGGGTCGTGCATCTGTGGGTCGAGGGTGTGTGGGAGCTGATCCTGGGCGCAATCCTCGCGTTCGTGTTGATCAAGACCACCGGCGTCGACCGCGAGGTGATCGAAAAATGGCTCTACGTGATCATCGCCATGACCCTCATCACCGGCATCATCGGCACCGGCCATCACTACTACTGGATCGGCACCCCCGAGTACTGGCAGTGGTGGGGCTCGATCTTCTCCGCGCTGGAGCCGATCCCGTTCTTCATGATGACGGTCTTCGCCTTCAACATGGTCAACAAGCGGCGGCGCAATCACCCCAACAAGGCCGCCGTCTTGTGGGCGCTGGGCACCGCGGTCATGGCCTTCCTGGGCGCAGGCGTGTGGGGCTTCCTGCACACCCTGGCGCCGGTGAATTTCTACACCCACGGCACCCAGATCACGGCAGCCCACGGGCACCTGGCCTTCTACGGCGCCTACGTGCTGATCAGCATCACCATGATCTCCTACGCCATGCCGCTGATGAACGGCCGCGAGGCGAACAGCATGCGCTCCCAGGTGCTGGAGATGTGGAGCTTCTGGCTGATGACCGTCTCCATGGTCTTCATCACCCTGTTCCTGACCGCCGCCGGCATCCTGCAGGTCTATCTGCAACGGTTCAGCGAGGCGCCGCAGCAGTTCATCCTGGTGCAGGACAAGGTCGCACTTTTCTATTGGCTGCGCGAGGTCGCGGGAGTGGTGTTCCTGATCGGCTTGATCGTCTACATCTGGAGCTTCTTCGCCGCCGCCAAGGATGCCAGGCAACCGGCCGCGAGCGGGGATTCCATCACTGAGAGCACAACCGCTCCGGCCTCGGCCTGAAGGTGTACTCCCCTGCGGGCACTAGGACGGCCCGCCTGACGTCTTGGCCCCGCATTGCGGGGCCCGTTTTTCCGGCGCGCCCGGACCTCGCGGGCACCGGGGCCAGCTCCACGCGCTAACGCGCAAAGCCCTCGCCTCCCGACCGCTCCAGCAGATCGAGCAGCGGCGCTGCCTTGTGGTACGTCTCCTCGTACTCCAGCTCGGGATCCGAGTCGGCGACGATGCCCCCTCCGGCCCAGAAGCGGGTGACGCCACGCGAGTGCACCAGGGTTCGTATCGCGATACTGGTGTCCATCGAGCCGTCTAGGCCGATGTAGCCGATGGCTCCGCAATACACACCCCGTCGATGGGGCTCCAACTCCTCGATGATCTGCATCGCGCGGACCTTCGGGGCCCCCGTGATCGACCCCCCGGGAAAGCAGGCGCGCAGGAGATCGAGCGCGGTCCGACCCTCGGCCAGACGGCCGCGCACGGTGCTGACAAGATGATGAACCCGGGCAAAGCTCTCGATCGCGAACAGCCTGGGCACCTGCACGCTGCCCACGGCACAGACCTTGCCGAGGTCGTTGCGCAAGAGATCGACGATCATGACGTTCTCGGCCCTGTCCTTCGCGCTGCGGCTCAGCCGTTCGGCAAACAGACCGTCCTCGACGCGGTCCCTGCCCCGCCGGCAGGTTCCCTTGATCGGACTGGTCTCGACCTCGCCGCCCCGCACCGACAAGAAACGCTCCGGCGACGAAGACATGACCTGGCACTCGCCCGTGTCCAGGTATGCGCCATAGGGCGCGGCGTTGAGCTCGCGCAGCTGCCGGTACGCATCCCAGGGGTCGCCTTGGGAGTTGGCGGCGAAGCGTCGGGCGAGGTTGACCTGATAGCAGTCACCGTCGCGCAGGTAGCGCTGAATGCGCGACAAGGCTGCGAAGTAGTCCGTCCGCTCCAGATTGCACCGGATCGGTCCCGTAACGCGGAAACGCCCGCGCGCCCCGGGGCCTGCCGAATGCGAGGCGACCGATCCGGACAGCGCGGCCGAGAGCATGCCGCGCACCGCGCGCGCCCGCTCCCCGGAGGCCGTCACCAGTCGGCTGCGGCGCTGATGATGATCGACCACCAGCGCCCAGTCGTAGATACCGACGGCCATGTCCGGAATCCGCTCGGCGTCGGCCGCGAGATTCGGGAGGCGCTCGAGCCGACGCGCGAGATCGTAGCCGAAATACCCCGCGGCGCCGCCGCAAAAGGGCAGACCCGCGACCCCGGGCCTGACGGTCCCGAGCGCGCGCTGAACGAGGGTGAAAGGATCGTCGGTCGAGACCTCGGTGCGAGAGGCGCTCCGAATCTCCGTCTCTCGGCCCCTGGTCACCAAACGGACGACGGGATCGGCCGTGACGATGTCGTAGCGGCCCTGCGTGCAATAGGGCCGGCAGCTATCGAGGAAGACGGGCCAGGGTTGTCCACGCAAGGCGCCGAACAGCTCGGCGCTATCCGTTTGGTAAGGCAGCTCCTGAACGACCGTCTGCGCCATACCGAAGCCATACTCTGCCCGCGCGGCCTCACCGACGACGGGTACGAACTGCGTCCGGGTCCGTCACTCCCGGGGCGGCGTCAAGGCGCCGGGTGCGACCGCTGCGCGGCCGTCGCCTCCTGGCCTCGCCCTTACGGCCCGCGCGGCACCCGAGCCTGATCGCAGTCCTGCTCAGTTCCTGCTCTTGTCCACCAGCTTCGACGCCTTGATCCAGGGCATCATCTCGCGCAGGCGCTCGCCGACCGCCTCGATCTGGTGCTCCTCCCCGAGGCGGCGCAGGGCCTTCATCTTGGCCGCCCCCGCCTGGTTCTCCAGGATGAACTCCTTGGCGAACTCGCCGGACTGGATCTCGCCCAAGATGCGTTTCATCTCGGCCTTGGTGTCGCTGGTGACGATGCGCGGACCACGCGTCAGATCCCCGTACTCGGCGGTGTTGGAGATCGAGTAGCGCATGTTGGCGATACCGCCCTCGTAGATGAGGTCGACGATGAGCTTGACCTCGTGCAGGCATTCGAAATACGCCATCTCCGGCGCGTAACCAGCCTCTACCAGGGTCTCGAATCCGTTCTGGATCAACGAGGTGAGTCCACCGCAGAGCACAACCTGCTCGCCGAACAGGTCGGTCTCGCACTCCTCGCGGAAGCTGGTCTCGATAATGCCGGCGCGACCGCCACCGTTCGCCGAGGCATAGGCGAGCGCAATATCGCGGGCCTGGCCAGTGGCGTCCTGAAAGACGGCGATCAGGCTCGGCACGCCGCCGCCCTGGGTGTAGGTGGAGCGCACCAGGTGCCCGGGGCCCTTGGGCGCGACCATGATCACGTCCAGGTCTTCCCGCGGCTCGATCTGGCCGAAATGGATGTTGAAGCCGTGCGCGAATGCCAGCGCGGCCCCTTCCGGGATATTGGGGGCGACCTGCTCGCGATAGAGCCTGGCCTGGTGCTCGTCCGGGGCAAGGATCATGACCACGTCCGCCTCCCCGACGGCATCCTCGATCGCCTTGACCTCGAGACCGGCGTTCGTGGCCTTGGCCGCGGACGCGGAGCCGGGGCGCAGCCCGACGGTGACGGAGACGCCCGAGTCCTTCAGGTTGTTCGCGTGTGCATGCCCCTGTGACCCGTAACCGATGATGGTCACCTTCTTGCCCTGGATGAGAGAGAGATCGGCGTCTTTATCGTAGAAAACGTTGATGGCCATTGATGGTTCCTGGATTTGTCAGAATCGGAGAGAAGGCTTCAAAGGGTCAGGCCCTTGTCACCACGGGCGATGCCGGTGGGCCCGGAACGCACCACCTCAACGACCATGCCCTCGGGCACGGCCTGGATGAAGGCGTCGAGCTTCTTCGAGGCGCCGGTCAGCTCCACCACGTAGCTGGTGTCGGTGACGTCGATGATCTTGGCGCGAAAGATGTCGGCGAGGCGCTTGAGCTCCTCGCGGCCCTCGCGCTCCGCGCGCACCTTGATCAGCATCATCTCGCGCTCGATGTGCGGACCTTCCGAGAGGTCGAGCAGCTTGACCGTGTCCACCAGCTTGTTCAGCTGCTTCTTGATCTGCTCGATGATCTCCTCACTGCCCGCGGTGACCAGGGTCATGCGCGACAGTGAGGGGTCGTCCGTGGGAGCGACCGTGAGCGACTCGATATTGTAGCCGCGCGCGGAGAACAGTCCCGCCACCCGCGACAGGGCACCGGCCTCGTTTTCGAGCAGAACGGAAATAATGTGTCTCATCTCAGGCCAGCTCCCTTTCCGGCGACAGGTGCATCTCGTGGTGCCCCTTGCCCGCCTCGATCATCGGATAGACGTTCTCCGTCGGGTCGACCACCACGTCGAGGAACACGAAGCGGTCCTTCATCCCGAAGGCCTCCTTCATCGCGGCCTCGAGATCGCCCGGCTTGTCCACCCGCATGCCAACATGGCCGAAGCTCTCGGCGAGCTTCACGAAGTCCGGCAGGGCATCCACGTACGAGTGCGAGTAGCGGCTCTCGTAGAAGAACTCCTGCCACTGGCGCACCATGCCCATGTAGCCGTTGTTGAGCAGCACCACCTTGATCGGCAGGTCGTACTGCTTGCAGGTAGCCATCTCCTGGATGCACATCAGGATGCTGGCCTCGCCCGAGATGCAGGCAACCTGGGCGTCGGGAAAGGCCAGCTGCACCCCCATCGCCGCCGGCAGCCCGAAACCCATGGTCCCGAGCCCGCCGGAATTGATCCAGCGGCGCGGCTTGTCGAAGGGGTAGAACTGGGCGGCGAACATCTGGTGCTGGCCCACGTCCGAGGTCAGGTAGAGGTCGCCGTTGGTCACCTTGTACAAGGTCTCCACCGCGAGCTGGGGCTTGATCATGGCGCTGTTGCGGTCGTAGGCGAGGCAGTCCATGGCACGCCATTCCTCGATCTGCCTCCACCAGTCGGCGATCGCCGAATGCCCCGGGTCGCCCTTGTGCTCCTTGATCAGGCGGACCATGTCGTTGAGCACACTCGAAACCGGGCCGACGATGGGCACGTCCACCCGCACGTTCTTCGAGATCGAGGACGGATCCACGTCCACGTGGATGATCTTCGCATGGGGACAGAAGTGCTCGATCTTGCCCGTCACCCGATCATCGAAGCGTGCGCCGATGGCGATCAGGGCGTCGGTCTCGTGCATCGCCATGTTGGCCTCGTAGGTGCCGTGCATGCCGAGCATGCCGAGGAACTGGCGATCGGTCATCGGGTAAGCGCCGAGGCCCATCAGGGTGCTGGTGATGGGGAAACCGGTCTCCTTGACCAAATCGCGCAGCGCCTGCGAGCCCTCCCCCAGAATCACGCCGCCACCCGTGTAGAGCACCGGGCGCTTGGCGGCGAGCATCACCTCCACCGCCTTCTTGATCTGGCCGAGGTGGCCCTTCTGGGCGGGGTTGTAGGAGCGCATCTTGACATCCCGCGGGTAGACATACGGGATCTTGATGTTCGGGTCTGTGACGTCCTTGGGGATGTCCACCACCACCGGACCGGGCCGGCCCGAGGTGGCGATGATGAAGGCCTTGCGGATGGTCTCCGCCAGCTTGCCCACCTCTTTCACGAGGAAGTTGTGCTTGACGCAGGGCCGGGTGATGCCGACCGTGTCGACCTCTTGGAAGGCGTCGCTGCCGATCACCGGCGTCGGTACCTGCCCGGTCAGGACCACCATGGGAATCGAGTCCATGTAGGCGGTCGCGATTCCGGTGACCGCGTTGGTCGCGCCGGGCCCCGAGGTGACCAGACAAACGCCGCACTTTCCAGTCGCGCGCGCGTAGCCATCGGCGGCGTGACTCGCCCCCTGCTCATGTCGAACCAGGATGTGCTTGACCTTGTCCTGCTTGAACAAGGCATCGTAGATGTGGAGCACGGCGCCCCCCGGATACCCGAAGACGTACTCCACCTGTTCGTCGATCAAGGCCTGAACGACGATCTCGGCACCACTCAATTCCACTTGCGTGACCCTCCGTCAGGCCCGTTGCAGGCAGCCATCCGGCCGCAGCATCGGGGTGTGCCGCCGATTCGGGCCACTGTCCGGGTGACCTTTCGTGCCGCGAGTTGAGATCCTGGCTCAGCCGAGCGGGGCATGGCCGCCTGAGCGGCCGGCTCGTCTGCGAGGACCTTCCCGGAGCCATGGGCGGGGAAGCCAATAAGATAACGGCGAAAACGTGAAAAACTACAGGAGATCTCGCTTCCCGGTCAAGATAAACCCTGACAACGGAGGGCGTTGCGGCAAAACCGCCCGCGGGTTGCATCCGGCGCTTCGCGTCCGATAATGCCACTTGACGCGGCCGCGCCTCGGCCGAGTCGGAAACATGCATCCGCCCAGGTTACAACTACAATGCACAAACGCGTCAGGACTCTGTTGTATGCCGTATGCATCTCCCTGGTCTCACTGCCCGCATCCTCCGGCGTCTATCGCTGGGTGGACGAGAACGGCGTGACCGTCTACTCGCAGAACGCCCCGCCCGCCGGAGAGGCGGTGAGGATCAGGCCGCAGCCCGGCCCCAGCCCCGCCGATCAGGCAGCGGCTGAAGAGCGCCTGAAGGCTCAGCTCGAGCAGGCCATGGACGTCGAGGAGGAACGCAGGAGAGTCGAAGAGGAAGAGGCGAAAGAGGCCGAACAGGCCGCCGCGAAGGCCGACGCCTGCAAGGCCGCACGCACCAACCTGGACACCCTGCAGAACCTGGGTAACCGCATGGTGCGCACCGCAGACGGCCGCTACCTGCGACTGAGTGAAGAGGAGGTAGCCGCCAAGATCAAGGAAGCGCAGACGCAAGTAGACGACTACTGCAACTGAGAACGATGGAGGACACGCCTTGCCCACGCTCAAGATTCAGACCAACGTCGAGATCCCAACCGGGCGCCGCAAGGTCGTCCTCGAGGCCGCCTCTTCCACCGTCGCCGAGCAGCTCGGCAAGCCGGAGAGCTATGTCATGGTCCTGCTGGAGACCAACAGCGACATGATCTTCGCAGCCAGCGATGCGCCGCTGGCCTATCTCGAGCTGAAGAGCCTGGGACTGCCCGAGGAGCGCACGCCAGATCTATCCGCCGCCCTGTGCGGCTTCATGGAGCGGCATTTCGGCGTTCCACCCGCCCGGGTCTACATCGAGTTCTCTTCTCCGCCACCCCACCTCTTCGGATGGAACGGCCGCACCTTCTGAAGCATGCCCCGGCCAGAGGTGACGTCAGCGGTTGTGAGTAAGCGGCTGCGCAAATAAAATGCCAAAATTTGCCCCGTTGGCTGAGCCGTCATGCGCACCTCCCAGTTCCCGCTCACCACCGTGAAAGAGACCCCCGCCGACGCCGAGGTGGCCAGCCACAAGCTGATGCTTCGCGCCGGCATGATCCGCAAGCTCGCGGCCGGGCTATATACCTGGCTGCCGCTGGGGCTCAGGGTTTTGAGGAAGGTCGAGCGCATCGTGCGCGAGGAGATGGACAGCGCCGGCGCCCTCGAGGTGCTGATGCCCGCGATCCAGCCGGCGGAGCTGTGGCAGGAGTCCGGCCGCTGGGAGCACTACGGACCCGAGCTGCTGCGCCTGAAGGACCGCCACCAGCGCGAATTCTGCTTCGGCCCCACCCACGAGGAGATCATCACCGAGCTCGCCCGCAGCGAGCTGCGCAGCTACAAGCAGCTGCCCGTCAACTTCTACCAGATCCAGACCAAGTTCCGGGACGAGATCCGGCCTCGCTTCGGCGTCATGCGCGCGCGCGAGTTCCTGATGAAGGACGCCTACTCCTTCCACCTGGACCAGGCCTCACTGGAGGACACCTACCGTCGGATGCACGAGACCTACAGCCGCATCTTCCGCCGCTGTGGGCTCGACTTCCGCGCCGTGCAGGCGGACACCGGGAGCATCGGCGGTCACGCCTCCCACGAGTTCCATGTCCTGGCCGAATCGGGCGAGGACGCCATCGCGTTCTCCAGCGACAGCGACTATGCCGCCAACGTGGAGCTGGCGGAGGCCCTGCCCCACCCCGACCGGCGCCCCGCTCCATCCGAGGAGCTGCGGCTGGTGGAGACCCCGAACGCCAAGACCATCCAGGACCTGGTGGAGCAGTTCGGGCAACCCATAGAGCGCACGGTCAAGACCCTGGTCGTGGCCGCCAGCGACCAGATCGACGCGGGGCTGGTGGCACTGCTGGTGCGCGGCGACCACGAGCTCAACCCGGTGAAGGCCGAGAAGCTGCCACAGGTGGCCTCCCCCCTGCGCATGGCGACGGAGGAGGAGATCCGCGCCGCCATCGGTGCCGGCCCGGGTTCTCTCGGCCCGCTGAATCTGACCCTTCCCTGCATAGCCGACCGCAGCGTCGCCGTCACCGCCGACTTCAGCGCCGGCGCCAACCTCGACGGCAAGCACTTTTTCGGTCTCAACTGGGAGCGTGACCTGCCCCTTCCGCCGGTAGCCGATCTGCGCAACGTCCGCGAGGGCGACCCCAGCCCGGACGGCTCGGGCAGGCTCACCATCGCCCGCGGTATCGAGGTCGGGCATATCTTCCAGCTCGGACGAAAGTACAGTCAGGCGATGAAGGCCAATGTGCTCGACGAATCGGGCAAGGCCGCAACCCTGGAAATGGGATGCTACGGCATCGGCGTCTCGCGGGTGGTGGCCGCCGCCATCGAGCAGAACCACGACGACCACGGCATCATCTGGCCCGCGCCCCTCGCCCCTTTCCAGGTCGCCGTACTGCCGATGAAGATGCAGAAGTCCTACCGCGTGCGCGAGGCCGCCGAGCGCCTCTACGAGGAGCTGCGGGCGGCGGGGGTAGAGGTGCTGCTGGACGACCGCGACGTGCGCCCCGGCTTCATGTTCGCCGACATGGAGCTGATCGGCATCCCGCACCGCGTCGTCATCGGCGACAAGGGCCTGGACGACGGCCAGCTCGAATACAAGGGCCGGCGCGACGCGCAGCCCAGCTTCGTCCCCATCGCAGAGATCCTGCCCTTCCTTGCCGAGAGGCTTGCGCCCGGCGCGGCCTGAGCAAGTCCGAATCGAACGCCATTCATCCGCACGCCGCGCCGGAACCTAGCGGCGCCGGCAACCGCAAGGGAATCACCGACCCAATGAGCAAAGAGCAATCCTTCGAACGCGACCAGCTGCTGGACTGCGGCCACGGCCGCATGTTCGGTCCTGGCAACGCGCAGCTGCCGACCCCCAACATGCTGATGATGGACCGGATCCTGCGCATCGCCGACTTCGGCGGCGCCTACGGCAAGGGAGAAATTCTGGCGGAGCTCGACATCAAACCCGACCTCTGGTTCTTCCACTGCCACTTTCCGGGCGATCCGGTGATGCCTGGCTGCCTGGGATTGGATGCGCTGTGGCAGCTGGTGGGCTTCTACCTGGCCTGGATCGGGAACCCCGGGCACGGCCGGGCGCTGGGCGTCGGCGAGGTCAAGTTCACTGGCCAGGTGCTGCCGACGGCGAGCAAGGTTACCTACCACATCGACATGAAGCGGGTGATCGCCCGCAAGCTCGTGCTCGGCATCGGTGACGGCACTGTGAGGGTCGATGGGCGCGAGATCTACGTCGCCAAGGACTTGCGGGTCGGCCTGTTCACCTCCACCGAGGGCTTCTGAAGCATTCGCCATCGCGGCCGGGCCCTCGGTACCACCGTCGGTTGCCGATCGGGTGCCGTTCGACCCTCCCGGACGAAACCGGTGGCTAGCGGCATTGCGCACCCGTTTTTGTTGCGCGGGCGGATCAGGGGGTACTCGCGGAGGTGCTTTCTGCCGTTGGAGCGGAATATTGCGCCCTGCCTCCCCGAAGCTGCGCGACCGCGCCGAACTGACTTGGCGCATCGCCGCATTGCGGGCGAACGGGCGAGAGACCAATGATCGCCGAAGGACGTACGCAGGCGGGCGAGACTCGGGCCTTTGCCGTGCAGGCGGAGGGGCGGCTGATCGATGCCGCCCATGCCCCGAAACGGCCCGAAAAGGTACCTCGGGAGCCGTCGGCGTACGAGACCACGACTCCTGCCCCACAGCTCGATAAGCGCCGGCAAGCACTATAATTTTGGTAGACGGAGCGCAACCGAAGGGAGGTGCATTATGGCAACCAGCTTCAAAGAAGCTCTCGAGGCCTTGGTGAACGAGCGGATCGCGCAGGGAGAAGATCCCAAGGATCTGTTCGAAGAGCTCGCGCGAGAGGCAAATCTCGTGTTCGGCCACTACAACCTGGAGTATGACTTCGGGTTGTTGACCAGGGAACCCAAAGCCGCGTAAACGGCCTAACGGGCCCTGCAAGGGGGTGTGCAATGCCCCTTGCAGGGGTCATGTTCAACGCTTAACGCCCTCACGCATCTTGTCAGGGTGAGCACGGCGATTTCCATCTTGGGAGAGCCAATATCTTCCCCGGCGTGCGGTCGGGCGCCGTTGCTCGTCTCGAGGCTGAACGGAATAAGCCCAATTCCCATTTCGACCTTTTCTCGTCCGGTCACCCCACTCCGCTCCAGCCACGCTCAGCGGACGCGCGCGGTAGCGTAAGCGTAAACTTGCGCAACCGTGGCGGACGTCCACGTCCACCTTGCAGCACCAAGAGATCGGAGCCCACATGTCTCGGCGAACCGTCCTTGCCCTTCTCGCTGTCCTGGTGCTCGGCGCAGCCGCCGTGGGACTCTGGCGGGCGCGCGATACCCCCGACGCGCCGGAGAAATCTGCCTATACGCTGGTGCCTATCGAGCGCGGCCCGATTACCGCCGTGGTCTCGGCGACCGGCACACTGAGCCCGGTCAACACGGTGCAGGTCGGCAGCCAGGTCTCCGGCACCATCCAGCGGCTCGAAGCCGACTTCAACGACCAAGTGAAGCGGGGGCAGATTATCGCCCAGATCGATCCTGCGATCTTCAAGGCCAAGCTGGCCGAGGCGCAGGCGAACCTGGAGAGCGCCGAGGCCCAGCGCGACAAGGCCGCGGTCGCCGTTGCAGAGGCCGAGCGTGAGCTCGAGCGCGTGGCGGAGATGCACGGCAAGCGGCTGGCCGCCGCCAGCGAGCTCGACACGTCGCGCTTCGCCCATGACTCGGCCATGGTCGAGCATCGGGTGAAGGAAGCCGCCGTGGCCCAGGCGAAGGCCGCGCTCGAGCGTGAACGGGTCAACCTGGATTACACCACGATCTTCGCCCCCACCGACGGGGTGATCGTCTCCCGCGACGTCGACGTTGGCCAGACCGTTGCCGCGAGCCTCCAGGCCCCGACCCTGTTCACCATTGCCAACGACCTCACCCGCATGCAGGTCGAGGCGGACGTGGACGAGTCCTTCATCGGCAAGGTCCGGGAGGGCCAACCGGTGACCTTTACGGTGTTCGCCTACCCGGAGCGCGAGTTCCGCGGCGAGGTCGCGCAGGTCCGCCTGCAGCCCAAGGTCGAGGCCGGGGTAGTCAAGTACAACTGCATCATCCGCGTGAACAACGATGATCTGGCCCTCAAGCCCGGCATGACGGCGACCGTGCTGATCGAGGTGGATCGCCGCGACGATGCCTGGCAGGTGCCCCATGCCGCGCTGCGCTTCGTCCCCGACTTGCCCCAGGAGCGGCTGGACCAGCTGCGCGCCGATCTGAAGGCCGGCCAGGGCATCGTCTGGCGCGCCGAGGGCGAGGGGTTGGCGCCCCTGACCGTGATCACCGGCATCGTCGGCGAGATGCTGACCCAGATCGAGGGCGGCGGTCTGCGCCCCGACATCCGGATCGCCGTGCCGGGCGCGCGCAAGGAGACCACCCGGCGGCGCAGCTTCGGCCTCAGCCTGTTCTGACCCGCCATGGCCGCGCCCCTCATCGAGATCCGCGACCTCCGGAAGGTCTACGCCCTGGACGGGGTGCAGATCCAGGCGCTACGCGGCATCGACCTCACGGTCGAGGAGGGGGAGCTGATCGCGATCATGGGCCCTTCCGGCTCCGGCAAGTCGACGCTGATGAACATCCTCGGCTGCCTGGACGTGGCCGATTCCGGCACCCACCGGCTGCGCGGCGAGGACGTGACCCGCATGAGCCCGGATCAGCTCGCGCGACTGCGCAACCGGGAGATCGGCTTCGTGTTCCAGAGCTTCAACCTGTTGCCGCGCACCAGCGCACTGGAGAACGTGGAGACACCCCTGGTCTACGCGGGGGTGGGCCGGCAGGAGCGCCATGCGCGCGCCCGCGAGGCCCTGGAGCGAATGGGCCTGGGAGAGCGCCTCATGCACCTGCCGAATCAGCTCTCGGGGGGGCAGCAGCAGCGGGTCGCCATCGCCCGCGCCCTGGTCACCCGCCCCGCCCTCCTGCTGGCGGACGAGCCCACCGGAAACGTGGACACGGCCACCACCGAGGAGATCCTGGACGTGCTCGAGGCCCTGAATCGCGAGGGACTCACCATCGTCCTCATCACCCACGAGCCGGACGTGGCCGGGCGCGCCCGGCGCGTGCTGACCGTGCGCGACGGGCGGCTGGAGTTGCACCCGTGAGCTGGACCGCCGCGCTGGCGCTCGCGCTGCGCGCCCTCTGGCGCAACAAGACGCGGGCCATGCTGACTACGCTTGGCGTGATCATCGGCGTCGCCTCGGTGATCGCGATGGTGGCCATCGGCGCCGGCGCCCAGCAGCGCATCGCCCAGCAGCTCGAGAACATGGGCACCAACAGCCTGGTGATCCGCCCCGGCACGGTGACCCGGGGAGGCGTGCGCACAGGCGCGGGCACCACCACCAGCCTGACCTTGGGCGATGCGGCCGCCATCGCGGAGCTGCCGGACGTAGTCGGGGTGGCACCCAGCGTCCAGGCCACGGCGCAGGTGCGCTACCGCGGCGCCAACTGGGGCACCGCAATCCAGGGGGTGACGCCGGAGTACTTCTCGGTGCGCAGCTGGCCCTTGGCGGCGGGCGAGGTGTTCGCTCAGCCGCAGGTGGACGGCGCCGCGCAGGTCTGCGTCCTTGGCCAGACGGTCGCGCGCGAGCTGTTCGGGCTGCTTGACCCGGTCGGGGAGAACATCGTGATCACGAGCCTGCCCTGCCGGGTGATCGGCGTCCTGACCGAGAAGGGCGCGACCGCCTGGGGCTCGGACCAGGACGACGCCATCTTCATGCCGATAACGGCGGTGCAGCGCAAGCTCAAGGGCGTCACGCACATCGACCGCATCGAGCTCACGACCACCGGGCGGGAGGCGACGTTCCGCGCCACCGAGGAGATCAAGCGCCTGCTGCGCCAGCGCCACCGCCTGGCCGAGGATGCGGACGACGACTTCCGCATGTACAACCGCGCGGAGCTGGCCCAGACCTCCGAGGAGAGCGCCCGGGTGTTCACCTGGCTGCTCGGTAGCATCGCCTCCGTCTCCTTGCTGGTCGGCGGCATCGGGATCATGAACATCATGCTGGTTTCGGTGACCGAGCGCACCCGGGAGATCGGCATCCGCATGGCCCTGGGCGCCCGCCCCCGGGACATCCTGTGGCAGTTCCTGCTGGAGGCCCTGGTGCTCAGCGGCGTCGGCGGGCTGGTGGGCATCCTGCTCGGCCTGGGCGGTGCCGGCGCGGTGGCCCGCTTCTCCCAGTTGCCCGTGGAGGTCACCCCCGCCTCGGTGCTGATCGCGTTCCTCTTCGCCGGCTTGGTGGGCGTCTTCTTCGGCCTCCACCCGGCCCGCAAGGCCTCGCGCCTGCGCCCGATCGACGCCCTGCGCTACGAATAGCCGGTGTTCGCCGATCGGTTCCAGGATACCGAATTGCCGGCACAGTCCCCGCGGTCGACGATCCCCAGCACCCTGCCACCTGGACGATCCACCGCTCACTCGTGTCCGAAGATCGCCACCAACGTCCTGCGCGCGCAGCCCGAATCCCGAGCAGTCGTAACGGCGGGCCGCGGCCAGGTTGCGCCGGCCGTCAGCCCTGATGCACGTAAGTCCCCGGCGCATCCGCCAGGGGCGGATAACCGGCCATTGGTGCGCCGTAACCGGGGGCCTCGCGCTGGCCGGTGGACTGTTCGACCAGCCAAGCCTGCCAAGCCGGCCACCAGGAACCCTCGTGGCGCGGGTTTGCTTGCTGCCAGGTATCGGGATCGACGTAGGGATCGCCATTGCGCCGCCAGCCCTGTTGGTAGCTGCGGCCGGGGTGACCGGGCTCGCTGACGATTCCTGCGTTGTGTCCGCCGCTCGTCAGCACGAAGGTTACCTCCTGCGAGTTGGCCAACAGGTTGATCTTGTAAACCGATTGCCAGGGCGCGACGTGATCTTTCACGGTGGCAACGGCGAAGATCGGGGCATGGATGTCGCTCACCGCCACGGGGCGCCCGTCTACGCGATATCGTCCAGCCGCCAGGTCGTTGTTCAGAAACAGCTTGCGCAGGTACTCCGAATGCATGCGATACGGCATGCGCGTCTGGTCCGCGTTCCAGGCCATCAGGTCGTTCGGTGGGCGGCGCTCGCCCAACAGGTATTCGCGCACCATGCGCGACCAGATCAGGTCGTTGGAGCGCAGCAATTGGAAGGCGCCAGACATCTGGTTGGTGTCCAGCAAACCCCGCTCCCACATCAGGCTTTCGAGAAAGCTCACCTGCTCCTCGTTGACGAACAGCATCAGCTCGCCTGCCTCACTGAAATCGGTTTGGGCCGCAAGCAAGGTCAGAGTCTTCAGCCGGTTGTCGCCGTTGCGCGCCATGGCGGCGGCAGCGATCGCCAGCAAGGTTCCGCCCAGGCAGTAGCCTGCCGCATGCACCTTCTGCTCGGGTTGGATCGCCCCGATGGCGTCGAGCGCCGCCAGGATGCCCATGCGCCGATAATCTTCCATGCCAAGGTCGCGGTCCTCGCTCGTCGGGTTGCGCCAGGAGATCATGAACACCGTATGCCCATGCTCCACCAGATATCTGACCAGGGAATTGTGCGGAGACAGGTCCAGAATGTAGTACTTCATGATCCACGCCGGCACGATGAGCACCGGCTCGGCATGGACGCGGGCAGTCGTGGGCCCGTACTGGATCAATTCGATCAGGTGGTTACGGTACACCACCCTGCCCGGCGTCACCGCCACATCCCTGCCAGGCACGAATCCGTCCGTTCCGGGCGGCCGCTTCCCGCTGACCAGACGCGTCCAGTCGTCCCACCAGTTGGCCCAGCCGCGCACCAGGTTCGCGCCGCCCTCTTGCAGCGTCGCCTGGATCACCTCGGGATTGGTCAGCAAAAAGTTGGTCGGCGAGGCCATGTCCAGGATCTGTCGCACCGTGAAGTTCAGGATGTCTTTGCCCCGGCTCGACAGGGCCGGTACCCCGGTGGTGGCATTGGCCCACCACTGCTGCGTGAGCAGAAATGACTGGCTCATCAGACTGAAGGGCCACTGCTGCCACGCTGCAGCCCGGAAGCGGTTATCCTGGGGCAACGGCTCGATCGCCGGCGGCGCCCGCGGGTCCGCGGCCGATTGGAGGGCGTAAAGCGTGAGGCGGGCCGCCTTGCGAAAGGCTTTCTCGGTCAGACGCGCATGGGTTCCGGGAGACCAGACGAGTTTCACCCACCAGTCCAGCACGTGCAGCGGGACCACCCGCGGATCCATGCCCCCCGTGAATCGGGCAACGGAAGCGTTGAACAGCCGATCCAGGTACTTCGCGACTTCGGGGCTCAGGGTCGAGGGTGGCAGTGGGTCCGGCCTGTACCCATCCGCTGCGCCATCGTCGGACGGGGAAAACGGCATGATCGACGGCTCGGCCGCTCCCAAGGCAGCGTCCGATGCGACGGCTGGTTTGCGGCGGGACAACGAGGAGGCCGCGGTCAACGCTCTTGAAGGCATGGCGATGCGTCCTGGACGTAGAGTCTTCGCAGTACTTACATCAGTATAATGATGCACTGCAACATCAGCCAATCGATCCGCTCGAACGTGACTTCCCCCTCCACCCAAGAGGCTTTCCGGTCAGATGGCGAGGGTTGCGGGGTACCGCAGGCAACATGCTCGCAACCACACCAGAAATCCTTTCATGAGCATGTGGAAATGACCAGTATTTCGTGCCGGCGATACGGCTAGGTGAAGCGGTTTGAGCCGACGACGCGCGCCGTTCCTGTGCATCAGGCACTGACTGTTTCGATGGGCGACCGGAAGCGGCGCAACCCGGTGAACAAGATCCCCTCCAAAAAAAAACGGGGGCTCACGCCCCCGCCGATTGGATCAAAAGACTTGCCGTTCTGGGAGACGGCAACCGCGCGCCGGTCCAACGGCGCGCGGCTCCCGATTACGGCCGGATGAGAATGGCCGAGTCGTAGGGCTCGATCGT
>CAYNBI010000058.1:0-23745 GCA_964395315.1 uncultured Chromatiaceae bacterium | reverse complement strand
CTCGAGCTGTCCCCGCAGGACCAGCTCCAAGCCGGCGTCGCCAACTGAGAAGCTGGAGAACTTGATGCGCGATGAGCCGGCGTTGAGGACGACGATGGCGTCGGACATGGCTCACTCCGAGTGCGGCATGAGGGTGGGCTGCGCGCGCCGCGCCTGGGCGACCAGGGCCATGACCGCGGTGGATGCGAGACGGGTGCGCACGCTGTCGGCGCGGCTGGTCAGCACGATGGGCACCCGCGCGCCCAGCACAATGCCCGCGGCGTCCGCGCCAGCCAGGTATTGGAGCTGCTTGGCGACCATGTTGCCGGCCTCGAGATCCGGCAGCAGTAGAATATCCGCCCTGCCCGCCACGGGGGAGACGATCTTCTTGGTTCGCGCGGCCTCCTCGCTCACCGCATTGTCGAACGCCAACGGGCCATCGAGGATGCCGCCGGTGATCTGTCCGCGGTCGGCCATCTTGCACAGCATGGCGGCGTCAACGGTCGCCTGCATGACCGGGTTGACGGTCTCCACCGCGGCCAGGATGGCCACCCGCGGCTGATCGATGCCCAGCACCTGGGCGAGGTCGATGGCGTTCTGGACGATGTCTACCTTCTCCTTGGCCGTCGGCGCGATGCTGATGGCGGCATCCGTCACCAGGAGCAGGCGCGGGTAGCTCGGCACATCCATGACGAACACGTGGCTCACGCGGCGCTCCGTGCGCAGCCCCGTAGCCGAGGCGACCACCGCGCCCATGATCTCGTCGGTGTGCAGTGAGCCCTTCATCAGGGACTCGACCTCGCCGGCGCGGGCCATGGCGACCGCCCGCTCTGCCGCCGCATGGCTGTGCTCGGCGGGTACGATGCGATAGGGCGCGAGATCGACCTCCTCGGCCTCAGCCACGGCGCGGATCTTGTGCTCAGGACCGATCAGCACCGGGTCGATGAGACCGCGCTTCGCCGCCTCGATGGGACCCAGAAGGGAGTCGCGATCGCAGGGGTGGACGATGGCGCAGACCACCGGCTGCGTACCCTGGCAGCGCTTGAACAGCCGGCTGAATCCGTCATTGCGGCGCAGAATGACCTCCGGCGTGGCGATGTCCTTGTAGCTGATGCGCTCCGTGGGGGCGGCCACGGTGACAGTGCCGCGCACGAGTTCCGCTTCGCCGCGGCGCACCCGGCAGTCGAATACGATCTGGCTTCCCTCGGGGCGCTTCTCCAGGGCGGTCACCGTTCCGGTGAGCTCGTCTCCTGCCGTGAGGGTGCCGGAAAAGGTCAGGTTCTGGGCCAGGATGTTGGTGCCTGGCCCGGGCAGCCGCCGATTGAGTATCGCGGACACCACCGCCTCCGCGGCGACCGCTTCCGCGACCATCTCCCGCTGGGGCGCGTCGGTGTCGGCGTCTACGTGGAAGGGGTCGACATCGCCCGAGACCAGCGCCAGCGCCTCCACATCGGTGCGGCTCAGGCGGTGTGAGAGGGTCAGGGTCGCCCCGACCTGAATCTCGTCGTAGGTCTGATTGGTGAAGGAATGCATGTTCGATTCCTCGATGCAGGGCTCAAGCTGGGTTCACTCGGGCAGACCCGATCCGAGCTCGATGGCACCCTCGCCGAGCACGCCCCGGATGCGGGCGAGCATCTCGCGTTGGGCGTCGGTGGCGCCTGCCGCCTGGATGCGCGGATCCGCTACGATGCGCTTGAGCAAGGTCAGAAAGCGCATGCGATCCGCGGGATCGCGGAGCAGCTCCGGCAGCGATGCGATGGCCTTCTCCGGCTCGTAACGGCAGATGATCTCCTGCTCACCGCGGATCCGCCGCGCCTCGTCCCGCGGGAGGTCCGGCAGGATGTCGGCGTACTCCTCCAGCAGCTTCTCTTTCAGCTCCAGCCGCGCGAGCGGAAGTGGCTCGCCGTGTCGCGCGAGCAGATAGCCGGCGCGGGTGAGCGCCTCCGGGTAACCACCCTCCGCGACCGAGGACAGTGCCTCGCGAACGAACGGCAGCTGCCGCGGGTCGCTGGGCGACGCCAGGCGCCGCTCCTCGGCCTCGTGCTTGTCTGCCAGGTAAAGGGAGAAGAGGTTACCGTAGGTCTGAAAGAACAGGGCCTCGGACGTGGCGTCACGGATGTCTCGGTAGTAATCCAGGGAGGCGCCCACCAGCTCGGCGACCATGGTCTCGACCCGGCGGAACGGCTGCTCCGGTCCCGTGGTCCGCCGTTGGGACCTGATCAGGTCGGCCGCCGGGCCGAGCCACTCCAGCCAGGGGTTGAGGTCCGAAATCGCCCAGCGCTGAAAGCGCAGGGGGTGGAAATCGCGTCCGAGCTCGGCGGTGAGCTCATTGGACATCTGCTGCACCAGGGGGCGGGCGAAGAGCTCGTAAGCGCGCTGGTTGAGCTCGGCGATCTCTGAGACGGCCTCGAACGGCTTCTCGTCGGCCCGCTTCAGGCGGTTGAGGCGTGCCTTGATGTCCTTGAGATCATGCTCGACGAACTCAACGTCATAATCCAGTGTGCCGTCTCTGCCCCGGATCTCGTTGATCTTCATTCCGTAGAGCCCCGGGGCCAGGGCCTCGATGGATTTGAGCACGGAGACGATCTGCGCATGCTCCTTCTTCGCCACCCGCCCGGAAACGAAGATGCCGAGGTGACCGATGTCCTGGTGCAGCAGGCCGACGATGGTCTGGCCGCGCGACTTGATCTCGTCGGTGGAGCCGTAGACGTCGGCTACCCAGTTGAACGCCTGCTGGGGCGGGGTGATGTTGTCGCCCATGGACGCGAAGAGGATGATCGGCGACTTGATATCGCGCAGATCCAGGGGCCTGCCGGCCGCGCCCCGAACCCCGCCCTTCCAAAGCTGGTTGCCGACGAAAAGCTCTTGGACGATCCACTCGATCTCCTCGCGGTTGAGGAGGTAGAAGCCTCCCCACCAGCGCTCGAAGTCGAGGAAGCGCGGCGGTTCGCTGTCGACGTTGGCGAAGAGGTGGTAGTACTTGTCCCAGAAGGTGTTTGCCGGGTTCAGATTCTCCATGTTCTCGACCAGGTAGGCGCCGTCGAACACGCCGTTGCCGAGGTCGGCGGCGAGGGACGCCATCCAGGTTCCGCCGAGCATGCCGCCGGCGTAACGCATGGGGTTGTCGCCCTCACCCTCGCTCCAGGCGCCGCCCCAGTAGGACATGGGCGCGCCATTGATCACGATCGGACCGGTATCTTCCGGGTTCGAGGAGGCGAGCATCATCGCCGCCCAGCCGCCCTGGCAGTTGCCGACGATCACTGGCCTGGGGCTGTCCGGGTGCAGTTCCCGCACCCTGCGTACGAACTGCGCCTCCGCGGCGCAGACATCGAGCAGGGTCTGGCCCGGCTGGGGGTCGGGGAAGAAGATCACGAAGTAGACCGGGTGCCCGTCGCGCAGGGCCACGCCGACCTGGGAGTCATCCTTGAACCCGCCGATACCAGGGCCGTGCCCGGCGCGCGGGTCGATGATCACATAGGGCCGGCGCTTGGCATCGACCACCACCCCCTCCGGCGGGATGATCCGCACCAGGGCATAGTTAACCGGACGGTCGAAGCGCCGGGCGTCGAGCACTGCCTCGTATGCGAAGTGCAGCACCGGAGGCTTGCCGGCCCGCTCGTGGGCAAGGAAGTTGTTCCCCCGCTGGCGCAGGGTGTCCCAGAAGAGAACGGTCCGTTGGGCGAAGTCGGCGGAATACTCGAGCCATTGCGTCCAGACGTCCCAGGGCGCGATCGGCCTCGTCATCAGCGCTGCGATCTGATCTTTGAACGCCTCTTCGGTTCGCTGCCTGAACCGCTCCTGCGCCAACTGAGTGCGCTTTCGAAACAGCAGGCTCACCTTGGCGGATAGCTCTTGAGAGCGGGCGGTCTGCTCGGCAAGGTTGGTCATCGTCGGCCTCTGGCGGATGATGGGATCTGTTCTTATTGCAGTGCAGCATCTCCTCCCGATGAGTTCAATGGAGGCTGCTGCGCACCGTCAATAAAGCCTGAAATTTGTCCGCAGGCTGCGTTGTCCCGAGATACCCGCCGGCCTTGGAAGGCCCGGTCCGGACGGTCGTTTCCCCAACTGCGGTTCCGGCTTGGAAACGCTCGACGGCCGTCGGCAGGTTGAACGGCATCCGCTCGCGACCGCGGGTCTCCCCGAGCGACGAACGCTGCACCATGCCCAGGGCCTCCGGGTTGAGTGCCACCAGCCAAAGCAGCGCACCGCGCTCGCGCAGCCGTTCCTCGCCCTCGATCAGCATCTTGAGTGCCGAGTACTCGATGTCCGGCCCAGCGCTGAAGTCGATCGCCACGACCTTGGATTCCGAGACGTCGAGCTGCGCCCAGAGCTGCTCAGCGCCGCGTTGGGCATTGGCGAAGAAGGTGCGCCCCTCGGGGCGAACGATCGGTAGCCCGGGGAAAGTCTCGTCCTCCGGGTGCTCGTCCGATTTTGGGCGGAAGACGTCGGCACCCGGCTTGCGGCCGAGCACATAGACCCTCGGGTGAGCGGACTGACAGGCGATAGCGGCCAACGAGGCGACGACCGCCACCACGATACCCTTCAGCGTTCCGAGCAGGACCACCGCGGCGAAGGCGGCGAGGGACCGGGTGACATCGGCGAAGCGGGCGGCCAGATCGCCGAGCAGGCGCTCGGCGCAGGAGACATCTTCGGTATCGCGCGGGCGTCCATCTCCGTTGGCAGGACTCAAGTCCCGCCGATCTGGCGGAGCCGCCAGCGGGCATGGTGCTCGCGGAGCACGGCGATCGCCTCATCGGCGGATTTGACGCAGGTCGGGATGTCGATGTCCTCGGGGTTCACCAGCTCGATGCCTGGGCGCAGCATCCAGCGTTGCGCCCAGGCGACCAGCTCGGCCCACATGTCGCCCGCGAAGAGCAGCGGCGTGTCGTGGAGGTGGCGCACCTGCAGGAGTTGCCAGACCAGCATGGCCTCGAGCACCGTGCCGATGCCGCCCGGGACCACGACATAGGCGTCCGACATGATCACGAACTGATGCAGCCGGGTGAAAAACGTCTGGTGCTCGAAGGCCTCCTGCACGAACGGGTTCACCTCCTGCTCGAAGGGCAGATCCACCCGGATGCCGACACTCTGCACACGCTGGTCCGCCGCTTGCGCCCGAGCCCCCTCGTTGGCGGCCCGCATCAGGCCGGGGCCGCCGCCGGTGACGATGTCACAGCCCATGGCGGACAACTCCCCCGCAAGCCGCTTCACCTCCTCGTAGATCGGACTTCCCGGCTGCGCCCGGGCCGAGCCGAAGATGGTGACCCGGTAGCGCTCTCGTTTGGTGGGCCGCAATCGCGTCAGATTGTTGACCATCCCCCACAGGCCGAAGACGGTATCGACAACGATCCGCTTGACGCCCTCCTCGTCGGCCAGACTGACCGTCGCAGGGGCTTGCTTGGAAGACGTGGTCTCGCTCATGGCGCCTCCTCTGGAGGGCTCAACCGCATCTATGGGTGCGTGTAACGGGCACATTTCCGCGCCATCGCCGATAGCATAGCCCAGCCCCCTCCGGCGCGCGCAATGCTCGTCTGCGGTGGGTGACGATCTGCCTGCCGAAGTCGGCATGAAAATAAACAGCACACGCTCGTCAAATCGGGCAATCTACGACACCGCCCCCTGTGCACGCATTTCCGCTGTAACCACGATTGCCCCGCAACCGGAGCCCGACCCATGACCATTCCCGCCAGCGATCGGGAAAAGGACCGAATTCGGCAGATTGCCGGTCTGCTTTATCAGGCCAGCCGTTCGATCCGCGTCCTGAGCTCCGTCGACTGGCCGCCCGAGGTCAAGGCGGAGTTCTTCGATAAAGGTGCGAAGGAACTCCCACAGGTCAGCTACCGGCCTCTGGACCCGGCACCGGTCATCGAAGCGGTGCGCGAGGCTCGCCGTTCCATCGTGCCCGCAACCACGGTCGACCTCTGGCTCGATCGCCAGGCGGATACACTGGAGCGCAGCGCGCGCATGCTCGCCGCCGTCGGCACCAGCGCGTTCTTCGAGTACGGCCGGCAGATCTACGGCGAGCCCACCGCCCCCAATCGCTTTTACCCGCTGACAACCCTGGAGCTCGCAGAGCATGTCCGCGATACCATCGAGCAGCTCGCCCGCATCGAGGTGGATGTAGCTCCGCCCGATTACCACGAGGCTCAGGACGTGGCGCGGGACATCGAGCGGGCCGTGCATGCCCGTTTCGGCGAGGCCGCCCCCAAGGTGGAGCTGGTGGACAAGCTCTCCGCCAACGCGCTGGCCTCCGCCAAGTCAATCCGGATTCGCCGGGATGCCCGCTTCACGGACCGAGACGCCAGCCAGCTCCTGCACCACGAGGCCTATGTCCACTGCGCCACGTCCCTGAACGGCCGGGCGCAGACCGACCTGCCGATCCTTGCCGCCGGCCATCCGGGCACCACGCGCACTCAGGAAGGGCTGGCGGTTTTTGCCGAGATCATCAGCGGCTCGATGGAGCTGGATCGCATGCGGCGCCTCGCGGACCGTGTCTTTGCCATTCAGATGGCCATCGAGGGGGCGGATTTCCTCGAGGTCTACCGCTTCTTTCTGGAGCGGGCCGCGAGCTGCGACCAGGCGTTCGAGAACGCGCGGCGGGTGTTCCGCGGCGGCGTCATTTCCGGCGGCGCCCCCTTCACCAAGGACGTTGTCTACCTCTTTGGGCTGCTCCAGGTCAGCATTGCCATTCGTTCCTGCTTCGCCGCCGGACGCTCCGATGTGCTGCGGCTGTTCTTCTGCGGCAAGCTCGACGCCCTGGACATCCCGGCCTTGTGCGAGCTCTACTCGATGGGGCTCCTGCGGGCACCTCTCTACCTCCCGCCCTGGATCAGCGACCCCCGCTCCCTGTTGGCCCTCTTCACCTATTCGACCTTCATGAATCAGGTCGATATCGGGCGTGGGGTTGAGGTTGTCGAACAGCTTCTGGCGCAAGCGCCGGTGGTCAGACTGTAGCGAGTACTCGGTCAGCGTGCGCTTGGCGGAACTAGGCGCTGGACCTTGACACATGCGTCATCGGTGGTGAGTCAGTAGCCGAACCAAGAGGCACTCCGTCTCGGCCGGGAAACGCCTTCGTAGAGCGATCAGGGCCTGTGGATCTCGGGTTCGTCCATTGCCGCAGCAAGGCTCCTTGGAGCCCGGAAAATGCCTGTCGACAAGATTGCGCAGCAGGGGGCGTGTTGCCCGGTGGCGAAGAAAAAAGACCGCACGTCCGACGAACGGCTGTGCGGTCAAAGCGAGGGACTCACGGGACTCCCCGCATCGACACTGGGCCGAAGGGAAAGCCCCGCACATCTAAGCTAGCAACATGCGTGCCGAGAGTCCAATGCGTGCAGGAAAGGGGGTTGCGGGGTGCATTCGAGCCCGCGTGCCTCCGATATCGTCGCCTCCCGGCGACAACCGATGCGCGCTAGGCCGATTCCGCGTTGTGCAGGGGGGGACTCAGGTCGTGCACCGCCGCCACCAAGGCGGCGGCGTGATCCGGATCGACATCCGGATGGATGCCATGGCCCAGGTTGAAGACGTGTCCGGTCCCCGGGCCGTAGCTCGCGAGCACGCGCCACACTTCCTCGCGGATGCGATCCGGCGACGCGTACAGGATGCAGGGGTCGAGGTTGCCCTGCAGGGCAACCCGGTCATTGACCTTGCGCCGGGCGTCGGAGAGATCCGTGGTCCAGTCGACCCCGAGCGCGTCGCAGCCGCTCTCGGCCATCCGGTCGAGCCATTGACCACCGCCCTTGGTGAACAGGATCACCGGAATCCTGCGGTCATCGGCCTCGCGGGTGAGGCCGGTGACGATGCGGGTCATGTAGTCGAGGGAGAACGACTGGTAGTCACGTGGGGTGAGCACGCCGCCCCAGGTGTCGAAGATCATCAGCGCTTGGGCGCCGCTCGCGACCTGGGCATTGAGATACGCCGTCACCGCGTCGGCGACCTTGGTCAGAAGCTCGTGCATCAGGTCCGGGCGGTCGAACATCATGGCCTTGGTGCGGGCGAAGTTCTTGGCGCTGCCACCCTCCACCATGTAGGTCGCCAGTGTCCAGGGGCTGCCGGAGAAGCCGATCAGCGGCACCCGCCCGCCGAGCTCGCGGCGGATCAAGGACACCGCGTCCATCACGTAGCCCAGCTCCTGCTGCATGTCCGGCACCGCCAACCGGTGCACGTCCGCGGACTCGCGCACCGGGCGCTCGAAGCGGGGGCCTTCGCCCTCGGTGAAATAGAGGCCGAGTCCCATGGCGTCCGGGATGGTCAGGATGTCCGAGAACAGGATGGCGGCGTCGAGCGGGAAGCGCGCGAGGGGCTGCAACGTGACCTCGCAGGCCAGTTCCGGATTCTTGCACAGGTCCATGAAGCTGCCGGCGCGCGCCCGGGTGGCGCGGTACTCGGGGAGGTAGCGCCCCGCCTGGCGCATCATCCACACGGGGGTGTGGTCCACGGGCTCGCGCAGCAAGGCGCGCAGAAAGGTGTCGTTCTTCAGCTCGGTCACGGGGAGGGATTCCGCAAGGTGGTTGGGTAAGGTTGTCGTATCGTGGCGCCGCAGGATACTACAGCGCGTCTTGCTGGGCACACGGCCGGCCGGGGCGCGGGATGAGCGCGTGCTTGACGGCTGGCGCCGGCATCGCGTGGTTCGGCGGCGATCCCGCTTTGCTAGAATGCCGCGATGGACGTTTCCCACATCATCGCCCCCCTGAACGACGCCCAGCGCGAGGCAGTTACCGCAGAGCCCGGCAATCTGCTGGTGCTTGCCGGGGCCGGGAGCGGTAAGACCCGCGTCCTGGTTCACCGCATCGCCTGGCTGATCCAGGTGGAGCAGGCGCCGCCCTGGAGCATCCTCGCCGTCACCTTTACCAACAAGGCGGCGCGGGAGATGCGCTCGCGGATCGAGGAGGTGCTGCAGGGACCGGTCATGGGCATGTGGGTCGGGACCTTCCACGGGTTGGCGCACCGCTTCCTGCGCGCCCATTGGCAGGACGCCAAGCTTCCCCAGCAGTTCCAGATCCTTGACTCCGACGACCAGTTCCGCCTGGTGCGGCGGACCCTCAAGGCGATGGAGCTGGACGAGTCCCGCTGGCCGCCACGCCAGGTCCAGGGCTTCATCAACAAGCAGAAGGACGAGGGCCTTCGGTCCCGGCATCTGGACGCCGGCGGCGACTTCTTCCTGCGCAAGATGATCGAGGTCTACCAGGAGTACGAGTCGGCTTGCGAGCGCGGCGGCATGGTGGACTTCGCCGAGCTTCTGCTCCGGGCTCACGAGGTGCTGCGCGATCGGCCCGACATCCTGCACCACTATCGCGAGCGCTTCCGCCACATCCTGGTGGACGAGTTCCAGGACACCAATGCGATCCAGTACGCCTGGCTGCGCCTGCTCGCGGGGGACAAGGAAAACCTGTTCCTGGTCGGCGACGACGACCAGTCCATCTACGGTTGGCGCGGGGCGCGGGTGGAGAACATCCAGAGCTTCCAGAACGACTATGCAGGCACCCGCGTGGTTCGCCTGGAGCAGAACTATCGCTCGACGGGGAATATTCTCAGCGCCGCCAACGCGCTGATCGCGAACAATCCGGCCCGGCTCGGCAAGAGCCTGTGGACGGAGGACGGCGCCGGCGAGCCCATCCGCCGCTACGCCGCTTTCAACGAGGTGGACGAGGCCCGTTTCGTCGTGGAGCGCATCCGAAGGTATGTCGAGGACGAGGGCTACCGCCGCTCGGAGTGCGCCATCCTCTACCGCACCACCGCCCAGTCGCGGCTGTTCGAGGAGGCCCTGATCCAGGCCGCCGTGCCCTATCGGGTATACGGCGGGCTGCGCTTTTTCGAGCGCGCCGAGATCAAGGACGCTCTGGCCTATCTGCGGCTGATCGCCAATCCGGAGGACGACACCTCTTTCGAGCGGGTGGTCAACACCCCGCCCCGGGGCATCGGCGCCAGGACCATCGACATCCTGCGCCAGCAGGCCCGTGAGGCCCGCAGCTCCCTGTGGCGCGCGGCGGAGGATCTGGTAGTGGCAGGCGGCCTGGCGGCACGGGCGGCAGGGGCTTTGAGCGGCTTTCTGACCCTGGTAAGGGAGCAGCGCGAGCAGGCACAGGGCATGGCGATCGCTGATCTGACCGCCCTGATGATCGAGGCGTCCGGCCTGCCGGAACATTACGAGAAGGCGAAGGATGGCAAGGGTGTGGACCGCATCGAGAACCTGGAAGAGTTGGTCAACGCCACGCGCCGTTTCGCCCAGGAGATGGAGGACGATGAGGGGGACGTCCTGGGCTCCTTCCTGGCGCACGCCGCCCTGGAGTCGGGCGAGGCCCAGGCGGACCAGTTCGAGGATGGGGTCCAGCTCATGACCCTGCACAGTGCCAAGGGGCTCGAATTTCCCATCGTCTTCATCGCTGGAGTGGAGGAGGGGCTTTTCCCGCACAGCATGTCGGCGGACGACCCGGAGCGCCTGGCGGAGGAGCGCCGCCTGTGCTACGTGGGCATGACGCGCGCCATGCATCAGCTCTATCTCTGCCATGCCGAGAGCCGGCGTCTGCACGGGAGCGAGAACTACCCCTTCCCCTCCCGCTTCCTGCGCGAGATCCCTGCCGAGCTGGTGGAGGAGGTCCGGGCGCGGGGCATTGCGCCATCGGCATCGGCGCCGGCAGCCGCCGCGCCTGGTCCTGGAGCCGGGGGATTCCAGCTCGGCCAGCGCGTCTCCCATCCCAAATTCGGCGCGGGCGTCGTGCTCAACAGCGAAGGCAAGGGGGGTAGCGCGCGCATCCAGGTCAATTTCGAGGCGGTCGGGGCCAAGTGGCTGGTTCTGGCTTACGCCCGCCTGGAGCCGGTGCAGTGACCGGGGCGTAAGGCCGGGAAGGGCGGTCGGTTTTCTGCAGCGAGTCAACGGGAGGAAAGAAAAACAAATGCAACGCCGCGACTTCATCAAGGGGGTTGGTGTCGGATCCCTGGCGCTCGGCGCCGGCATCAGGACCGCGGAAGCTGCGGACTTCAAGTGGAAGATGGTGACCACCTGGCCGAAGAACTTCCCGGGGTTGGGGACCGGGGCGAACAAGCTCGCGGATCTGATCGGCGAGATGAGCGGGGGGCGCATCAACATCAAGGTGTACGGGGCTGCGGAGCTGGTGCCTCCCTTCGAGGTGTTCGACGCCGTGTCCCGCGGCACCGCGGAGATGGGCCACGGAGCGGCCTACTACTGGAAGGGCAAGAGCGAAGCGGCGCAGTTCTTCTCCACCGTGCCCTTCGGCATGACCGCCCGGGAGATGAACGGTTGGCTCTACCATGGCGGCGGCCTGGAGCTCTGGACCGAGCTCTACGCGCCATTCGATCTGGTTCCCGCGCCGGCAGGCAACACCGGCGTGCAGATGGGCGGCTGGTTCAACAAAGAGGTCAATTCGGTGGCCGATCTGCAGGGGCTGAAGATGCGCATACCCGGCCTCGGCGGCGAAGTGCTTCGGCGAGCGGGCGGCACGCCGGTCAATCTGCCCGGCGGGGAGCTCTTCACGGCGCTGCAGTCGGGCGCGATCGACGCGACGGAATGGGTTGGACCTTACAACGACCTCGCCTTCGGTCTCTACAAAGCGGCCAAGTACTACTATTTTCCCGGCTTTCACGAACCGGGCACCACGCTCGAGGCGATCATCAACAAGCGGGCGCTGGCGGCACTGCCGAACGACCTGCAGTCGATCGTGCTGAATGCCTGCAGGGTGGTGAACCAGGACATGCTGTCCGAGTACGCGGCGCGCAACCCGGTCGCGTTGCAGACCCTGCTCACCAAGCACGAGGTGCAGATGCGCGCTTTCCCGGATGACGTCATCGCCAAGCTGCGCGAGATTTCCGGGCAGGTGGTGTCGGAAATCGCCCAGAAGGACGAGTTCTCGATGAAGGTGTACGCGTCATACCAGAAGTTCCTGACCCAAGCGAAGGAATGGACCAGGATTTCGGAGGTCGCCTACCTGAAGGCTCGCGACCAGGTTTGAGCGAACCCGAGGCGTTTGGCGGGTCGCCGCACCCGCCCCTGGCGCTCTATGTGCACATCCCCTGGTGCGTGCGCAAATGCCCCTATTGCGACTTCAATTCCCATCCCCGCAGCGCGGCGCTGCCGGAGGCCGCCTATGTGGACGTCCTGCTTCGGGACCTGGCGCAGGACGTCGAGGGGCTGGTAACAGAGCGGTCCCTGACCTCAATCTTCATCGGCGGCGGCACCCCCAGCCTGCTTTCCGGCGACGCCATGGCCCGGCTGTTGCGGGGCCTGCGCGAAACCGTGGAACTCGACCCCGACGGCGAGATTACCCTGGAAGCCAACCCGGGCGCGGCCGAGGCGGAGAGCTTCGCGGCCTATCGGGAGGCCGGGGTGAACCGGCTCTCCATCGGGGTCCAAAGTCTCTCCCGAGAGCAGCTGTGCCGGCTGGGGCGCATCCACAGCCCGCAGGAGGCCGTCGCTGCGGTGGCGAGGGCGCGGGCGGCGGGGTTCACCAATCTCAACCTGGACCTGATGTACGGGCTGCCCGGGCAGACCCTCGAGGAGGCTAGGCGCGACCTGAGCGAGGTCCTGGCACTGGGGCCGGAGCACCTTTCCTACTACCAACTCACCCTTGAGCCGAACACCGCTTTTTTCGCCTCGCCCCCTGAGCTTCCGGACCATGACCTGACCGCGGATATGCAGCTTCAGGGCGGCGAAATGCTCGGTGACGAGGGGTATGCGCAATATGAGGTCTCCGCCTACGCAAGACACGGACACCGTTGTCGGCACAACCTGAACTATTGGGAATTCGGCGACTATCTCGGCATCGGAGCCGGCGCTCATGGCAAGGTGACGGACGGGGTTCCCGCCCGGGTGTGCCGCCGGGCGAAGCTCCGTCACCCGGCGGCCTACATGGACCCGGCGAACCTGCACAGGCTGGTCTCGGCGAGGCGTATGCTGCAAGCGCCGGATCTGATCTCGGAGTTCGCGTTGAATGCGCTGCGGTTGGTGGATGGCTTCGCGCCGTCGCTGTTCGAGCGGCGCACCGGCCTCGGGTTCGCGCGGATCGCCGGCATCGTCGAGGCCGCCCGCGACGACGGCCTGCTGGAAGCGACGACGGATCGGGTGCGGCCGACGATGCGGGGGCGCTGGTTTCTCAACGACCTGATCGCGCGCTTCATGCCGGGTTGACCTTGCGTTCAGTGTGCCGCGATGCTATTTTCACCCGCTTACCTTAACTCCAGTTGAACCCGTCACCGGGCCAGTAAGGGTCGTCATGAAAGAAGGAATCCACCCCGAATACAGCGACATCAAGGTCGTGTGCAGCTGCGGCAACGAGTTCACGACCCGGTCAACCCTCGGCACGGATCTGCACGTCGAGGTGTGCTCTGCCTGTCACCCCTTCTACACCGGCAAGCAGAAGATCGTCGACACCGCTGGTCGCGTAGACAAATTCCGCCGCAAGTACGGCCGCTGAGGCCGTTTCCGGCACGCGAACGCTATTCCCCGCGCTGCTCGCCGCCGCCGTCGCTGCCTGTCCGGCAGCCCAGGAGTCGGCCTGCTCTGCTTCGTCTCCTGTCGCCTCCATGCGCGTCTCCCATGTGGTTGACGGAGACACGCTGGCGTTGGCCGGAGGGAAAAAGCTGCGCCTGATCGGTATCGACACGCCCGAGCTTGGGCGCGACGGAGCCCCGGATGAGGCGTTTGCCCGTGCGGCGCAGGCAGAGGTCCTTCGATTTCTCGGCGCCCGCTCCACGGAGGTGCGAGTGTTACCGGGCGTCGAGCCTGAGGACCGGCACCGACGTCTGCTTGCCCACGTCTTCGACGACCGCGGAAGGAATCTGAGCGAGCATCTCTTGCGGCAGGGCCTGGCTTATCAGGTGACCGTCCCCCCCAACGAGCGTCTTAGCGATTGCTATCAGGGAGCGGAGTCCGAGGCCCGTCGATTGCGGCTCGGACTCTGGAGATTTCCGCCGCTTGACGCTGCCGATTTGCCCAAGGACGTGGATGGTTTTCGGCGCATCGCGGGCCGGGCCGGAGCGGTCGTGAAGGGCAAGGGCGTCATCCGGATCGACCTCGACGGCGCGCTGACGCTGAGGATTGCCACTGCGGACCTGCACCGATTCGATCGGGCTCTGCTCGCGGACATCCCCGGCCGCCGGGTGGAGGTCCGCGGTTGGTTGTACCGTTACAGAGGGCGGCCGCAGTTGCGCTTGCGTCACCCGTCGTCGCTCAGGCTCGATTGAGCTCGCTTTTGCAAAATAGGCGTTCTCCGCGACTTGGACTGGAATCAGTTCCGCCATAGGCCCCCTGCCTTGGACCCGAGTGACCTGTTCGATGCCGAACCGGCACCCGAGAAGATTGCATAACTGAGAGATCCGAAAAGGTTTGCCCGGGCGGCCCCGGAGGGATCCTTCGCTGGCGTACGCACCTGGCGTCGCGTATCAACGACGAAATCCAGATCGCCGCAATGCGCGCAATCGAGGGCCTCGCCCGTGCGTCGGCGCCCCGCCGTGCCGGGTGCCGATGGGATCCACCGGCTCGATCTCGGCCCGGAGAACATCGTCCCCAAGCTGCTGGATGGCAAGTTGGGGCGCCTGGTCTCCTCCGCTGTTGCGGGCGCGGCGGCTGAGAGCGGTGTCGCCGGTGTTCCCTATCCGGCGCATTATCCGCAATAATCGTCTCCCGGCGTGTCTGAGGCGTGGACACCGTGACCTGACTCGCGTTCGGCGGGCAAGCGGCGTCCGCGACGGCAGCGAAACGAAGCGATAATCAGGTCCCGCGCGCCGCTTCCGGGGTGAGGGCGGTGCCCGACGGTACACCAGTTGGAGGTTTATTCGATGCGTAAGATCACCGTTGTAGGTGCCGGCCGGGTCGGCGAGACAACGGCACAGATCCTGGCCGAACAAGAGCTCTGTCGCGAGATCGCCGTCCACGATGTATGCGAGGACGTTCCAGAAGGGGTGGCCCTGGATATTTGCCAGACCGCCCCGTTCTTCGAGTTCGACTGCCGTCTGACCGGCAGCAACGACCCCCGCATCATGAAGGATTCGGATCTGATCGTTGTCGCCGCCGGCCTTCCGCACGACCCCGGGAGGCCCAGGTCCGAGATGCTGGAGGCGAACCTGCGCATCATTGACGCAGTGACGGACAACATCCTGAAGTATGCGCCCAACGCCATGGTGCTGGTTGTTTCCAATCCTGTCGACGCCTTGACCTATCGCGTCGCTCAGCGGACGGGTTGGCCGCGTGAGCGGGTTTTCGGTCAAGCCGGAGTGCTCGACGCCTCGCGCATGGCGAGCTTCATCGCGCAGGAGACGGGCTTCTCGGCGATGGACATCACGACCATGGTCATGGGCGGGCACGGCGAAGCCATGCTCGCCCTGCCGAGATTCTGCACCGTCAACGGCATTCCGATCGGGCATTTTCTCTCCGGGGACCGCCTGCAAGCGATCATCGAGCGTACCCGCACCGGGGGCGCGGAAATCCTGGCTCTGCGAAAGACCTCCGTGGCCTATGACGCCCCGGGGGCGGCCGTTGCCGCCATGGTAGACGCCATAGCCCACAATCGGAGACGGCTGCTTCCCTGCGTCGCCATATTGGAGGGGGAATACGGCGAGGCGGATATCGCCACCGGCGTACCCTGTATCCTGGGCGAGCGGGGTGTGGAATCGGTGGTTGAGCTCGAGCTCAACGGCGAGGAAAGCGCCGCTTTTGCCAGGTCTGTGGCTTTGGTGCGCGCCGATGCGGAACGTATGAGGGACCTCTGACCCGACGCCTGCCGTCCGCTCGTCGTGCACGGCAGGGAGCGCGGACGCCCCGGTATGAGGGCGAAACCGCTTCCGGTCTCGGCGCTAACTGATTCTCGGAACGGTACTTGCTAAATATGATCTACGTCGTCGTGGGGACGATGCGTGTGAGCGGGTTGCGGCAATACCGGGGGCAGAGATTTTCGCCTTACGCTCGAGGGTGGTGCCGATGGTCGGCTGGGAGGCAGTGACGGCCTTCTGTGATTGATCGTCGGCGTTAGGGTTTTCACGGTTTCCTCAGTTTTTCAGCGGGTTATAATCTAGCGGTACCGGCCGGCCGGTGTTGACTACTTTGTCGCACGAGCGGCTGGACCGGCCCGATGTTCGAATCACAGCCAGGAGCGCCTTATGGCGAATGATTCCGTTACCATCACCAATAACGCGACCGGAGAATCCTCCGAGTACGCACTGCTTCAGGGCACGATTGGGCCGCCTGCGGTCGATATCTCGGCGCTGTACAAGAACGCGGGTATGTTTACGTACGACCCCGGCTTCATGGCGACGGCGAGCTGCCACAGCGCGATCACCTACATCGACGGCGAGAAGGGCGTTCTGCTCTATCGCGGATACCCCATCGAGCAACTCGCCACCAAGGCGAGTTTTCTGGAAGTCGCTTACCTGCTGCTGTACGGGGAGCTGCCTTCGGAGCAGGAACTCGACGAGTTCGAGGCAATCATCAGCCACCACACCATGATGAACGAGAAGCTGAAGAGCTTCTTGAACGGATTTCACTACGACGCGCATCCAATGGCCATGTTGGTCGGGGTGGTTGGGTCGCTCTCGGCCTTCTACCACGAGTCGATGGACATCCACGACGCCCGCTATCGGGAGGTCTCCGCGCACCGCTTGATCGCCAAGGTTCCGACCATCGCTGCCGCGGCGTACAAGCACAACATTGGCGAGCCGATCATGTACCCGCGCAACGATCTGCGCTACGCGGCCAATTTCCTGCACATGTTGTTCGCGACGCCGTGCGAGGATTACGAGCCCTCGCTGATCGCCGAAAAGGCGATGAACTTACTCTTTATCCTGCACGCGGACCATGAGCAGAACGCCAGCACCTCTACCGTGCGCCTGGCGGGGAGTTCCGGTGCCAACCCCTTCGCATGTGTGGCCGCGGGTATAGCTTCCCTCTGGGGGCCGGCCCACGGCGGTGCGAATGAAGCGGTGCTGGACATGCTCGAAGAGATCGGCGACGTCCGCAACGTGCCTGCGTTCATGGATAAGGCCAAGGACAAGGACGACCCGTTCCGGCTCATGGGCTTCGGGCACCGGGTCTACAAGAATTACGACCCGCGCGCCAAGATCATCCGCGAGGTCTGTCACCAGGTCCTCGAGGAGTTGCCAGCCGCGGCGGACAATCCCCTGTTTGAGTTGGCGCTCAAGCTCGAGGAGATCGCGCTCAGCGACGATTATTTCGTCGACCGGAAGCTGTATCCGAACGTGGATTTCTATTCGGGGATCATCTACCAGGCGCTCGGGATTCCGCGCACCATGTTCACCGTGATGTTCGCGGTTGCGCGCACCGTGGGCTGGGTATCGCATTGGACGGAGATGATGTCCGACCCGAACAATCGTATCGGACGGCCGCGGCAGATCTATCATGGTCCCGAGGAGCGGGACTACGTGCCGATCTCCAAGCGCTAACCCGGGTCAAGGCGGCGCATCCGTCGATGCGCCCTCGTCCAACAGCCGCTCCAAGCCGCGGATATCCGCACCGCGCTCCGGCCTTTCGCTCACGGCGTCCAGCGGCGGGTTACGCTCGGCGGCGACGGGCAGGATGACCAACTCGAATGGCGTTTCGCCCGCGACGAAGGTGAGGGCGGGATGCTGATGTCGAACCCCCCCCGCAAAGCGGAGGGCGATCTCGCGTTGCTGCCAAGGGATGCTCTGCTCGATGAGCGTCAGCGCGATCTCCTCGGGACTATCGGCGAATAGGTGCAGGCGCACCCCGTTGGCGCTGTCCCCCGTCCCGGCCAGCACTGGCCCGACCAAGCGCGGGTTGAAGCGCGAGAAGGCGCGCATCGCCTCCAATGCCTGGTTCCTCAACTGCCTGAGGTCCGCATCCCGTTTCCCGGGTTGAAAAAGCCTAAGCCGCTGGACGAGGGCCTGCTGTATCTCTTCGTTGCTGGGCCAGGTTCGTCGGTCCCCGGCGCCGGCGCGCTTGGCAGCCTTGCGACGGGCGCGCTCGAACTCCGTGATCCCCTGTTCCGCCATGATGCGAGCCGCCTCGTGGGCGAGACGCAGGCGCTGCAATCCCGAGCGAGTGCGTGCGCTCATCTCAGTCTCGATGCGGCCCGGCGTGAAACGCGACAGGCGCGCTGGGTTCGATCATCGTTGCCGGTCCTCCGCAGCGCGAAAACACCCAGGGCTCAGGTGTCGACCGGATTGTAGCCCGGAAACCGTCCAGAGGGCGCGGGACCTCCTCCCCGATCCCTGTGCGGCTTCAGCGCCTGGAGGCGCGGACTGGTAAGGAAGCGACATTGTTGCTTTGGTGCCGAAGCGAAAAAGAAGCGACAGATCACGATGCTAAAGCGCAACGTTAAAGTCCAAACTGACACAATTGGCGAACTTCGGCGGGTTGGAGCAGGATGGACGTTCACGGCGCGACAAGGCCGCAGTTGGGTGGCCGTCGCGCCGCACAAGATTTTTTTGCAACTACTTCTTTCCAAAAACTCCGGACATGATATATAGTTAGTCCCAAGTCCGAAGAGACTGCATAAACAATAATCCGCTACCGGGGACTGCCTGCCAAAAATTATGTTCAGTTTCGGCCGCAAAAAGCCCGCTTTGGTGGGAGTCGATATCAGCTCGACGGCCATCAAGCTCATCGAATTGTCGCAAGCAACAGGGGGCGCGACGGCTCTTTTCCGGGTTGAGCACTACGCCCTTGAGCCGGTTCCGGTCAACGCTGTGGTAGAAAAGAAACTCGCTGACGTCCAAGCGGTTGGCGAGAGTATTCGCAAGGCGGTGCAGCGCTCCGGTACCAAGAGCAAGAACGCAGCGGTTGCGGTTTCGGGGTCCGCGGTGATCACCAAGGTGATTTCCATGGCCGCGGACCTCAGCGACTCCGAGATGGAGACCCAGATCCAGCTCGAGGCCGATCAGTACATCCCCTATCCCTTGGAAGAGGTCAATATCGATTTCGACGTTCTCGGTCCGTCCAGATCGGGCGGGGAGATGGTCGATGTCTTGCTTGCGGCTTCCCGCCGCGAGAACGTGGATGACCGCGTGGCCGCGCTCGAAATCGGTGGTCTCACCGCATCCGTGGTGGACGTGGAGGCCTATGCGATGGAAAGCGCCTGCAGCCTCATCGCAGGTAACGGTGCCGACGAATCCGAAGAGCAGACGGTGGCGGTCGCGGACATCGGTGCCACCACGACCACCCTGCACGTCCTTCACAACGGTCAAACCAGCTACACCCGGGAGCAGAATTTCGGCAGCCTGCAGCTGATCGAGGAAGTCCAGCGCCGCTATGGGATGACGCGTGATCAGGCGCTGCAAAAGGTCATCGACGGGGGCTTGCCCGAGAACTACGGCAGCGACGTGTTGGGACCATTCAAGGAGGCGCTGGCGCAGCAGATCAGCAGGGCGCTCCAGTTCTTCTACTCCGGAAGCAGTTACAACCGGGTCGACCGAGTCATCCTGGCCGGAGGGGCGGCGAGCATCCGCAGCATCGACGAACTGGTGGAGGAACGCCTCGGCATTGCCACCACGGTTGCCAACCCCTTTGCCCGCATGTCGATGTCACCAAAGGTCCAGGCGTCGTCTCTGAACCGGGACGCCCCGGCAATGATGATCGCGGTCGGTCTGGCGCTGAGGGGGTTCGAATAAATGGCGCGTATCAATCTGCTCCCCTGGCGCGAGACGGAGCGAAAGCGCCGGCAACGAGAGTTCTTCGTCATGGTTGCGACCGGCTTGGGCGCGACGCTCATTCTCGGGCTCGGCGTGCACCTGCACGTGGAACGCTTGATCTCCGGCCAACAGGAGCGCAACCAGTTTCTGCAGAGCGAGATCAACAAGCTCGACCGTCAAATCAAAGAGATCCAGGACCTCGAGAAAACCAAGGCCAACTTGCTCGCGCGCATGGACGTGATCCAGCAGCTTCAGCAGAGTCGGCCGGAGGTGGTCCATCTGTTCGATGAGTTGGTGATCGCAATTCCTCCCGGGGTCTACCTCACCAAATTGGATCAGACCGAGCGTTCGGTCGTTGTCGAGGGGCGCGCACAATCCAACGCCCGGGTTTCCGCCTTCATGCGCAATATCGAGGCATCCCCGTGGGTTGGTGATCCGCGGCTGCTGCTCATCGAGCACAAGGACAAGACCGGCACCGGCTTGAGCCACTTCAGGCTGCAGTTCAGCCAAATACGGCCGGGGGAAGAGCGCGACAAGACCGGTTGAGCCGTGCCTGACGGATAGGGTGAAGACGGCCAGGCGGGACGCCGCATCAGTGGGGCCAACGGGATAACTGAACAACTGAACGAGACCCGGAAATGGATCTCAAGCAACTCAACGAGCTCGATTTCAGCAACATCGGCGAATGGCCAGGCTTCGTCAAGGGTTTCGTCGTCCTCTTGCTGTGCGCAGGTGTCGCCGGGGCCTGGTACTACTACGACACGCGGGAGCAGATTGACCGGCTCAGGGGTGTCGAGAAAACCGAAGTGACGCTGCGCGCCGAATTCGAGTCGAAACAGCAGAAGGCCGCCAATCTGGATGCCTACAGACAGCAGCTGGAGGAGATGAAGGAATCGTTCGGTGCCATGCTGCGTCAGCTTCCGGACAAGACCGAGGTCGCGGCGCTACTGGTCGACGTCTCCCAGACAGGCCTTGCCGCTGGTCTCGAGTTCGAGCTCTTCCAGCCTGCCGAAGAGCATACGAAAGACTTCTACGCCGAGCTCCCGATACAGGTCCGAGTCACCGGCCGTTACCATGATTTCGGACGCTTCATCAGCGGACTTGCGGGGCTGCCGCGGATCGTCACCATCCACGACGTCGGGATCGACTCCGGTGCGGGCAAGAGCGCCGACGATGCCCTGAAGCTGAAGGCCACCGTCAAGACCTACCGCTATCTCGAGGAGTTCGAGACGTCGAATCCCGAGAACAAGACGGAATCAGCGAAAAAGAAGGTATCAGCGAAATGAACCTGAAGCACTGCTTCGTCATTGTCGCCTCGCTGACCCTCACCGCATGCGGCAGCGGCAATATGGCCGATCTGGAGGAGTATGCGGAGGGGGTGAAGGCGCGAGAGCCAGGACCCATCGAGCCGCTGCCCGAGATCGCGCAGGTCGATACCTTTATTTTCGAGCCCGGCGATCGTCGGGATCCGTTCGAGCTGGATACCCAGACGGCCGAGGCGGAGCCGGCGGCCGCGGCTGGCGATCTCGCCCCCGATCCGCTGCGGCGCAAGGAGGAGCTGGAGCAGTTCTCGCTCGACTCGCTCAAGATGGTCGGAACCATGGAGCAGGATGATACGACCTGGGGGTTGGTGATTGCGCCGGGCGGCACCCTGTACCGGGTCCGCACCGGCAATTATCTGGGCCAGAACAACGGCCAGATCACCCGCATCACCGAGGACGAGATCGAGCTCACCGAGATCATATCCGATGGAACGAACGTGTGGCGGGAGCGTGCCGCCGCAATCGCTCTGAGCCAATAGGTAGCTGGAGACCATGGTGCGATGAACAGCTTGCAACTCAACCAGACCGAGGCTTACCCAACTCATCGACCATGCAGGACGCAACTGCCAAAGGCGGTTCTCCTGGTGTTCATGCTCTGGTGCCTCGCGCTTACCGCTTCTGCGGCAACCGTCCTGCAAGACGTGGAGTTCGCGGCGCTGCCGGGCAACCAGGTCCGAATCGACCTCATTCTTTCCGGGCCGCTCAAGCAGCCGCAGGCGTTCTCCACTGACTCCCCGGCACGCATTGCCCTCGACCTGGAGGGAGTGACCAGCGGGCTGGAGCAGAAGAGCTTGGCGATCAACACGGGTCCGGTGCAGAGCCTGGTCGCGGTGGAGGCGAGTGATCGCACCCGCGTCGTGATCAATCTGAACGACTCGGTGCCTTACCAGGTCGAAACGGCGGGCAACCGGGTTTCGATCGCTGTCAACCGGGCCGCCGCCGCGCCCGCGCCGAGTCGCGTCGCAACCGGCGAGGCGCCGTCCCGACCGAGCAGGCCCCTCGCCTCCGCGGGCGGTCCGGGTATCCGTGATATCGATTTCCGCCGGGGTCCCACCGGAGAGGGCCGGGTGCAGGTTACGCTGCCCAGCCCCACTTCCCGCGTATCCGTGACCGAGAAGGGCACGCATGTGCTCGTGGAGGTGCTCGACGCCACGCTGCCACAGTGGCTCCTGCGGCGGCTCGACGTGACCGACTTCGGAACCCCGGTCGTTTCGGTCGAGTCCCGGCCAAGGGGAGGCGATGTTGAGATCGATATCCAGACCGCCAACGATTTCGAGTATCTCGCCTATCAGGCCGACGAACTGTTCACGCTCGAGTTCCGTCCGCTCACGCCCTCGGAGAAGGAGCAGCTCGAACGGGCCAAGGTCGTCTACAGCGGCGATCGGCTGTCATTGAATTTCCAGGACATCGAGGTGCGTGCCGTCCTGCAGCTGCTCGCGGATTTCACTGGGCTCAACCTGGTGGCGAGCGACACGGTGCGCGGTAACATCACGCTGCGCCTGAAGAATGTCCCCTGGGATCAGGCGCTCGACATCATCCTCAAGTCCAAGGGCCTCTCGATGCGCCAAACGGGCAACGTGATCATGGTGGCCCCCACCCAGGAGATCGCGGCCCAGGAGAAACTGGAGCTTGAGTCCCAGCAGCAGATCGCGGAGCTAGCGCCTCTGCGCTCCGAGTTCGTACAGATCAACTATGCCAAGGCCGCCGACCTCGCGGCGCTGATCAAGTCCCAGGACAACAATCTGCTGTCCGAACGCGGCAACGTCACCATCGACACACGCACCAACACCCTGCTGGTGCAGGACACGGCCGCGAAGCTGGAGGACATCCGCCGCATCGTCAGTACGCTCGACGTCCCGGTGCGTCAGGTCATGATCGAATCCCGCGTAGTCATCGCCAACAACGATTTCGCCCGTGATCTGGGCGTGCGGTTCGGCTACAGCAAGACCAACCTTCCGAACCCGCCGGACAGGAAGAGATTCAGCGACGTGGGAGGCGGGGTTCCGGGCAACCTGGACGGGGAGAACTATTGGGGCACGACCATCGACGACACCATCCCCCTGTTGGTCAATCTCCCGGCGCCGAATCCATCCGGCGCGGTGAACTTCCTGCTCGGCAAGGTCGGCTCCTATCTGCTACAGCTTGAACTCTCGGCCATGCAGACGGAAGGTCGGGGCGAGATCGTTTCCAGTCCGCGGGTGATTACCTCGGATCAGCACAAGGCCACCATCAAGGTCGGACAGGAGATTCCGTATCAGGAATCCTCCTCATCCGGGCGAACCACCGTCGCCTTCAAGGAGGCCGTGCTGCAGCTCGACGTCACGCCCCATATCACTCCGGACGACCGCATCATCATGGATCTCAAGGTCAACAAGGACAATCCGGATTTCACCCGCGAGGTGCTTGGCGTACCGCCGGTTGATACGCGAGCGGTCGAGACCTCGGTGCTGGTCGACAACGGGGAGACAGTCGTGCTCGGTGGTGTCTACGAGCGCACGAAAACCTTCAGCAAGGAGCAGGTACCTTGGCTCGGCGATCTGCCGGTGATTGGGAATCTGTTCAAGACGACGTCCAATCAGGACGCCAACACCGAGCTGCTGATCTTCGTGACGCCCAAGATCCTCAAGGAGGATCTCCAGGTCGGGGGTCTGGCAGACACCGGAGCCGTCGCCGGTCCCCAGGGCACCGATCCACGCTACATGAAGTAAGCGCGCCCTGGTTTTCGGTGCCCCGCCGCTCCCGATGGGCAGCGGCGGGGTGCTCTTCGTTAGATGCAGCGGTTGTGTCCGTCAAGTTGTGCAAAAAGGAAATCATGGCTGAGGTCAGTGATCAG
>CAYNBI010000057.1:2345-23812 GCA_964395315.1 uncultured Chromatiaceae bacterium | reverse complement strand
CCCCAGCGGCCAAGAGCGCGCTATTCTAACTGCCCAATTCAGACTGTCAAGCGGCCATCCGTACGCCCTCACACCGGCCACGTCCGACAGCACCAACGACGGCCTTCTCGCCCCTCAACGCAAACGGATGCGGGCCACGCGCCGCTTGCCTACTTGGTACACGTGCGTCTCCCCGCGTACGATCGCCAGCGCGCGATCCTCGACACGCACCCCGTCAATGCGTACCGCCCCCTGGCTGATCAAGCGCAGAGCCTCCGAAGTGCTCTTCACCATCCCAGCTTCCTTCAACAGATTTCCAATTGCTAGCGCCTCACCCGAGCTCGTGGAGACGTCAAGTTCAGGCAGCTCATCCGGAAGCGCCCCGCGTTGAAAACGAGCGACGAAGGCTTCCCTTGCGCACTGCGCCGACGAGGCATCGTGGAAACGAGCGACGAGCTCCTCCGCGAGGCGGAACTTCACGTCGCGTGGATTCTCGCCATCCAGCACCGAGCGACGCCACGCCTCGATCTCGCTCATGGGACGAGCGCTCAGCAGCTCGAAATAGCGCCACATCAACTCATCCGATATGGACATCACCTTGCCGAACATCTCGTCTGACGGATCCGTGATGCCGATGTAGTTGCCGAGCGATTTCGACATCTTCTGCACCCCGTCGAGGCCTTCCAGGATCGGCATCGTAATCACGACCTGAGGCTCCTGGCCGTAGGCCTGCTGAAGCTGCCGCCCGACCAGGAGATTGAATTTCTGATCCGTGCCGCCGAGCTCTACATCGGCCTTTAGGGCCACGGAGTCGTATCCTTGAACGAGCGGGTACAGGAATTCGTGGATTGCAATGGCCTGCCCCGATGCGAAGCGCTTCGAGAAATCATCGCGCTCGAGCATCCTGGCCACCGTGTGCTTCGCCGCCAGGGCGACCAGGTCGGCGGCGCGCATCTCTCCCATCCAGCTCGAATTGAACACCACCAGCGTGCGCTCGGGATCCAGGATGCGGAAGATCTGCTCCTCGTAGGTCCTGGCGTTATCCAGAACCTCGTCGCGACTCAGCGGCTTGCGGGTCACGTTCTTGCCGGTGGGATCGCCGATCATGCCGGTGAAATCACCGATCAGGAACAACACCTCATGGCCCAACTCCTGGAACTGCCGCAGCTTGTTGATCAGGACGGTATGGCCCAGATGGAGATCGGGCGCGGTCGGATCGAACCCCGCCTTGACCCGCAAGGGACGTCCCTTTTCGAGCTTGTCGCGCAAGGCGTCCTCGACCAATATCTCGTCGGTTCCCCGCTTGATAATCGCAAACGCCTCGTCTACCCCGCCCATTTGTCAGCCCCACCTTGGATGGAAAATCTGGTGATCATAACCCATTGCCGCCGTTCCTCCGGCGTCCCAAGGGCGTCGAGATGCGTCAGCGAAAGCCCTTTCACCGGGACGCGCGATTCGTCTAGAATCGCTGCAGCTCGAAGACCAAAGAAATATCGATAGTTGTCGCTGCTTCGTTATGTATGACTACAAATTTAGGCAACGCGACCTGACCTTCGACAAACCCCGCCGCCCCCTCCGCAGAATACTCATTCGAGTCTTCGGCCTCGGCCTGGCCGCCGTGGCGATCTTCACCGCGCTGCAGTTCGACCTAACCTGGGATACAGCGCCGTCGAGCAAGGGATCCGAGTCGGACATCATCCCTCTCTCCCTGCCCCCCCGGCCAGCGACGCCGGAGGACGCCCGCCCGATCAGAAGCGATACCGAGGGGCGCTCGAAGACTCCAGACGAGCGCGCCTTGACCGAGGCGATGACATCGCTGCTGCGCGGGGCGGCGACTGCATCGGTCAGAACGTCCGCGCAGCAAGAGGTGTCGGAACAGAACTCGACCGCGGCAAAAGGCGAGAAGGTCAGGAATCCCGGCCCATCGACAACAGGCGCTACCGCGCAAAAGGAAGCGGACCAAGGAACCTGGATCGAGCATGTCGTCGAGCCAGGCGACACCCTTGCCGAGATCTTCAGCAACAACGACCTCGACCCGCGCTTGTTGCAAGAAATCGTGGCCACCGGGGAACCTGGCAGGCGCATCGAAAACATCCGTCCCGGCGACACGCTCCGTATTGGCCTCGACGAGGACAGCCGGCTCGCCAGGGTGCAACTTCAGCTCGACGCCCTGCGGTCGGTCGAATTCTCGGCCACGGACGAAGGCTTCAAGGGTGCGCTGAAGGAAAAGACGACCAGGGCGAAGGCCACCGCCGCCGCAGGTGTCATCGACCAGTCCCTATTCTCCAGCGCCCAGAAGTCGGGTTTGCCGGACGCCGTCACCATGAAGCTCGCGACGATCTTCGGATGGGACATCGACTTCGCCCTCGACATCCGGTCCGGGGACCGGTTCGCCGTGATCTACGAGGAGCTGTGGGCTGACGGCAAGGTGGTCGCACCGGGGGAAATCCTGGCCGCGGAATTCGTGAATCAGGGCCGTTCCTTTCGCGCCATACGCTACCAGGACAGCACAGGAAAGGTCGACTACTACGCCCCGGATGGCAAGCCGCTCCGCAAGACCTTTTTCCGCACGCCGGTCCAATTCTCGCGCATCAGCTCCCGGTTCACGAATAAGCGTTGGCACCCTATCCTGAAACGCGAGCGTGCCCACCGTGGCGTCGATTACGCCGCCCCGACGGGAACCCCCGTCATCGCCACGGGTGACGCCACCGTCAAGGAAGTGGGATGGAAGAAGGGATACGGGAAGGTTGTGACCCTAAGCCACGGCCGTACTTATCAGACCGTCTACGGCCACCTCTCGAGATTCGCGAAGGGACTCTCCAAGGGCGACCGGGTCGCACAAGGGCAAGTCATCGGCTATGTCGGGCAGACCGGTCTCGCGACTGGCCCGCACCTTCACTACGAGTTCCTTGTCAACGGCGTCCACCGAAACCCGCTCACGGTTAAGGCGCCGTTTGCCGACCCGCTGGTTGCCAAAGAGCGCAGGCGCTTCGAATCGGTCGCTCACGCGCTCCTAGCGCGGCTCGCGGAGGCGAGTGGCGAAATTCTGGTGGCCGACGCCAGATAGCCGATCAACCGCGCAATTTAGCGCGGAACTCCGCACTACTTGCGACGGTGCGGGACGATGTTTTTGCGCCCTGGTCGACCGGGCCGCTACCGTCCCGCGCGACGGCGCCTCAGACGGCGAACGATGATCCGCAGCCGCAGGTCGTGGAGGCATTGGGATTGCGGATGACGAACTGCGCGCCCTGCAGGCCCTCCGTGTAGTCGATCTCCGCGCCGCTGAGATATTGCATGCTCATGGGATCGATCAGCAACTTCACACCGTCCGTTATGACCTCGGTGTCCCCATCCTGCACGCTCTCGTCGAAGGTGAAGCCGTACTGAAACCCGGAGCAACCACCGCCCTGAATATACACACGGAGCATCAGGTCAGGGTTACCCTCCTCCTGTATCAGGGCCGCAACCTTGGCTGCCGCCGCGGAGGTGAACACGAGAGCCGATTCGTCAACCGCTGTTTCTGCATTCATATTGCACCTTGGCCCGTTCAAACGGGGTTAGTAGATCATCAAACTATGATGCATTTACCCAGTACTCTATTCAAGTATTGTCGTCCCGGCCGAAAGCAACCCCCGGGCCTCGGGACGGCTCCCCGTCCTTTTCATCCTCGCTGGCCTGTCCGCCGGCTGGGACTGCGGATGGGGTCGGCGCCTCCTCTCCGGCTCCGTGAAAGGCAAGGCGGGGAGTCACATCGTCGCTGATGTGCAGGACCTTGCCATTGACCTCGGCACCCTCTGCCATTTCGAGCACGCCGTAGAACAAGGTACCCTCGATGCGGGCGCCTGGCGCAAGCTCGGCACGCCCCACCGCGCGGACGTCGCCGATCACGGTACCGTCGATCACGACCCGCGCGACATCGAGGTTCCCCTCGACGACCCCGGTGCGGCCGAGTGTCAGCCCGCAGTCCTCCGTGGCATCACCTGCGACGTCCCCCATGACCTTGCCGTCGATGTGCAAGCCTCCGGTGAAACGGATCTCACCGCGCACCTCCGTCTCCGGGCCAATGATCGTCACGTAGTCGGGGAAACGTCGTTTCACTCTCGCCACCAGCGCACTCTCCTCCCTCCCCTTCTTACTCGCCGACTTCCCAGGTCAAGGTCTCGGCGATCGGCAGCAAATTTTTGGTCGACGGTTTGATCTCGACGATCAAATGGTCGGGCTCCAGACCGTCGGGGATCTTGATGCTGCCTTCGAAGTTCTGAAAGTGCTTGAACTTCATCTTGTGGCCGTGAGGCTGAGAACCCGGCAGCTTGTCTAGCGATACGGTGACCTCCTTGCCATCGCGCTTGCCGGCGACCTTCACCTCCACCGCGCCCTCGGATTCGGCGAAATCCTGAATCAGCTGACTGACGGTGAAGCTGTAGCCGAATTCGTTCGGCTCGTCCGACGCCTTGAGTTTCAAGGCCTGCACCTGCAGGAGCCCACCGCCCCCTTCGCGGACCAGCCGCTTGAGGAAGGACACCTCCTTCTCCAACGCCAGACGCTCGTCCTGCGCCTTCTTCAGGTCCTCCTGTGCGGTGCGATTTGCCTGGACATCGATCTGTTTCGTGCGCTCGAGAACGATGGCCTCCTGCTTCAGTCGATTCACCGTCTCCTTCAGCGCGTCGCGCTCCTGGGCGATCGCCTCCGCGAGAACCGCGAGCGTTGCCGTCTGCTCTTGCCGGAGCAGCCATCCCCCAGCGAACGCCGCGCCGATGGCCGCCAGGGCGAGGAAGAGCATTGCGATGGCTGCCCCCCCGCCCCGGCGCCGCACGATTCTCGGCGAGACGACGCGCTTGCCGTGCATCACCCAGGCGACCTCACGGAAGCAGCGCGGGCTGCAGCAGCCCCTCCGATTCGGAAAACCCGAACATGATGTTCATGTTCTGCACGGCTTGACCCGCCGCACCCTTCACCAGATTGTCGATTACCGACTGGACCACGACGACCCCCGCACCGAGCGGCTCGGCGACCGCGATGCGACACAGGTTGCTGCCGCGCACCGAGCGAGTTTCCGGATGCGCCCCCTCCGGCATCACATCCACGAAAACCTCGTCGCGATAGCGGCGCTCGTAGTGGGTCTGGAGCCCCTCCACCGACGACGTCAAGCGCCCGTAAAGGGTCGCCTCGATACCACGAATCATGGGAACCAGATGAGGAACGAACGTCAGTCGCAGATCACCGCCCGCGAACGGCGCGAGGTTTTGGGTGATTTCCGGCTGGTGGCGATGCCCGGCGACCGAATACGCCTTGAAGCTTTCGCCCACCTCGGCCATCAGCACGCCGACGCTGGCCTTGCGACCGGCACCGCTCACCCCCGACTTGGCGTCTGCGATCAGCCAGGTCGGATCGACGACACCCGCTTCCAGCAGCGGCAGGAATCCCAGGGTGACGGCAGTCGGGTAGCAGCCCGGGTTCGCCACCAAGCGCGCCTCTCTGATCGACTCTCGGTGGACCTCGGGCAGGCCGTAGACGGCATCCGCCAAGAGCTCGGGACAGGCATGCGGAATGCCGTACCATCGCTCCCAGGCGTCCGGGTCCTTGAGCCGGAAGTCCGCGGCGAGATCGACGACGCGCGTCCCGCCGGAAAGTAGCTCCGGGACCATCTGCATCGCGGTGCCGTTGGGCGTGGCAAAGAACACCAGGTCGCATGCGGCGAGTTGGGCCGGATCTGGCGCAGAGAAGGCCAGATCGACCCGCCCACGCAGATGCGGAAACATGTCCGCGACCGCCGTTCCCGCTTCGGAACGTGACGTGATGGACGCCACGGACACCTCTGGATGCCCCGCCAGCAGGCGCAACAGTTCGGAGCCCGTGTACCCGGTTCCGCCGACGATACCGACTTCGATCATGATCTGGATCCGCGCCTAGAGACGGAAAAAGCGGCGGCCGCCGCTTTTTCGTCGAGGAATCTTCGCGATCTATGCTTCAACTGGTGTACAGAACCGCCATGGCCGCGCCGCCCGTGGCGCTCTCTGCCGCGGGGGTTGGGTCAAGAGCACCCGCCACCCGACGAAGATCCGCAGGTTCCGCAACCGCCACCCATTGCAGGCAGGTTGTTGAAGACGAACGTCTCGTTGCCGTCGCCGCGGTCGACGAAATCGATCTCGACACCGCGCAGATACTGCATCGTGCCATCGTCGACGATGACCTTGAAGCCGTCACAGTCGAGGATGCCGTCGTTGTCGTTGATGCTGTCGGTGAAGGTCATGCCAAAGCTGATTCCACTGCAACCCCCAGGGGTCGCGAACACGCGCACACCCTGGATGTTCTCGTCGACTTGTGCGAACAGCTCGCTCATCTTGGACTGGGCGGGGGAAGTGAGGGTCAGATCTTGCTCCGACAGGGAGGCCAACATGGTTTTCTCTCCGAAGGTCTGGAAAAGGCCGAAGAGCTTATCAGGAATGACGCGGCTCATGCCACCCAAGAAACGCCGTCAAGGCAGCTCCAGGCGCCCCACGGCGGCCAATGACGCCAGGTGACGTTGTGCGTCCACGAGGTGCCGGCCCCAATGGCTCTCGTAGCCATTCAGCCAGCCCGGGACCGCCTGCTCAGGGCGTTCCGCGAGCACGCGCAACCCGTGCTTGAGCTCGCAGTAGATATCCGTGAGGTCGTCCGCCAGGCTGCCGGTCATGGCACAGCCGTCGCCGACACGATCGAACTCCAGCCAGTAGCCGTCACGATCCCCGAGCAGAGCGCGCAGATGGCTGAAGAGCTCGAAGCGGGCATCGAGATCCGGCATGAGACCAACGTCGTCGCGGCTATTGGGGCCGTCGAGCGAGGTGATCGCCGCCTGCAGCCTCGGCAGGAGATCCGCCACTTCCCTAAGCCAGCCTTCCGGCCCCGCGCCCGAGGCCTCGATCAGCTCGCAATAGCTTCGTGCCAACTCGATCATTTCGGAATCATTACGGCTCATCTGGAACGGAACGTCGGCGATAGTCGAACACACTTGTCAGTGTAGATCAGATTACCGCCTGTGCTCCGGCGCGCACGCATGAGCCGGAGGTTGGGGGCGATCTCTAGATCTCGACCATCTCGAAGTCTTCCTTTCCCGCCCCGCATTCGGGACATTTCCAGTTCATCGGGATATCCTCCCAGGTGGTTCCGGGCGGGATACCCTCGTCGGGAAGGCCTTTCGCCTCGTCGTAGATGAAACCGCAGATCACACACATGTAGGTCTTCATGAAGAAATCCTTACCGGGTCGAATCGAAACCGCCGACGACAGACGGGGTGCGTTCATCGGGCGGAGCGCGGGCGGCCACGCCACACCCTCCGAATACGTCGGCGCAGATCAGGGTTTTGAGCGGAAATTTCAACTGCGGCGCCGCGCTTTCCGCCGCGCCGCCGTTCGAGGAAGCGACCCCGTCGACCTCGGTGGCCACCTTTGACCGCGCCGATGGCGACCGCCGAGCAAACCAGCATCCTCCTCTGCGTCGGGGGTCACGACCCCTCAGGAGGCGCGGGCACGCAAGCAGACGCCGAAGCGGCGCGGGCGTGCGGGGTCCATGCAGCGTGCGTGATCACCTGCCTCACCGCCCAGGACTCCTGCGGCGTGGCCCAGCTGTGGCCCCAGTCCGCGGAGCAGGTCGCGGAGCAGTGCCGGCTGATCCTGGCCGATAGCCGAATCGGCGCGATCAAGGTCGGGCTGCTCGGCAACTCGCGGATCGTGCGAGTGCTCGCCGCCCTCGCCGAAGAACACCCAGATCTGCCACTGATCCTAGACCCTGTCCTCGCAGCCGGCACGGGAGAGCCCGTCACCGATGCCGCCCTGCTCAATCAGATGCGAAACAACCTGCTCGGGCGCTGCACCCTGGTCACACCGAATCTCCCCGAGGCACAGAGCCTGAGCGGCTTTTCCAAGCCGGACGACTGCGCGCGACGCTTGCTCGATACCGGTTGCCGCTGGCTGCTGATTACCGGAACCCACGAGGACCGGGAAGACGTGGTCAACCGGCTCTACGGGCGTGACGGAAGCCGCCGGGAATGGAGCTGGCCGAGGCTGCCCGGCGTCTATCACGGCTCCGGCTGCACCCTCGCAAGCGCAGTTGCAGCTCGCCTGGTCAGGGGCATGGAGATGACGGACGCGATCTCCGATGCCCAGTCCTACACCTGGGACACCTTGAAGCACGCCTGGCGCACCGGCCGCTGTCAGCTCACTCCCAACCGTCTGTTCGCGCTCGAGAGCGGCCGCCGCAAGAAGAAATGATCCGGTTGCGGGGGCTCTACGCCATCACGCCCGCGCAGCCGCGCGGCGGGTCTCCCCTGCCTGACCAGGTGGAGGAGGCCATCGTCGGGGGCGCCCGGCTGATTCAGTACCGCAACAAGGGCCGGGACGGAGCCGCTCGGCTGGCCGACGCCCGCGGCCTGCTCGCCGTCTGTCGCAAGCATGGGATACCCCTCATCATCAACGACGACCTGGAGCTCGCGGCGGCGGTCGGCGCCGACGGCGTCCACCTCGGACGCGACGACCCCGACCCCAGCCAGGCCCGCCGGCGCCTGGGTCCCGATGCCATCATCGGCGTTTCCTGCTACGACGAGCTCGAGCGCGCACGCGAGGCCCAGCACGCCGGCGCGGACTACGCCGCCTTCGGCAGCTTCTTCGCCTCCACCACCAAGCCGCGGGCCGTCCCTGCCGCCCTCGACATCCTGCGCCGCGCCCGCCGGGAGCTTAGCCTGCCCCTGGTTGCCATCGGGGGTGTAACGCCGGAGAATGGCGGCCCCCTGATCGCGGCAGGCGCGCACATGCTCGCCGTGGTTGAAGGCGTGTTCGGCCAGCCCGACATCCGCGCCGCCGCCCTCGCGTACACACGGCTCTTCCCCACGGAGGTTTCGCCCGATGACCCGATCCCATGACCTTTTCACGGCGGCCCAGCGTCACATCCCGGGCGGCGTGAACTCACCCGTGCGGGCCTTTCGCGGCGTCGGCGGGGACCCGGTGTTCTTCGAGAAGGCGGCCGGTCCCTACGTCTTCGATGCCGACGGCCGACGCTACGTCGATTACGTGGGCTCCTGGGGGCCGATGATCCTGGGTCACGCCCACCCGCAGGTCATCGAGGCCGTCGCCGAACGCATCCGCGGCGGACTCTCCTTCGGCGCCCCGACGGAGCTCGAGACCCGGATGGCGGACCGGGTCTGTGAGCTGGTGCCCTCGATGGATCTGGTGCGCATGGTCAGCTCCGGCACCGAGGCCACGATGAGCGCCATCCGCCTCGCCCGCGGCTACACCGGCCGGGACAAGCTGATCAAGTTCGAGGGCTGCTACCACGGCCACTCGGATTCCCTCCTGGTCAAGGCCGGCTCGGGCGCTCTCACCCTGGGCGAACCCAGCTCCCCCGGCGTACCGGCGGCCCTGGCGGAGCTGACCGTCACCCTGAGCTTCAACGATCTGGATCAGGTCCGCGACGCCTTCCGCGAGATCGGCGACGAGATCGCTTGCGTCATTGTCGAGCCGGTCGCCGGCAACATGAACTGCATCCCGCCGGAGCCGGGCTTCCTGGAGGGCCTGCGCGCGCTGTGCGACGAGCACGGGGCGGTGCTGATCTTCGACGAGGTCATGACCGGCTTTCGGGTCTCGCTCGGCGGGGCGCAGGAGCTGTACGGGGTGAGGCCCGACCTCACCACGCTGGGCAAGATCATCGGCGGCGGCATGCCCGTGGGCGCCTTCGGCGGCCGCCGCGAGGTAATGGAAAAGATCTCCCCGCTCGGCCCCGTCTACCAGGCAGGCACCCTGTCCGGCAACCCGGTGGCGATGGCCGCGGGCCTGAAGACCTTGGAGCTGATCTCCGAGCCCGGTTTTTACCAGCGTTTAGGTACCAGCACCGAGCGGCTGGTCGAGGGTCTGCTCGCCGCCGCCGAAAGGGCGGGCGTCCCTCTCGCCGCCAACCGGGCCGGCGGCATGTTCGGCATCTTCTTCACCGACGCCGGGCGGGTCACCGACTATGCGGGGGCCACCGCCTGCGAACAGGAGAGCTTCAAGGGGTTCTTCCACGCCATGCTGAAGCGCGGGGTGTATCTCGCCCCTTCAGCCTTCGAGGCGGGGTTCGTCTCCGCCGCGCACGGCGACGCGGACATCGCTGCCACCTTGAGCGCCGCCGCGGAGGCCTTCGCCGCTATAGCGGCCTGATGCGCCGGCGCCCGCGTCGCCCAACATGACCGCGCTGTTGCAGGACCTGCTCGCCTGGGTCACGGCCAACCCGACCTGGGCGCATCTCGCGGTGTTCCTGGTCGCCCTGGTCGAGTCCCTCGCCGTGGTGGGGCTGATCGTCCCCGGCGTCATCATGATGCTCGGTGCCGGCGCGCTCATCGCGACCGGAGCCTTGCAGTTCTGGCCGGTCTGCCTGTGGGCGGTCGCCGGCGCGATCGCGGGGGACGGGCTCAGCTACTGGCTCGGCCGCCACTTTAAGGACCGGCTCACGGCCATGTGGCCCTTCTCCCGCTACCCCGAGAGTCTCGATTCGGGGGTCCGTTTCTTCGCGAAGTACGGCGGCAAGAGCGTGGCGTTCGGGCGTTTTGTCGGCCCCGTGCGGGCGGTGATCCCGATGGTCGCGGGCATGATGGGGATGCCGCCGGGCCGATTCCTGGTCGCGAACGTCCTGTCCGCCGTCGCCTGGGCGCCGGCCTACCTGCTGCCCGGCATAGTCTTCGGCGCCTCCCTGGAGCTCGCCGCCGAGGCCGCGGTGCGCCTGGTGGCCCTGGTCCTGGCGCTGGTGGTGGTGCTCTGGCTTGCGGCCTGGGCGGTTCAGCAGCTGTTCCTGTTGCTCAGCCCTCGCGCCGGGCGCTGGGTGGAGGGTCTGCTGCGCTGGGCCGATGTTCACCCGCGGGCGGGCGAGATCGCCCGCGCCCTGGCGGACCCGGGTCACCGCGACGCCAAGACGCTGGCCACCCTGGCTGCCCTGCTGATCGTCGCCACCGTCCTGTTCGCCCTGATCACCGGGGTCGCGGTCTCTGGGGCACCCGAGCTGCGGCTCAATCAACTGGTGCGCGACCTCGGACTGAGCCTCCACGCCCCGGCCGCGGATCACCTCATGGCGGCCTTCAGCCGGCTGGCGGACCTGGCGGTCGTCCTGCCTCTGGCGATCGCCGTCTGGTGCTGGCACTGGTGGCGGGGCGAACGCCGGGCCGCGCACTATTGGCTGGCCGCGGTGGCCTTCGCGCTCCTCGCCGGACCCCTGCTGAAGGTGCTGCTGCAGGTACCCCGTCCCGACATCGGGCTGGTCGGCCTCACACCCTGGGCCTTCCCCAGCAGCCACGCCCTGCGTGCGACCGTGATCTACGGCTTTCTCGCGGTCACCCTGTCTGGCTCGATGACAGCCACCTGGCGCTGGCTCCCATACGTGTGGGCTACCGTCGCGACGCTGGCGGTGGCCATCTCGCGGCTCTACTTCGGCGCCCACTGGCTCACCGATGTGGTCGGCAGCCTTGCCCTCGGGCTCGCCTGGGTGGCGGCGCTGGGACTGGCGTTCCGCCGCCATACGGAGCCGGGCGCGTCCGGTTACGGGATTGCCGGCGTCGCAATCGCCGCCTTCCTCATCGCATTCGGCATGCGGAGCGCGACCTCGCACCAGACCGACCTCGAGCTCTACAGCCCGCGGATCGATAACATCGTAGTCTCGGAGAGCGAGTGGCGCTCCAGCCTCTGGCGCGCCCTGCCCAGCCGCCGACAGGATCTAAGACAGCTCGACCAGCTTCCAATGACCGTGCAGTACGCGGGAGCGCTCGCGGACCTGGCCGCGGCGCTGGAGGAAAAGGGCTGGGAACGCGGGATGCCGCTGAATTGGGGCAACCTGATCAGGCTGCTGTCACCTTCCTTGCCCTTGCAGGAGCTGCCGGTCATACCCCACGTGCACGAAGGCCGCCACGAGTCACTCACCCTGGTCAAGCGTATGCCCGACGACGAGCGCCTGGTGCTGCGGCTATGGCCGACACCCTACCTCGTCGGCGACGCGCGGGCGCCGCTGTGGGTAGGCAACATCACGGCTCAGGAAAAGAGGACCATTCTGGACCTGGTCGCGTTGCCCGCGACGGTCGCGCATCTTCCCGTCGCCTCGATATCCGAGGATCTCTCGCCCCTGCATCCGTACCAGCCGAGCGAGAATGCGCCCCTGCTGCTACGGGCGACGCCCGGGGAACCGAAGGCAAGCGCGGAGTAAACGAGTACGGACGGCCCCCGCGGTAGCGGCTCAGGAACGCCCCGCCAGGACCTCCAGCAGCCGCTGGTGAATGCCCTGAAACCCCCCGTTGCTCATTACCAGCACGTGGTCCCCTGCCGAGGCATCCCCGGCGATCCGCTCGACGATGTCCTCTACCCGAGCGTAAACCCCCGCGCGTTCGCCGAGAGAGGTGAACACGGGCGCGGCGTCCCACCCGAGATCCGAGGGCGCAAAGACATATACCCGGTCTGCGGGCTCCAACGAACGGGCGAGCTCCGCGTTGTGGACTCCCAGGCGCATGGTGTTGGAGCGCGGCTCCAGCACGGCCAGGATGCGCTCGTCATGCACCCGTTTGCGCAGCCCCTCCAGGGTGCTGGCGATGGCGGTCGGGTGATGTGCGAAGTCGTCGTACACCCGCACCCCGCGCACCTCGCCGCGCAGCTCCATGCGCCGCTTGACGCCCTTGAACCGACCCAGCGCGGCGATCCCCTGGTCCGGCGGGACACCAGCGTGTCGCGCGGCGGCCAGGACTGCCAGGGCGTTGGAGACGTTGTGGCGGCCGGTGTGCTCCCAGGCCACCTCGCCCCGCGCCTCGCCGCGCAGCAGCACGCGGAAACGCGAGCCGTCCGGCTCGAGCAGGGACGCCGACCAATCCCCGCCCTCGCCGACACTCTCCCGGGGGGTCCAGCAACCCATCCCCAGGACCTCATCCATGGCCGCCTCGCCCCGCGGGTGCAGGATCAGCCCCGAGCCAGGCACGGTCCGCACCAGGTGGTGGAACTGGCGCTGAATCATCGCCAGGTCGTCGAAGATATCCGCGTGGTCGAACTCCAGGTTGTTCAGGATCAGGGTGCGCGGCCCGTAGTGGACGAACTTGGAGCGCTTGTCGAAGAAGGCGGTATCGTATTCGTCCGCCTCCACCACGAAGAACGGCGCCGAGCCCAGGCGGGCGGAGACGCCGAAGTCACGGGGCACGCCCCCGATCAGGAAGCCGGGATCGAGGCCCGCCTGATCCAGCACCCAGGCCAGCATGCTCGATGCCGTGGTCTTGCCGTGGGTGCCCGCCACCGCCAGTACCCAGCGCTCGCGCAGCAGGTTCTCCTTGAGCCATTCGGGGCCCGAGACATAGCGCAGCCCGTGGTCCAGCATGTGCTCGACCGCCGGAATCCCCCGCTTCATGGCGTTGCCGACCACCACGACGTCCGGCGCCGGGCTCAGGTGGGAGGCATCGTAGCCCTCCATCAAGCCGATCCCGGCGGCCTCGAGCTGGGTGCTCATGGGCGGGTAGACGTTGGCGTCGGAGCCCGTTACCTCATGCCCGAGCGCCCGCGCCAGGAGCGCGACGCCGCCCATGAAGGTGCCGCAGATGCCGAGGATGTGCAGATGCATGTCAGGAACCGGTGAACAGACCGCCGACCAGAGAGTAGGACAGCAGATTGTAGAGCACGGCCACGGCCGCCCCCTGGCTGAGTCGGATATCGAAGGTGTGGCGCAGGATGTGGCCGGTGACCAGGATGCTCCAGGCGATCAGGACCAGGAACAACAGCGCCGCCACGCCGGACTGCCCCGTCTGCTCACCGGAAGGGATCAGGCCCACCGGCACCAGGGCCAGGGCGCCGAGTAGCGCGCCGCTGCCGAGCAGGGCCGTGGCCGACTGGATGAAGCGAGGCAGGCGGCCCAACAGCTGCAATGCGCCGTAGAGGAGGGCGAGCATCAGGGCGACGTCGACCAGGACCTGGATCAACCCGGGGCCGAGCGGAATCCCCGCGCCGGCCGCCACCAACGCCCCGATCGACACATCCGCGGCCAGCGCCATCCAGAGAAGGGCGCTGGCGACCGGCAGATCCTGGGGATTCCGGCGCAGAAGGCAGAGATCGAAAAAGAAACGAATCAGGGCCAGCAATCAAGGATTCCCCGGGGCGGCGGCGTCAGCGGCGCATGATAAGGGGAAGCCACGGCGCGATGCGAGTCGCGCCGCCTTTTCCGCCAGGTCAGCCGGAACCGACCCGCCGCCGCGCGACCAGGAAGCCCAGACCCAGCATGAGCCCGGCCGCTCCGATGGCGAGCCGGTTGCCCAGATACGCGAACGGCGTCGCCCCGCTGCGCGGCTGCACATCCGCGGTGAACACCCCGCGCTCGAAAGCAGGCACGGTGCCAGTCACCCCGCCCCGGTGGTCGATGATGGCGGAAACCCCGGTGTTGGTTGACCGCAGCAGCCAGCGCCCGTTCTCCAGCGCGCGCATACGCGCGATCTCCAGGTGCTGGTGGGGTGCCAGCGAATCGCCGAACCAGGCATCGTTGCTGACGTTGATCAGGTACGCGGCCTCCGGCAGGGCCTCGGCCACCTCGACGGGAAAGGCGTCCTCGTAGCAGATGGAGGCCCCGGCCCGGTGCGGTCCGACCTGCAGCAGGGGCCGCTCCGCAGGGCCGGAGCTGAAGTCGGACATGGGCACCTCGAAGGCCCGCGCCAGGGGGCCGAGCCAGTCTTTGAAGGGCATGAACTCGCCGAAGGGAACCAGGTGACGCTTGGTGTAGAGGTCTTCGGCGCTGCCGATGCTGACCAGGCCGTTGTAGTAGGTCTGATCGTTGAGATCCAGCACCGGGATGCCGATGACCAGCTCCGCTCCCGCCTCCCGCGCCTCGTCTCCGAGGGGCTCGATGAAGACTTCCCGCACCCGGTGCAGGAAGTCGGGCACCGCCGTCTCCGGCCACAGGATGACATCGCTGCCGAGGTTCTCCCGGGTGAGCTCCACGTAGGCGCGCAGGCTCGGGATCCGGGTTTCCTCGTCCCACTTGAGCGCCTGAGGGATGTTCGCCTGGACCACGGTGGCGCGGAAGGGCTCCCCGTACGCCTGGGTCCATTCGACCCGCCCCAGCAGCAACCCCGCCAGCCATACCAGCACGAGGCCGCCGAGGGCCGCGTAACGCGCCTGCCCGCTCCAGCGCACCAACCCCCACGACAGACCGGCGGAGAGGGCAACCACCAGACTGACGCCATAGACACCCGCGATCGGGGCGTATCCGGCCAGAGGCGCGTCGATCTGGGTGTTTCCGATCGCGAGCCAGGGGAATCCCGTGAAGAGCCAACCCCGCACCCACTCGAGCAGGACCCAAGCGGCCGGAAAAACCAGCAGGGGACCGGTCCACCGCGGACCCTCGACGGAACGGGCAGTCAGCCAGCCGACCAGGCCGTAGTAGAGCGCCATGCCGGCGACAAAGAAGAAAGTGAGCAGATGGGCTAGCCAGGCCGCCATGTTCCCGAACTCGTTCAGGCTGATGCGGATCCAGAACACGCCGAAGCCCATGAACCCGAGACCGAAGCACCAGCCGATGAGCAATCCGCGATCGGTCCGCCGTGTCAATAGCTCGTAGAAGACCGCGAGGGAGGCGAGCGCCAGCGGGAAGAGCGAGAAGGGCGCGAAGGCGAGTACCCCGAGACCGCCGGCCGCGACGGCAATGAGTGCGACAACTACCGTCGGCGCTCGAGATAGGGACACGGTGAGACTCCGGGAAGCTTGCGATCGGCGCCGTTTCTAACAGCGGGCCCGGACGGGGTCAAACGAAACTTGCCCGACGGTGCGCGAAAGGCAAAAGGCCGCTGGCCGCGTCGCAGCCCGCACAACGACCACCGCCGCGAACACGACCGCTCTGCAAACGAGCCGTGGCAAGGCTAGGCGGCTCAACGGCGAAGAGGCGCAACATTCCAGATTTTTCCTACAAAATCGGAATATGAAATCTCTTAATCTTACGAAAACAATCAACATTCAAGCTGACTTCATTCTTAGTGGTTTGGAGGATTGAGCCATTGAAATTCTGGATGAACAGCCTGCTCATGGGTGTGAGCACCACTTCTCTCGCGGTCGACGTGAGCGAGATCGAGTTGCGCCGGCTCTTCGATCCAACCCCGGCCGAGCTTCAGGCCGAGGCGTCAGGACGTATCTACATCTACGAGGGACTGCGGGACATCGATGTCGAACGCGCCATGGAGGAGGAGTTCAGTCGCGTGGGCAACATGATGTTTATCCGCGTGAAGCAGACCGACGAGAAGGGCGAGGTACGCAAAGACCCCGAGTCTGGCGACGCCATGGTCCAGGACGACGGGTGCTGATGCCCGGCTGCGATGGATAGCGTCTCGATCCGCTCTTGCCCGCCGAGTACCCGCACTGCGTCCGCGGCAGGTAAAACGTACGCCCATGCGCCATTACAGAAACATAACGTCCTCGAGCTCGACAAGCAGGCCACGTACCGGGGGTTCTGATCGGATCCTGGATCCAATGGGCGGCCTTGGCCCTCCCGCCACGCAAGGCCCGTTCAAACATTCCCCCCAAGAACCTTCGACGCGGCGGCAAGGAGACGACGAATGAAGCGCAGAACATTGCTACGGGCAGCCATTACCACCGCGCAGCTATCGCTGCTGATCGGTGCAGGGACCATCCTGCCCAGACGGGTGCTGGCGCAGTGGCCGGCCGACGCCTTCCATGCCGAGAAGCTGGACGACGCCGAGCGGCTCCTGTTCGGCGAGCGCCCGATCGAGGACAGCGACCTGGTCAGCATCGAGGCACCCGACATCGCGGAGAACGGCCGTAACGTCCCGGTCGAGATCCGGGTCGCGCTCGCCGCGGCGGACTCGGTCAGTCTGTTCTCGGACAAGAATCCCTTCCCCCTGCTCGCCCGTGCCCGCTTCACGCCCGCGGTGGCGCCCAGGCTTGCACTGCGCGTCAAGCTCGGCGAGTCGGGCAACCTGATTGCCTTTGTCGAGGCCGACGGCAAACTCTATCGCAAGACGCGACCGGTCAAGGTTACCGCCGGCGGCTGCGGCGGCTGAGGGGGCAATCCCGCGTAAACCGAGCTTGAGGCATACAAGACATGGCAAACGAAGACGCAGGAAGGGTTCGCGCCCGACTCAGGGACGGCCTGATCACGGTCAAGGTGCTGATGAAACATCCGATGGAAACCGGCAGCCGGAAGAACCCGGGTACGGGCGAACTGCTGCCGCGGCACTTCATTCGCGAGGTCGTGTGCGAGCACAACGGGACCCCCGTGCTCACCCTCGACTGGGGTTGGGGCGTGTCTGCCAATCCGTACCTCTCCTTCGATCTCAGGGAGGGCAAGGTAGGCGATGCGATCGCGATCCGGTGGACAGACAACAAGGGCGAGACCGCCACGATTGAGGGTGAGGTCGAGTAGCGCGGTCGGCGGTCGATCCTGCCGGACGTCCTGACCGACGAGCGCGGCCCGGAGGCCGCCGGTCCCCGGCCACAACCTGTCACCCGAGGTGCGACATTCTGTCGCGGCGGCGACCGCGTCCGCGTCAAATGAGTCCCGCCCGCCGGCAAGCGGCAGCCCATCCCGCCGACCGGACAACCAATCCCGCCGCGACCTCGACGCCAGCCGAATCGCTGCACCGGCAGCGCCGGCGGCGTAGCGGCCAAACCGCCAGCGCGCCTCCGTCGGCAGATCGTGCGGCGGCACGGGCGGAGTGGCATCACTCTTGCCTTTTCGCGTTATTGCGCCAAAGAATCCCCCATGCATCTTTTTCCCATGCGGTTCGAGGACCACTCAAATGGAGAGCGAGAAACCCCGGCGCGAGCGGATCACCGGCATCATCCTCGCCGGCGGCCGGGCGCGGCGCATGGGCGGACAGGACAAAGGGCTGGTCACCTTCGCCGGACGTCCCCTCATCGAATGGGTGATCGAGGCGCTATCGCCCCAGGTCGCCCGGGTCATGATCAACGCAAACCGCAACCGAGAGGCCTACGCCGGCTACGGTCTCCCGGTGATCAGCGATGGGATCGAGGGGTTCCAGGGCCCCCTGGCCGGCTTCGCCAGCGCCATGTCGGCGGTGGACACGCCCTGGATCGTCACGGTTCCCTGTGACGGCCCCTTCCCCGCCCGCGACCTGGTCGGGCGTCTCTGTGCGGCCCTGACCGATCAGCAGGCTGAGATTGCCGTAGCCACCGACGGCATGCGCATGCAGCCGGTCTACGCGCTGATTCCCGTCTCCCTGGCCGCGAGCCTCGACCGTTTTCTGGACGGGGGCGAGCGCAAGATCGACCGCTGGTACGCATTGCACCGGGTCGCGCTGGCGGACTTCGGCGACCGCCCGCGGGCGTTCGCCAACATCAACTCCGCCGACGAAGCGGAGCGGCTGACGCGCGAGGTCTCCTCGTGACCGTGCAATGCGCAGTCCCCCTGCTCGGATTCTGCGCCTACAGCGGGACCGGCAAGACCACCCTGCTGCAGCGGCTGATCCCCGGACTGAAGGAGGCGGGACTCAGGCTCGCCTTGCTCAAGCACGCCCACCACAGCTTCGAGATCGACCAGCCGGGCAAGGACAGCTACCAGCTGCGCAAGGCCGGCGCCGACCAGGTGCTCATCGCCTCGCGCCAGCGGGTGGCCCTGATCAGGGAATGCGCCCGGCCGACCGGCGAGCCCCGGCTCGCTGAGCTGCTGCCCTGCATCGACACCCGCGAGCTGGATCTGGTGCTGGTGGAGGGGTTCAAGCACGAGCCGATCCCCAAGATCGAGCTCTACCGGCCCACGCTGGGCAGGCCCTTGATCCACGCCACCGATGCCCACGTGATCGCCATCGCTGCCGACGCGCCCTTCCCCCTCGCCCGCGAGCTCCCATTGCTCGATCTCAACCGCCCGGAGACCGTGCTGTACTTCGTGCTGAACTGGCTGCAGGGGCGGCGGGGACTCGCAGCGACCGGTTAAGCTCCTTAATTCCTGCACGAACGCGATCCATAATGGGCATTGGGAGCAATGCCCGTGAACCTTTCCATCCGCACAAAACTGTTCCTGACCCTGTTGACCGCGAGCACCCTCGCCGTGCTCGGCATGCAGGCGTTCATGCACTGGTCCTTCCACAACGGGCTGATGGAGCTGGCCGAAGCGCGCCAGCAGGAGCGGGTAGACGCCATCGCCGAACGCCTGGTCGAGCGCTACGAGCAGGACGGGGGCTGGGAGCGCCTCGCGGCGGACAAGCGCCTGTGGATAGCGGTGCTGCTCGACCGGGACGACGGTCCGCTGCACGAGCAGGACTCGCCCGGGCTGGGCGCGCCCCGTGCTCCAGGACGGCGAATGGGCCGCTGGCTCCGCCACGCCTACGGCGAGCCGGGCGTCTGGCCGCCGACTCCGGTCCTGAACCATGCCCAGGGTCCACACGGCGAACCGCTGCGCCTGGAGATGCGGCTCATGCTCCTGGGCAGGGACGGCGCCCTGATCTACGGGCGAGACGAGCTGCTGGTCGGGACCCTGAGATTCCCCCTGCGGCTGAACGACGAGGAGATCGGCGCGCTCGCCCTGATACCCGGCCCCTTCGCCCCGGATACCGGCGAGCTGCGCTTCCGAGAGCGTCAGACCACCGCGCTCGCGATCATCGCACTGGGCATGATCCTGCTCTCCGCAGCCTTCGCCTTCCCGCTGTCCAGACGGCTGTCGCGGCCCGTGCTCGGCTTTCGCGACACCACCAAGCGCCTCGCCGGGGGCGACTTCGGCGCACGGGTTCCCGTCATGGGTGACGACGAGCTGGGGCGGCTGGGTCGCGACATCAACGCCCTGGCAGAGACGCTGGAACGCAACGAGCACGCCCGCCGCCGCTGGGTGGCCGACATCTCCCACGAGCTGCGCACCCCTCTCGGCCTGCTGCGTGCCGAGATCGAGGCCCTGCAGGATGGCGTGCGCCCCCTGGACAGGACGGCAGTGGATTCCCTCCACGGCGACGTGATGCGCCTGGGGCGCCTGGTGGACGACCTCCATGACCTGTCGATGACGGACCTTGGCGCGCTGGCCTACCACAAGCAGGAGACCGATCCGGTCGAGGTCCTCGAGGGCGACCTGGACGCCTTCCGCGGCGAATTCGCCGCGGCGGACCTGACGCTGGGCCTCGAAAACCGGCTGAAGCAGCCGGTGACCCTGCAGGCCGACGAGCACCGGCTGTCGCAGCTGTTCAGAAACCTGCTGCGCAACAGCTTGCGCTATACCGACGCGGGAGGCGGCCTGCGCATCGGTCTGGAGCTGGACGGCCGCAGCCTGGTCATCGACCTGCAGGACACAGCCCCCGGCGTCCCCCCTGGAGCCCTGCCGCAGCTGTTCGAGCGGCTCTACCGGGTCGAGGCCTCCCGCAGCCGCGACAACGGTGGAACCGGGCTCGGGCTCGCCATCTGCAAGAACATTGCCGAGGCCCACGGCGGGACCATAGAGGCCCGCCCCTCGCCCCGGGGCGGCCTGTGGATTCGGATCCGTCTTCCGATCGAAGCATGAGCGACCTGATACTGATCGTCGAGGACGAGGCGAGGCTGGCGGGCCTGCTGGCGGACTATCTGCGGGCGGCAGGTTACGAAACCCACCACCTCGCCGAGGGACCGCCAGTCGTCGATTGGGTGCGCCGGCACGACCCAGCCCTGGTGCTGCTGGATCTGATGCTGCCGGGACGCGACGGGCTCGACATCTGCCGGGAGATCCGTTCATTCAGCCGGGTGCCCGTGATCATGACCACCGCCCGCGTAGAGGAGATCGACCGCCTGCTGGGGCTGGAGCTGGGCGCCGACGACTACGTGTGCAAGCCCTACAGCCCGCGGGAGGTGGTGGCCCGCGTGAAAGCGGTGCTGCGCCGCACAGGACCTCAGACCGAGGCCGACGGCCGGCGACTGGCCCTGGACGAAGGCAGCCTCCGGGTAAGCGCCGCGGGGGGCGAGACGGAGCTGACCGCGGTCGAGTTCGCCCTTCTCTCCACCTTGCATTCCGCGCCCGGGCGCATTTTCAGCCGCGAGCGTCTGATGGACCGTATCTACCGCGACCATCGAATCGTCTCCGACCGCACGATCGACAGCCACGTGAAGAAGCTCCGACGCAAGCTCGCGGAGTTGGCGCCGGATCGTGAGCTCATCCACTCCGTTTACGGCGTCGGCTATCGCTACGAGGACCGGGCGGGCGAGGAAGCCCCGTCTCGGGGCGGCCCGAGCTGAGCCCGCTCCGCGTACCGAGGTTTTGGATTCCCGAATTCGCGCGGCGCGGCTTTCACATTCTTTCCCAAGTCCCTGCAAGGAGCCTCCACGGTCGCACGCTATTGTTTAGGCATCGGAAAGGCAGACGCCGCCGATCTACGACCCAGGATTCGAGAACAGGAGACGAACCATGAACAAGACGATGCTCGCAATCGGTTTCGGCATCATGACCGCAGCAGCCGCCACCGTCAGCCTCGCGCAGGGGCCGGGGTGGGGAAATGGCCCGTGCTTCCAGCAGGGGGCGACGCCGCCCGCGTTTCAACCGGGCGGCGGTTACGGTCCCCCCGGCGG
>CAYNBI010000057.1:0-2245 GCA_964395315.1 uncultured Chromatiaceae bacterium | reverse complement strand
GCGGCTATGGCCCGGGCCGGATGGGCGGCATGCGGGGCGACCCGGTGCAGCGGATCAGCCGCCGCCTCGACTTCCTCACGCGGGAGCTTGATCTGAGCGCGGCCCAGCAGGCGCAGGTCAAGAGCATCCTCGAGGAGCAGCAGGCCACGCGCACCGCCATGAGGGGGCGAACCCACGGACGCATCTCGTCGCTGCTCACCGACACCCAGCGCTCGAAGTTCGACCAGATGCGCGCCAACCTGCGCGGCGGTCGACAAGGAACCTGGGGCCCCGGTGGAGGCGGCGGACCCGGCATGGGTTATCCTCGGGCGCCCGGATACGCGCCGGCACCCCTGGGCGCAGGACAATAGCCCCGCACGGCCAACCCGGCGTGACGCGGCCCTGTCACCCCGCTCCCGCGCGCCAGTCGCGGGGGCGGACGGGCCTCACAATCCGCGAAACGCGGCGCGCAAGGCCACCATCAGCACCCGCATTAGGACCCACAGCACCCACAACACCGCGAGCGCCGCGGCAGCGCTCAGGATCTGAAGCAGCAATCCCTGGGCGGCGAACCAGTCCAGCCCGGCACTGATCAGCCGTCCCGCATCCCGAATCAGCTCGAACACGATCTCCACTCCATTCTTGTGGCGCCACCTGCGCGCCGCCAAACCAGGTGGGCGCGGGCGGACCGCGCGTGGCATCATGTCTGGTTAATCCCGAAAGCCCGGATACGCCACCGAATGCCAGAGCATCCCGACTGCATCCGCCTGCGCGGCGTCCGTCAGAACAATCTCAAGGAGCTCGACCTTGACCTCCCGCTCGGCGAGCTGATCGTCATCACCGGCGTCTCCGGCTCCGGCAAGTCCTCACTCGCCTTCGATACCATCTACGCCGAGGGTCAGCGGCGCTACGTCGAGACCTTCTCCCCCTATGCCCGCCAGTTCCTGGACCGCATGGACCGTCCGGCCGCGGACCGCATCGAGGGCATCCCCCCCGCCATCGCAATCGACCAGACCAACCCGGTGCGCACGTCGCGTTCCACGGTTGGCACCATGACCGAGCTCAACGATCACCTCAAGCTCTTGTTCGCGCGTGCGGCGCGCCTGTTCTGCCGCGGGTGCGGGCGCGAGGTGCGGCGGGACACGCCGGAGAGCATCTGGGAAGAGCTTGCCAGCGGGACCGACGGCGACGACGCCCGCGCCCTGATCGCCTTCCGGGTGCCCGTGCCAGACGGCTTCTCCCGCGAGGAGATCGAGCGGCTGCTGGCCCAGCAGGGCTACATCCGCATCCTGCGCCGGGAGCCGGACGCGCTCGAAGTCATCCAGGACCGCCTGCGCCTGAGCGCGGACAAACGCGGTCGCGCCGTCGAGGCACTGGAGTCCGCGCTCGACCACGGCCATGGCCGTGTCCGAGTCTATCCCATCGATGAGGGCATGGAACCCGGCGCGCCGCGGCGCTTCTCCACCGACCTGCACTGCCCCGACTGCGACATCGCCTACCGGGACCCGACACCGAACCTGTTCTCCTTCAACTCTCCGGTGGGCGCTTGCGGGACCTGCCGAGGCTTCGGGCGCACCATCGGCATCGATTGGGACCTGGTCGTCCCAGATCAGGGCAAGTCCCTGATCGAGGGGGCGATCAAGCCCTTCCAGTCCGACAGCTACTCGGAAAGCCAGGAAGACCTGATGGGCTTTGCCTACGATCGAGGCATCCCCACCGACCTGCCCTGGCGCGACCTCACCCAAGACGACCGCCGATGGGTCCTCGAGGGCGAGGGGGAGTGGGGTCAGGGGGCGTGGTACGGCGTGCGGCGCTTCTTCGACTGGCTGGAGGGCCGCGCCTACCGGATGCACGTGCGGGTGCTGCTATCCCGCTACCGGGCCTACAACCCGTGCGCCGACTGCGGCGGGGCGCGGCTCAAGGACGATCCCCTCGAATGGCGCATCGGCAGCAGAGAGGGTGCCGACGCCGCCCTCGACCCGCGGATGCGCTTCCGCCACGCCCGTGTCACCATGGACCAGGACGCCTGGGCGACCCTGCCGGGCCTGAATGTCCACGACTTGATGCGGCTGCCCATCGATCGCTGCCGGGCGTTCTTCGAGGGACTCGATGCGCCGGACCTCGATCTTCTCATGGACGGCATCCGCTCCCGCATGCGCTATCTGGAGCAAGTGGGCCTCGGCTACCTGACCCTGGACCGCCAGTCCCGCACCCTGTCCGGCGGCGAGGTCCAGCGCATCAACCTGACCACGGCGCTGGGCACCTC